>JASMLX010000259.1 GCA_030748495.1 Candidatus Poribacteria bacterium | reverse complement strand
TAGTAAGGACAAATGGAGTAAATGTTCCCCGGTAGAAAGTTTCGAGACCAATGGCTACGGACTGTATGATATGGCTGGTAATGTTTGGGAGTGGTGTGCTGATTGGTATGGCTCAGACTATTACAGCAAATCACCGGCTAGAAGCCCAAAGGGAGCAGCTGGTGGTAGCAGGCGAGTGTTGCGTGGTGGTTCTTGGAGCAACAATGCCCACCTACTACGCGTGTCTCACCGCGTCAATAGCCGTCCGGATGCTAGGCACTTCCTCTACGGATTCCGCTGTGTGTCAGGATTGGATTAGACGTCATAAAGATCAAATGAGATGAAGTGGTTCAAAGATAAAGCAAAAAAAGCCGAGGTTGATAGCTGTTTACCGTGGGTAGAAACGAATGGTGGATTTCTGTTTGAATTTCCTAGGGGGCAAACATTTGAAACGCACCAGTCAGGCCTGTCTATAGAGGATTATCAAGCTCAAAGCCAACTGTTTCTCTTACAAGAACTCTTAGATAACGGTCAAGCTGAATTAACGGAGACAGGAGTTCTGTTGCGATACAAACAGCTGGCTAATTTGTTAAGCGGAGAAGATGAGGACTCGCAGTTAGCCATACCTGAACTCGACTTGATAGGTCTGCCGGAACCGTATCCTTATACCATCGAAATTCTTTCCCATAGCGCATTTAATTTAGATAACTTCAAATATATTTATCGCTTCTATAGAGTAGATGGAAGACAGATCCACCCGGAAAGAAATGGCAGCTTACTGCGTCTGGGTAGTGAAATATGCTATCTCCTCTCAGGTGGGCAGTACGCACTCTTGGAAGCCATCGACGATTTTAACCAGAAAGTTAGTCCTTCAAAGAACCTCCCCGATACATTGTTAGAGTTTGCTAATATAAAAGGATTGGCAAAAGAAACCGGTGCAGATCTTGACCAATATCTGAATTCAGAGGAGGTCTTCACCCCACAGAAAATTCAGCTCAAACTATCGGAGACAGAAAATAAGATAGAAATTTTGCCGGTTCCCGTCGCTGACGGCATGGAATTGGACCAGGATCAATTCCAGCAAGAATACACTAAGCAAGAGGATGTACAGTCTATTTATAATATTCGGCGTGAAGACCAGGGGCGTACACGGGTAGTACTACGACCAAAACAACAAGAGTCGTTAGCCCAAACTAAAAAGCTGCAACAAGTATCAGAGGAAGAGTTTGTTGAAATATTTAAAGCCCCTCAAGCCTACTTTGATCCTGAAATATTTGACCTAGAAAATACACCTGAAGGTTACTCTTTTAGTCAACGAGTTCAAGAGATCGGCATTTTTCAAAAACAGGGCTTTCACTTTTCATCCCCTTATACAAGTGAATGGTTGCCAGACTCAGACCTGGGAGAACAGCGGAAAAAGCCATCCGATAAAACCGTTAGTCATGAAAAAGAAAATGGAGGAGTCTTAGCTCCGATTGCTACTAGCAATGAAGAGGAAGAAGACTATGTTTCACTCCTCAAACCTGGCCGACCCTTACGCTACCAGTTGCAGGCAGTACCTAATATTAGTCCAAATATCAAGTTTCTAACACATCAAGAAGAAGGAATCGCTTGGTTGCAACAGCTTTGCTCGGAGACGTATACCGGTGGACTTTTAGCTGACCAAATGGGGCTAGGTAAAACGTTACAAATCCTGTCATTTTTGGTTTGGTACCATCACCAATTTCGTCTCAAAAGTGAAGAAACAAAGCCCTTTCTGATTGTTGCCCCCGTTGTTCTACTCGAGAATTGGGCCTCCGAATATGCCAAGTTCTTTAGTCCACAGGATTTAAAAATACTGACCCTGCACGGCAAAATCCTGCAGAATTTAAAGTTACCACCTGAACACGCAGAAAAAATACCAATCCCAGTTATCCAAGGTGCAGAACGGTTAGCAGAACTCAGACGTAAACGAGGAAGCTTGGACATTCCACAGATTCAGAAAGCCAACACTATTCTGACTAATTACGAAACTGTTCGGGACTACCAATTGGATTTAGCCCAAGTTCAATGGTCAGTAATTGTTTTAGATGAAGCCCAGTATGTTAAATCACCCAGCACATTAGTAACAAATGCAGTCAAGGCAATGCAATCTGACTTTCGCATCGCTTGCACAGGGACGCCAATCGAGAATTCGATGGTTGACCTGTGGTGTATTACCGATTTTTTCGTCCCGGGACATCTGGGTAGCGCTAAGGAATTTGCTGCTGAATACCAGGCGCCTCTTAAGTATTATTCAGAGACTGAGATTAGATCCCTAGCCAAAAAACTGCGCAATCACCTGGGCGATTATCTAAAAAGACGTCTCAAGGAAGATGTATTAGAGGATCTGCCACCGAAACAGATAGCCTACCATTCTACCCAAATGCCGCCCATTCAGTTAGAATCCTATTATGGCTGCCTGGAATCTGTTCAGGGGACGGCTAATCAAGAAGGCAAAAAACGGATGCTAGCCGCACTGAGCGATTTGAAGTTGATCAGTGATCATCCCAAATTGTATGACAGCCAATGGGAACAAATACCCGTCAATACACTGATAGAACAGTCGGCCAAACTGTCAGCAACTGTCAAAATTATAGAGAAGATCGTTAATTTAGATCAGAAAGTAATCCTCTTCTCTGACCGACGACTAACACAACACCTACTGAAGAAGGTGGTGGAGCAAGTATTCGGGTTAGCCAAAGTCGCTATTGTCAATGGAGATACGCCCACCAATATTACAAGCCAGCAATCCATGAAGCAGAGTCGGCAGCAGGTGATTGATGATTTCCAACAACAAAAGGGCTTTAATGCGATTGTAATGTCTCCCAAAGCGGCGGGAGTTGGCCTTAACATCACTGAGGCCAATCATGTCATCCACTATAGCCGATGGTGGAATCCTGCCAAGGAAGATCAAGCCAGCGACAGAGTGCATCGAGTTGGCCAGACCCGAGACGTCCATATTTACATTCCGATGGCCGTTGACCAAGAAATTCGGACCTTCGATTTAGTTTTAAATGATCTTCTAGAGAAGAAACGGAAGTTGTCTAACGACATTCTTTATCCAACAGAGCGGACGGAGGTAACTCCTACTGATCTCTGGGAAACCGTCATCTCCCAAGTCCCGGGGAAAGCAGCGCCATCAACCTTAATCAAGATCGATGATGTTGATATGATGCAGCCTTTAATCTTTGAGGCACTAATAGGTGCCATTTACCAAAAGACAGGCTGTCACAGCCAGTTAACACCTAAAATCGACAAAGGGGTGGATGTTGTAGTAGAACCGCTAGATCAGGGGAGTGGACTCCTAATACAGTGCAAGCATACCAGAGACCGAAACAGGGGAGTCGGAGTAAAAGGAGTTCAAGAAGTTACCGCTGCCCGTACCTATTACCAAGAAAAACTAGGGTTTGACTGCAGTACTGCTTTAGTCAGTAACCATCAATTCACAAAAGAAGCTCAGCAATTGTCACGGGCGAACCAAGTAGATTTGCAAGACCGCAAGTGGTTGTCAAAGATGCTCAAAGACTATCCCATTACCACAGCGGACATTATCAAAAGTCAGAGCCAAGAGAGACTTACTTTCAACTAGTATCAGTTGGTCCTAGTCTCTGAGAGAACGAGTGAAAAGTCTATATGGTGAGAGCAACTGGCTGTCAAACAGCAGATGGAGACCATGGCCGACTAACTCTACCACTTAGCCTAGTCAGAACAATAAATAGGAGTTAGTAATGAAAGAAGGTTTAACTGAAATTGTCAGTATTGTCGATCGCTCTGGTTCCATGCAATCCATCTTGGATGATGCTATTGGTGGCTTTAATACTTTTCTGGCTGCCCAGCAACGCCAGCCAGGTGAAGCCAAACTGAGTTTGATTTTATTTGATCACGAGTATCAGGTTGTTCACCAGGCGGTGGATATTCAACAGGTAAAAC
>JASMLX010000258.1 GCA_030748495.1 Candidatus Poribacteria bacterium | reverse complement strand
CTTCCGATGTCTACACCGCTAAAACCAAGACCACAACTCCCGCCTCAGCTCCGACCGCCTTTGAAATGCCCAAAGATTACTTGATGGGATCAGACCATTATTACGCCCAAATGGTGCTCAAACGATTCGGTCAAGATATTCGGTGGTGTGGCGACATGGAACGGTTCTTTGTATGGAACAATGGACATTGGAAAATGAGCAAGGATCAGAAGGTTTTTCAGAAGCTCAACGATCTGGTCAAGGAATTGAAAGATGACATTTTCCTAGCCAAAGATGCCGATTTTAAAGACTTGAAGAAGTTGATTGACCGAGCCACTAAGTTCGCCAGTATTCACCGTCAACGAGCCGTATTAGACTACATCAAGCGGGATTTGATGATCGAATCAGCCGAGCTTGATAAGGATGTCTATCTCCTCAATTTCCAGAACTGCACGGTTGACCTAAAAACCGGAGAACAGAAACCACATGACCGAAGCGATTACATCACCCAAATGATCCCGCACGACTACGAACCCGAAGCCAAATCTGAGTTGTGGACGAAGTTTGTTGATGAGATCATGGGCCATGATGCCGAAATGGTGGAATATCTTCAATTGGCGATGGGCTATGCCTGTAACGGTTCTACTGATGAGCAATCCTTGTTCATGCTATATGGCATGGGAGCCAATGGGAAATCAACATTCTGCGAGGCTATTTTGGATGCCCTGGGCGATTATGGCAAGACCGTAGCCGATGATTTTTTCGTAGCCAAACATCAGCGGGAACATCCAACTGAAATTGCTGACCTTCAAGGCGCACGTCTAGTGGTGGGTTCAGAATTTGGGGGCGTTATGGACGAAGGCAAGGTCAAACGGTTGACCGGTTCAGATAAGTTGAAAGCTCGATTCATGCGGGGCGACATGTTCGAGTTCGCCCCGACCCAAACTTATTTTGTCTGCGTCAACAACAAGCCCACCATCCGCAACACTGACGATGGGATCTGGAGACGGGTCAAGCTAATCCCCTTCACGCAACAATTTAGCGGGGATCGACGTGACAAGCATCTACCCAAAAAGTTGAAGCTTGAACATCAAGGTATTTTGGCTTGGTTGGTAGATGGGGCTGTCAGATCTTATTGTAAGGGTATTGTCGAACCTGAAGCAGTGACGATAGCTAGTAAGGAATATCGAGAAGAGTTCGACCTTATAGGCCGATTCATTGACGATTGTTGCGATACCTCTAACCCGCACTCCAAAATCAAATCTAGTCGGTTGTATCAAGCCTACGAAAAATGGGCTGAGACCATTGGCGAGTTCAAGCACGGGAATAAGCAATTCTCAACCGAATTGTTGAGGAAGAACTTTGAAAAGACCAAGAATGGGTGCATGTTTTGGCATGGGATTAGCTTGAGCGAAAGCTACCAGCGATGGGATTTGGAGGGTCTGGAGGGTAAAAAGCATAAACTCCAAGAAAATGATTCTTACGTGGAGTGTAATTCTGCCTCCGTACCCTCCAGAATGAGCAAGAATGAAGATTTAACCCCCCCTCCCGTGACAACAAATACTTCAAAAAACCAGTTATCAGAAGAAGCTAAAGAACCAACCGCACCACCAGCGCAAGACGACAAACCCCAAACGGCTTCAACAGCTGAGGTTGAAGAGAAGGTAGACACAGGGGGGGGAGATGCATCCGAACCCCATATTCAAGATCTGAAACCCGATCAACTAGGGGTAGAGGTTAGGATGTCAGACTTCATCAAACGCCCACCTTGCCTAAATATTGAGGCTTTTGAGGAGTTGGATTCGGAGGAACGTATTGATGTGTTAATTCAACAGTGTTGCTCATTGGGCTTTTATCGGCACGAGATCGGCTTTGAATCCTTGTATCAGGGACTTAAAGACGATTATTTGTCGAGAACCCATACAAACTTAATTAACGAATTTACAATGAATTTGGAGCAATTAGCAGTAAATGGAAGCTATAACGGGAATGGAAACCACAACGGAAACGGAGACCAAAGATGACTAATCAAGACAGTAAAACGAAGTTGACGGAACAGCAAGAACAAGCCATTTGGTTAATTCTCCTCGGTCGAAAAGATGAAGAGGTGGGGAAAGCGGTTGGTGTGGCGAGGCAAACTATTTCTAAGTGGAAAAATCAGAACCCAGATTTTAAAGCTTTTCTGAATAAGAAACGGATAGAGAATTGGGAGCAACACGAGGACAAGATTAGATATTGTATCGGTGAAGCTATTCAGGTTATCGAAGAGAACTTGGCTAAATATTGAGGACCACAAAATCGCGCAAGATGCCGCAATTTTTGTCCTGAAAGGTACTGGATGCCTTTATTCGGATAAAGCCTTTGAGAGCTACCGGCCAACCGGACCAACTACCTCTGAGGGGATTTTAGCCGAGGAAAAGGAACGGGAACGATCTTTGGCTATATTTGAGAGAACAGGTAGCTAGGTGTTTTAGCTAACTCATCAACATCTGGTCGAAATGGTGTTTGTTTTATTAGAACAGTCTTTTGCTACGGTTTTGGCTCAATATTGGTGGTTTGTTTCGATTAACTTAGTGTGCGAGAATAAGGGTGGTTTTGTTGATACGCATGTTTCAATAAATCAAATACATATAATGCAACGGGTTAGAGTGAGAAACCAGAGTCACAGTAGACTGTGGGGCTCAGTAGTGGTAAGGGTTTGAACCTATTGGAGGAGGATGTGATGCGAAAGCTAAGTTTGGTATTGTTGGTGTTGGTGTTGGTTGGATGTGGGGATGAGTCTGCTAATGAAGTTAAAGATGAGGTCGCTGATACTGGCCCTGAGAAGGAGATCATCTGGAAGAAAGATGGTAAAGAGATGGTGTTGATTCCAGCAGGCTTATTTGAAATGGGGGATCACCATGACAATATGGGCAGTGCCTTGCCAGTACATACAGTAGAACTGGATGCTTTCTACATGGATGTCCATGAAGTGACGGTGGGACAGTTTAGAGAGTTTGTCAATCAGAGCGGTTATAAATATGGTGGCAATTGGGATGATGTAGCCAAGTTTTCGCCGGGCGACGATTATCCAATGGTATATGTCAGTTGGAATGATGCAACGGCTTATGCCAAGTGGGCTGGGAAAAAATTACCGACAGAAGCGGAATGGGAGTATGCCGCTAGAGGTGGACTAACAGGAAAGCGCTATCCCTGGGGAGATGAAGCAGCAACAGCAGAGAAGGCAAACTATGGCAAAAATATCAGAAAAACGACGATAGCAGGTAATTACCCCGCTAATGGGTATGGATTGTATGATATGGCAGGTAATGTTTGGGAATGGTGTCAGGATTGGTATGATAAGGATTACTACAATAACTCTCCCACTAAGAACCCGCTTGGGTCAAGCACAGGCGTATCTCGGGGGTTGCGGGGTGGTGATTGGTACTACATTTCTGACACCCTGCGCGTAGCTTACCGCGGCTACAGCAATCCGGATGATAGGTACCACACCTACGGGTTTCGATGTGTTGCGTCAGGGTCGAAGTAATTACCCTTGGCCGCACGAAGTGCGGTCTTTACAAGCGACGAAGGAGTGACCTTTACCACTGGTCGATCAGCCACGAATACGGCCTTCAACCGATGCAAAAACCCTCGCCTTTCAATCGGAGTTCGGCACTTCGCCTCTCCAAGCGGCTAGTAAGTATTTCACCCACGCTGACAATCCATCCCACAAAAAGTATCCCAGCAAAATGTATATAATTATAAGGGTGATGATTGCGATATAGTCCTTGTCATGATACCAAGGTGGGCCTTCTTCCTTTGGGTATGGCTTTTTCCCACCACATTTGGGACAAGACGCAGAGTTTTTTGTAACTGGATGATAATTGCAATACTTACAGTTTTTTAAATCGTTTTCGATTGGTTGGGGGTCTTGTAACACTGACATTTTTCATCTCTTGGTAAGATTTAGATACTGA
>JASMLX010000257.1 GCA_030748495.1 Candidatus Poribacteria bacterium | reverse complement strand
GAGAGGAAGCCGCTATCCGCTCTTCAGGCAGAGGGGAATGATTGTGCCGTCAGAGACCAACTAGGAACTAAAGGAAAAAATGTCGATCAGCCCACCGACCGCCTACGAGGACTTTCTCGAGGTGGGTCCCATCTTCGCCACCTATCTCACTATCGTCTAGCTTTTACTTTCATCGTCCTTCCCACTATCTCATTTCAAATATGCGACTTCGGGTACTGATCGTCACCTTTATACTAATTCCCATCAACTCCCTTTGGCTGATGACGGCCTCGCTCTGGAACGCCGGGTATCCGACTACGGTATCTCTCTTTTTCAACACGATCTTCTTCCTATTCCTGCTGACATTTTTGAATCAAAGTAGTCGGTCAATTTTTGCAAAGCCCATTTTTTCGACCAAAGACCTGCTGGCTATTTACATCATGTTGACTATCTCATCCGCAATTAATGGGCTGGATATGCTACAACTGATCGGTTCCGTCATTATTGGCCCACACGCTTTAGCAACAGCGGAGAACGACTGGCAAGCACTGTTCATGAGACATATTCCATCCTGGCTGTTGGTTTCGGACAAATTGGTTTTGGAAAACTATATTCAGGGCGAATCTTCATTGTACCTAAAACCGCACCTCACGGCCTGGCTCTATCCTGCCCTCATTTGGTCGGCCTTTACCATCTGCCTGGTTTTGGTTATGTTAGGACTGACATTAGCACTCAGTTCTCGGTGGGTTTCAAGAGAGAAGTTAAGTTACCCTGTAATTCAGCTACCACTCCGGATGGTACAAAACAATTTTTGGAATAATCGATTGATGTGGGTTGGATTTATCATCGGTGCTTCAATGGGTTTTTTCAACGGCTTACACTTTTTCCTACCTTTTCTCCCAACGCTTGGTAAACCGGTAAACCTCGGACAGTATCTAACCCAACCGCCCTGGAACGCGATGGGTTGGTTACCAATTGCCGTCCATCCATTCGCTATCGGTCTCAGTTTTTTTATACCGATCGATATCTCTTTTTCTTGTTGGTTCTTCTACTTTTTTTGGAAATTAGAAAAAGTAGGGGCCGCATTCTTAGGGATGAGAAATGAATTTCCGTATATTGACGAACAAACCACAGGCGCCTACGTCGGTTTTGCGATTACGGCTTTGTGGGCTTCCTACAAGTATGTGGGTCAAAATCTGGCTAAACCTCATCCAGCCAGATCTAATCCATTGCAGATGAATTCTCGCCACCGACCAGAATCCACACCCCAGTTAACACGGGAAAGGCCGGTCGGTCGACTGTCTCTGGCTATTTTGGCTATCGGTTTGATTGGTATCACGACCTTCTGCCTTTTCACCGGGATGGGTGTAAAGTCGATTCTTATTTTTTTCGTTATCTACTTTCTTATTTCCATTGCCATCGGTCGAATCCGAGCTGAACTTGGGTCACCTGTACACGACCTCCACTTCTCAGGCCCTGGAAGGATGATGGTCGCCGGTCTGGGCAGTAAGCGATTCAGGCCAGCAGATCTGACAATTATTTCGCTCTTTTGGTACTTCAACCGCGCTTATCGGAGCCATCCAATGCCCTGCGTTTTGGAAGGATTCAAACTTGGTGAACGAATTGAGATATCCCCCTTCCAAATGTCGGCATATATCTTGTCTGCCGTCGTCCTTGGTAGTATTAGCGGGTTTTGGGCTCACCTTCATGCCGCATACGATCATGGCAATGCGGGGAAACTATGGCCGGCTTACGAAACATTCAATCGACTTACCTCCTGGTTAACCATCCCAACCGAAAATATCTTTCCTTACGCTTCAGCTTTCTGCTTTGGTGGAATATCGGCGGGAGTTTTATCCAGTTTCCGTAGGAACTTCATCTGGTTCCCACTGAGCCCTGTCGGCTTTGTGGTCTCGAGTAGCTGGGCAATGAACCCATTTTGGTTTTCGATCTTCTTAAGTTGGGCAATTAAAGCCTTTATACTCAGGTATGGCGGATTGGGTCTTTATCGCCGAACAACACCGCTATTTTTAGGCCTGCTTTTAGGCGAATTCGTTGCGGATAGCGGCATCAGTATCGCAGGAACAGTATGGAAAGTTCCAACCTACATTTGGTACGGTTAGACCGATTGGCACTGTTAGAAAGAATGAAATGAATTATACGGCAAGTGGCAAACAGGACTGCCTTTAATTATCTGATATTGGCAATATCCAGAGTTTCCAATTGGAAGAAGGCAGAAGAGTGAGAAGACGCGATTGGTAGCGAGTCGCTTAATCAGTAGCAGAGGCTAAAGGACGAGGCGACAGCTATTGCGGTGCAAACCGGTAACGAAAAGAAAACCTTCGAATCTAAAAAACAGTAGAGGTAGTTTTAAAGAGGCAGTGGGATAGAATAGCTATTGACCGGCTCTAGAGAGGAGCACCAAACCGGCCTTAGATCAGCCAAATGCTATGGTAGAAAACCAGGCATCATGTCTGGCCGATCAGAAACAGCTTCAAAAAGCGAATTACCAGCTACAGGGTAACGTTTCTGCGTTTGTGAGATCTATCGGTTAGCGGCTGCTGTCTACGATTAATCCCCCACCAGATTGACTGCCGCCATTGGTCGAAACAGATTGGCTGACACTCTGAGCAGTGGCCATTTTCATCTCTGCACTGGCCATACTCTTCGTCGCCTTTATCTGGGAGCCAGCGGTTTTAATTTGGCTGATCTGCGTTAGACCGTGTGACTTTGAGCCTCCGGCCTTAGGGGTGGAAATAGCTCGATTAGCCGCATCCAGACCTTTTTGGCCTACCTGTGTTACGGCTTGACTAAACGTGTCAAAGTTGGCTGATTCAATCACAGAAGTTTCCGTCCTTTATCTTTAACCCTCGTATTATAACCTACCTTCTTCAACTAGAACAGGATTTATTCAAATTGTACACTTACGATTCTTACACAAACGGTTTTGGAACTTCCTATCGGCTTGTTGATGTAACATGATTTTTCTGCCAGATCTATTTTCTGTTTTGAGGCGGTTACATTCAACTCAAAAAGGTTCTGTGGAAATGTTCTTCTTAAGAAGCCTGTAATTTCATTTGGCTGACCTGTATTCATAATGGGATGCTTTTGTATTATTATGTGTCATGATACTATGAATACGATATAAACAAGTAAGCGTTTTTATACTCTACACTCCCATTGCCCCTATTGAGGTAACAACTTGGCTGCAAAAAGATAAAGAAACTCTTGACAAGTAATGTCAATCACGGGTAGTTTACTAAAATCGTATTTGTTCCTTAACACCCTGACAATCTTATATGTTTTGTACGGAACTCATTTGCAACGCAAACAATCGATAATGAACGGTTTTTCTACCCCTTTAAATATAGAGTTTAAGTGAGGCGCTGACGTGAATTGCCAATTAAAAACGTAGATTCACATAATAAACGCAACAGCCGGATTGGGGTATAGCCAGAACGCGGGTTACCCTATGAATCTGGATTTTCTCTCCGAAAGAAGATGACAATAGAGTCAGCTGCAGACATGCAGCACCTCTATGAACCGCTAAATTCGGAGAAGACACCTGGCAGATCTGCAACTGACAGATAGAGAACGATACCAGATCGAGGCATTGAAGAGAGAGGGATTTTCGCAAACAGAGATTGCGCGCTCATTGGGGCGATCTCCCAGCACAATCAGCAGGGAGTTGGCTCGCAACAGCGATGCCAAAGGGTATAGAGGTAGTTTGGCGGTCAAGCGAACAGACAGGCGGAGGAGAGGAGGCAAAAAGAAGATCAAGCTCGACGGTGCCATGTGCAGCAGGATCAAGACCCTGCTGATGGACTACCTTAGCCCAGAGCAGATCTCAGGCAGGCTCAAACTGGAGCTCGGCGTTGAGATCAGTCATGAGACCATCTACCGGCACATCTGGGCAGACAAGAGGAAAGGTGGAGTTCTCTATAAGCAACTGAGAAGCCAAGGAAAACGATACAGAAAACG
>JASMLX010000256.1 GCA_030748495.1 Candidatus Poribacteria bacterium | reverse complement strand
ATGTAGCTTGCTTTTTGATTTATTCGTGACCCCGGCAGGATTCAAACCTGCAACCGCTGGAGCCGAAATCCAGTGCGCTATTCAGTTGCGCCACGAGGCCAATTAGTTGCCTAATAGTTCTTTTACTATACGGGAAATGCTTTTCCCATCTGCTTTGCCAGCCAGTTCTTTGGATGCCTGACCCATCACCCTTCCCATGTCCTTCATTCCAGAGGCTCCCAAGCGGTCTATCACACCGCTAAGGGCTTCGCGAAGGGCCGGTGCTGACAACTGGGTCGGCAGGAACTGGGAAATGACTTCCACCTGTTCCAACTCAGGCATGGCCAGGTCTTCCCTGCCCTGCGCCTGGTAGATAGCGGCACTTTCCTTGCGCTGTTTTACCAAACGCTGTAGCAAAGCAATCTCATCAGCAGTTGTCAGTGCTTTGGCAGCCCCTCGCTGGGTCTGCGACAGTAAGATGGCCGACTTGATCGCCCGTAAAGAAGTCAGGGCAACCGTATCCTTGGCACGCATGGCCGTTTTTATCTGGGCCGTAATCTTTTCCTGCAAAGACATATCGCTGTGATTGATGCTGCGAAGATAAAAAAAAGAACCCGAAATGATTCGCTAATCGCAAAGAATTTCGGGTAAAAATGTCGGTTAAAAACGCGGATAAGTTCAGTCTACATTGTCGTGCAGGAACGAATTGTTACTGCGCAAACGCAGGTCGTCGTTGTCATCAAGATCCAAGGTGGTTCTCGACTGACTGTTTTCAGAGGAATGATCTGTCTCGTCCAAGGCAAGGCCCATTCGTTTATAGGCCGGCTCTTTTTCAATCTCGTCAATATTCCTTTTCACCTGGTTATTAAAACGGTAGTTAAAGGTCTTTAATTTCTCCCGCCGCTCCGTAGCTTTGGCTTGTAATTCGGAGATTGTCAAGTCCAAAGGAGAGATTTCCTTGTGGTCTATTACCGGTGTTTCCTCAATGTTAACCGGTGGTTCTGTAGCGGGCGGTGCTTCAGAACGCAGGGTAAACTGAAGGTTGTTGTCTGGTTCTTTAGGGCCCGGCTGCTCAGTATGCTCAGTAGCCTGGACCAGGGAATCTTCCAGCTCGGTATATTCCTCCAGGGTGAAATAAACCTGCTCCTCTACCTTCTTTTCAGTGGCTACCTGCTGGTAGTCGACCACTTCAATATCTTGGTGTTCAACCGGATCCGGCACTACTTCAGCGACGGGGGTCTCCACTTCCTGTAAAGGCAGGTCAAAAGTAAGTGATATCTGTGATTCCTCTGACTCCTCAGGTATTTCCGCTAAGGGGGTTTCTAATGCTGCCTGTGTAATCACAAAATCTTCCGGAGGGATGTTTTCCAGGCCAATCTCATCATATATAACTTCCAGGTTTTTGATAAATTGAGTACTAGGCACCAAGTCAGATGCCTGTTCGGTATCTTCGCCCAGCTCATAGACAACCTTGGAAGGTGTTTCTTCTACAGCGACCGGTGTGGGCGCTGCTGAAAGTGGGGCTTCTTTACTGGATTCCACAATGCTATTTTCCGTAAAATCATAACTGGCCTCTTGTTCATCACCGAGGGTATGAATGATCTTCTTGGCTTCCGTGTTGGAAATTTCATGCTGCTGGTCTTTGTTAAAACCTGTGGCAATTACAGTTACCGCAACCGAATTTCCCAGGGATTCGTCTTCTCCAACACCCATGATGATATTGACATTGGATTTGGCTTCTGACTGGATATAGTCATTGATTTCACCAATCTCATCGATCGTTATCTCCTCGGCACCAGACACAATCAGCAACAATACATTCTTGGCTCCTGTGATCTTGTTGTCGTTTAACAAGGGGGAGTCCAGGGCCTTTGAAATGGCTTCTTCCGAACGGTTTACCCCAGATGCTGTAGCAGAGCCCATAATGGCCGTTCCACTGTTAGACAAGACTGTTTTGGCATCCTTTAGGTCAATATTCTGGGTATAATGATGGGTAATAACTTCCGCAATGCCCCGGGCAGCCGTAGACAATACCTCATCGGCCTTGGAAAAGCCGGCCTTAAAGCCGAGGTTGCCATATACTTCTCTTAGCTTATTATTGTTGATGACCACCAACGAATCGACGTATTCCCGTAATTTTTCGATGCCTTTCTGCGCCTGCTCATTCCGCATCTTTCCTTCAAACAAAAAGGGCGTCGTCACAATTCCGATGGTGAGTAAGTCGAGGTTTCTCGCCACCTCGGCAATGATGGGGGCCGCGCCCGTTCCTGTACCACCTCCCATACCGACAGTGATAAAGACCATTTTTGAATTGCTCGACAACATTTCTTTGATCTGCTCGATGCTCTCTTCTGCCGCCCGCTGACCAATCTCTGGATTGGCCCCTGCCCCCAGACCTTCTGTCAAAGAGACACCTAGTTGAATTTTGGTCGGAATCGGGCTGTTTTGAAGGGCTTGTGCATCTGTATTACAAACCACAAAATCCACGCCCTTAATTCCCTGGGCATACATGTGGTTGACAGCGTTGCTGCCGCCGCCACCAACACCGATGACTTTGATTACATTGGACTGATTTTTGGGTAAATCGAATGAAATATTGCTAAATTCTGAATTGCTCATAATTCGGTTATTAATAGGTCTTTTTAGTTGGTTTATTCTGCATTGTCTAAAAAATCTTTAAAGGTCGTTGCCCATCTTTCAAAGATCGACCGCTTGGGTTTGGGAGTCTCAACCGTTTCAGGGCTTTCCTCCTGTTCAACGGCAGCCGTTTCCTGGGTTTTCCGCTTGGCTACCTTGTTGAGACCGTTCATCAGCAAACCGACCGCTGTGGCGTATTGGGGGCTGGACAGTTGCTCATCTGAATCACCCGCGAGGTTCTCATTTGGATAACCGATCCTGGTATCCATACCGGTGATGTATTCGACCAGCTGTTTAAGGTGCTTAAGCTGGGCACCGCCACCAGTCAGCACAATACCCGCAATCAGCTTTTTCTTGGATTCTTCATGCCCGTAATTCTTAATCTCGGAAAAAACCTGCTCGATGATCTCCACAACACGTGCGTGGATGATTCGCGACAAATTCTTAAGGGTAATCTCCTTGGGATCTCTCCCACGCAACCCCGGAATAGAGACAATCTCATTGTCTTTATTTTCTCCTGGCCAGGCCGATCCAAACTTCGTTTTAAGCAGTTCTGCCTGCTTTTCAATGATGGAACAACCCTCCTTGATATCTTCTGTAATGACATTGCCACCAAAGGGGATGACGGCTGTATGGCGGATGATACCGTTCTTAAAAATAGCCAGGTCTGTGGTGCCTCCCCCAATATCGATCAGGGCAACACCAGCCTCTTTTTCTTCATTGCTCAACACCGCTTCTGCAGAAGCCAGGGGCTCTAGGGTAATACCTGCCAGATCAAGACCGGCGCTTTTGATACAGCGGCCAATATTTTTAATAGAAGAAACCTGTCCGACCACCACGTGGAAATTGGCCTCTAGCCGCCCACCGTACATACCAACGGGCTCCATAATCTCTGCCTGTCCGTCTACTTTGAACTCCTGGGGCAATACATGGATGATTTCCTCACCGGGAAGCATGACCAGTTTGTACACCTGCTTCTCCAGCTTTTCAAGATCTGTTTCGCCGATGACTTCCTCGGCATTGGGCCGGGTAATGTAATCGCTGTGCTGGAGACTTCTGATATGTTGTCCGGCTATGCCCACAACGGCCTCCTTAATATTAATCCCAGAAACAGCAATGGCCTCATCCACCGCCATTTGAATAGACTGAATCGTTTGGGTTATGTTGTTGACAACACCACGGTGAACACCCAGGCTTTTGGATTTCCCAATACCCAGTAGTTCAATCTTACCATAGTCATTGCTACGACCGATCATGGCCACAATTTTAGTGGTGCCTATATCGAGTCCAACCGAAATATCACTGTGTTCCATATCTTATTTTTTGGTACAAACAACCTGGTGCTTATATGACAGGTTGATGTGTGTATAATTTTCCAATGTACTATCTGCCATGGCTTTCCTG
>JASMLX010000255.1 GCA_030748495.1 Candidatus Poribacteria bacterium | reverse complement strand
GCTTCATCGTTTTCGATTCACTGATAGGGTATTTGAATGGTTTGGACTCTGGAGGTAAAACCTATGAAGGTTGATTTAAACCGAACATCACTTACTAAGCTGGACTGGAATCCTGATAGTTGTGAGGACTTCGAGAGCAGGCGTTCTATCGCCCAATCTGTTCTGGGTGGAATCACTTGGGAATCCGATGAAGAGGGACACCTGAAATGTCCAGGACAACATTTACATACATCTCCATCCCACAAAAAAGACTGCACAATATTCGTAGACGGAGTCCCCAATATTTTCTGTTTTCACCAAAGCTGCCGAGAAGAGGTGGCTAAAATAAACCAACTTCTTAAATCAGAGATCCGGGATGAAGAAACCATAACTCATCCCAATGAAATCACCACACGCGAGAAACTCGTAAGCTTACCCCGAACCGAACCCAACCGTTTTGAATACGATCTCATTACTGCGGCAAAGACGGATAAACCTTACCTAATAAAGAAATATAATTGGGATCCTGCGGACGCTTTTGAGGAATCGCCAACCTCCATTGGTGACAATCCGAACCAAGAATGGAGGCTGTTACTCGGGCTTTACGAAAAGACCGACATCATTTGGATAGGTAAAGAATATAGCTCCGGCAAACCTGAGCACGCCAAGCATTTTAAGACTGTGTCAGAATGGTTGGACTGTGAAAAAATAATAGTCCCCTTTACCTGCCCAAGTATCTTTAAACCGGGTTCCTATTCTAGATCTAAAGATCAGATATTAGCCCAACGATATCTCGTAGTAGAGAGTGATGATCTCAGTCACGAGGAGAGCTGTAGTCTGTTCAAATGGATGAGGCAATTTATGAGATTGAGAGCCATCATCAACACCGGGGGGAAATCCCTGCACGCGTGGTTTGAGCCTCCAAACTCGGAGCAGGAGGCCGAACTCCGAATCATTTTGCCTGCCTTAGGTTTTGACTCGGCCATGTTTAGGCTTAGTCAACCTTGTCGATTACCAGGGGTTGTACGCCTCGACGCCCAAAAAGACCCCCTACTGGGTCTGCCAGTTTATCAAAGCCTACTGTGGCTAGATTTGGAAGGAATAGCATGAGTATACAGTTACCCAGTCATTACTTACCCACCATGAGCAAGATGCACGAGTTGCACGAGTTGCACAGTACACAAGGATTTGAAATTCAGGATTTCCCCACCGCAGTCTTGCCTCCAATTCTCGGAAACATGGTCAAGGAAGTTGCCAGAATCACTCAAACTCCCGAATCCATGGCAGGATGCCTTATTCTAGGCATTATCAGTGCCTCGATAGGCAAGGGCATCAAACTCAAAGGCCACGCTAAGCGAGTTACCAGTGGGAATCTCTATATCCTCATTAGCGCAGACAGTGGCACTGGCAAAACTCTGTGCGCTAAGGAAATCTTCAAACCCTTCATAGCCTTTGATCAAGACCGTTTGAATCGATGGAGGGATGAAGAATTACCCGAGCTTTTGAAGTCTAAAATTAGATTTGAAGAGGAACTAACAGAAACGCGCAAAGAACTTCAGAAAGCTCCTACTACGAAGGAAAAAGAGCGAATAATGAATACACTTGTAGGAATCAAGACCAGCATTGCTTCGACTAAATCCCGGATTAATCAAGAACCACGGTTGTATGTTGATAATCTGACCAGCGAAAAAATGGCACATTTACTCTCCGCACAACCGAACGAGTGCCTAGCCAGCCTAAGTTCAGATGCTGCGGATTGTATTGAGATATTGGCAGGTAGATATCAGAAGAAAGACAACACAGATGAAAATCTCTACCTTAAGGCGTTTTCCGGGGATACTTGCCGAGTAGATCGAGTAAATGGTTCAGCCATAAACCTAGAATCTCCACATCTAACGGTGGTCTGGTTGACTCAGCCTGACAAGGTACGACAGTTATATTCCATCTCCAGATTTAGCGATGGTGGATTAATGCCACGCTTTCTTGTGTGTGATACCGGTTGCGAACCCCAGGAACGTCCAGTCGTTCCCGAAGAGGGCATCTCTAGGGAAATCGAAAGTTCCTATGGAAAACTGGTTAAATCAGTAGCAGCGAAATATCTGGGAACTAACAAAACCATTGAAATCCCACTGAGCAAAGAAGCACAGACACAATACACAAACTTCTTCAATGAGGTGGTCAGGAAACGGAGAAGTGGAGGGGCATTAGCCGACGTCAATAGCTACGCTGCTCGTTGGGAAGAAAACGCACTGAGGGTAGGTTTGGTGTTGCACGTTGCTCAATATGGCACAAGTGCTGACCTTAGCAATCTCAGTCCTGAGACGGCGCAAGGTTCAATTAAACTAATCAGGTGGTTTAACGACCAGCAACTTAGGTTGCTGGAGTCTAACCGGGAGAATCAACGTCAAGAAAAAGTGAAGAAAATACTCCAATTAATCCAATCAGAGGGAGGGAAAACCACTGTGACAAAAGTACGCCGTAGAAGAATCGCGCAGAATGCTGAAGTTGCCCGAGCATTGCTGTCTTCGATGGTCAACGAAGGATTGATAGAAGAAGAGGAAATATCCCCAGCGATAGGCAAGGGTGGACACATACAAACAATTTACCGACTGAAAAAATGAATCTTGTTCACTGTGCAACTCGTGCATCTTGTGCAACTCGCTCCGATAACCACAAAGGATTTTACCGGCGTCACACCGATGTGAGGTTGGTTGAAGTTAATAAATTAGACAGGAAATAATATGAAGGAAGACGAGATTCTAGAACTGGCTCAGCAAGGCAAACTGCCCCATGAAATTGCTGAGGAACTAGGAATACTTGAGCGTCAAGTTTATCTTTGGAGTCCTGGATCCTGGTATGCAGACCCCAAAGCAGACGAGCAAGCATTGAGTGAAAAACCCTTGTGCCTGGAAGTCAGTTATTACACCCAGCAGCAACTAGATGCTGGGCTTAACGGGCATTACGATGAGGAGCAAAGACTTCTGAGGAGGCTGAAAAAATGCTGGTTAAAATCATTTCAGGAATATCATGGCACCGAGATGGACTTATTCTGAGGCCAACGCTTCCCGGTGGCGGCCCCTCTTCGACGACCTCCTCGCTGGCGCACCGCCGATTGAGATACCCTTGGAAGGCAACGCCAAGAGCCTGTGCTCCCTAAAGGTTCGCATCTGCGACGCCCTCAAATGGCTCGCAGACGGCTTCCACAAGCGCCACAACCCCTCCATGAAGCCCTACGCCCTCCTTAAGCCCCAAATGCGCTACGAGGCCCACGCAGACGCCCTAATCCTCCATCTCCGAAAGCACCCCATCCTCTATCGCGATTACCTTGCCCCCTCCACCCTCGACCGGCTAAACTCAACCTTACAGCGACCCGATATCTCGGACGATTTCCGCGCCCAAATCCGAGGCATCCTCGCGAAATACCCAAAAATTTATGCAAACAAAGAGAACCAAAAAACACCGCAACCAACTTGAACTCCCTTTGGATTTCCACCCTCGCAAAGACAACTCAATCTTCGCTGACATAAGTGAAATCAGACTCAAGAAGAAACTGCTAAACCAAAGTGCATGGTGGCATCACAAACGTAAAACCAGGGTCTTTGCAATGATTAGCAAACTAAACAAAAGGCCTTACTCCCCTGTGAATGAATCGAGAATCAAACGCCTTCGCAATTTAGCTGCCGTAATGCTGGACAGAATGGAGTTGGAGCATAAATGGCATTACGCATTCAAAGACGAACTCTACGAGGCGCTTTGACGCCGCGGACGTAGCGGAATAAACTCTCAGCAAATGAAACATCTCCTACTAACAACAATCGCAGCCGTGGTGCTGGCGACTGCAGGCTTGCGATTCTCCCAATTTTTCAATACCGTGGAACCAACTTCTCAACACCCTCAAACCTGAATCAAAGGAATCATACAGCCATGAACAAACAACGCCTCATCCTGCTCCTTGCGATCCTCGCCTTGGCGACGACCGCGCCGTTCTCAAATGCACAAGCCCAACAGCTCTCCGAATCGCGATTGGCTCAATTGCTCAAGCGTTTTCCCGCAGCGGATGCGA
>JASMLX010000254.1 GCA_030748495.1 Candidatus Poribacteria bacterium | reverse complement strand
GCGTGACTATTTATTAGAGAAAAAGTTTATAATATTTTTAGAAACTTGTTAATGAGGAGCAAACAACATGTCAGTAGATAAATTTAAATTTGTGTCCCCCGGTATTTTTATTGATGAAATCGACGAATCGGGGATCCCGTCGCTACCAGAGCGAATGGGGCCTTTGGTTATTGGACGCTTCCAGAAGGGGCCCGCTCACCGCCCGGTTAAAGTAAATTCATTTCGTGAATTCGTCTCCATCTTTGGTAACCCGGCACCTGGCACAGCCACAGGTGATATTTGGCGCACTGGAGATCAGACTGCTCCCACTTATGCTGCATATGCAGCCCAAGCTTGGTTAAGAAACAACTCTCCTTGTACTGTTTATAGAGTCCTTGGCCAGGAGTTGGCGGACGCGGATGCCAATTTGACTGACGCAAAAGCTGGCTGGACAACCACCAATGTTCCTGCCACCGGCGCCACACATGGCGGCGCGTATGGCTTATTTATATTCCCCAACCCGGATAATTATGAGGATTCAGCCGGCTCGGCAGCTGCTGGTTCAGTAACGATCGTTGACCACGGGGACATGCAAGGCGGCGATCCTCTGGCTGCAGTTACATTAGTGGCAGCGGATGGTACGGATCACGTCTTTACCCAAGCCAACCCAGCTAACGCCGCCAACGGCGAATGGGCTGCAACAGGCGGCGGCTCGGGCATCACGGTGACCGCCACAAATCTTGCAGCTGCTATTGACGCAAATAGCAAATTTACTGCTGAAGCAGACGGTGCAACCGTTAATATCACACAGATAGGAAAGGGTACTGGCGGGAACACAACGATTGCTCTTACATATGCCAGTGGCGATACTGGAGAAGATAGTTTCACAAAGGTTGATTTCACTGGCGGCATTGGTCCCACAGTACAGGGTACGCTAGCAGCTGTGTGGTATGTGCAGGAAGGTTCCGTTGTTCTTTCAGGCACCGCCCGAGACGGCGCTGCAAAGGAAGGCGCCGGCGTGATGATTCGAAGCAACCATGCTAGCCCTCAGTTCCTCGCAAAAGTTTATGACAGCGAGGGGACACCTGCAATGCAACATGAGGCTACTTTTAATTTTGATAGAGACTCAAAACTCTTTATTCGAAAAGTATTTAACACAGACCCCACTCAAACGAACACTGAATTAGTATACACTGCTGCTGGATCTGGGTTCGAAGACGCAGAAAAGAATTATTGGCTTGGAGAGACATTCGAATCCAACGTCGTCCTAGGCGGAGGAGAGAACAGCCAGCTTGGAGTAAGCGGATCCGCCCCGGCCAACAACAATGTACTTGGTGTTATTTTGCAATTGCAAGGTACCGCCGGCGACACGAAGATTGATTGGGAAGATCACCAACAAGTGGCTAAAGCGGCTTCTACGGGCTGGTTTATCTCTCAGGATATACGTGGCAACACGCACGCCGGCTTTAACCCTACTAGCCACACAGAGAAACTTTTTAAGATCCACGCGCTTGGAGGATCAGGCGCCACCGATCCTGGTTGCGGAGAAGCAACGAGCAGAGATATAAAAATTTCTATTGAAAACATCAAAGTCCCCAGTGATAATTTTAACAAGTGGGGGACCTTTAGCTTGGTCGTCCGCCGCGCATCGGACCATGACCATCGACCACAAGTAGTGGAGCGGTATTCAAATCTTAATTTGAACCCGTCATCTGCTAATTACATTAGAAGAGTCATCGGCGACCGGTCATACGGCTACGACCCGGCAACAAAGTTGGTGACAGAACTAGGTGAATACGAAAACAAATCCAAGCATATTAGAGTTGAATGCTCTCCTTTCTCAGACGGCGGAGGAGCTGAAGGAGCCGTGCCGTTTGGCGTATACGGGCCATCAGTTCCGGTGACTTGGAATCTAACAAGTGGGTCGACCACATCGAATTGGGCCCTGGGCAGTGGCGCTCTGCCGGCTTCTACGCTAGTTGATAATCACACTGCCGACGACCATGTATTCGCTGCAAATGTGTTTACGGCTTCGATTGAGTTCCCGAAGACTAGATTAAGAGTTTCTTCTACAGAGGGCGGCCTTGCCGTGGCGTCAAAGGCTTATTTCGGGTACCAGTCAGCTATTCTTGGTAAAAAGAGATATGATCA
Source organism: Candidatus Poribacteria bacterium (assembly GCA_030748495.1). GTDB lineage: Bacteria > Poribacteria > WGA-4E > WGA-4E > UBA9662. The sequence goes on along the minus strand of JASMLX010000254.1, from coordinate 1,967 downwards.
AACTAACTTGGACCTATTACGCGGCCAACCGGCTGATCACGACCCGCATGTTGCTACTGCTAACAAATCACAGTGGTCGTGGGTATTCACGCTAGACGACGTTGAGCGCTCAACTACTGACACAGACCACAATGTGTGGGTGTCAGGCTCCAGAGCTGACGGCGATTCCTGGACAGTGAAGAGTGGTTCTATTACCGGAGCGCTTGAGCAAGATATCGACCAGTTTACCTCCCCAATGTTTGGTGGCCAAGACGGGTGGGATATCACTGAAAAAGACCCACTTCGCAATTCGTTTACCTCTCCCAGTGGTACGTCAGGAACAGACAGAACTAACTATGCTTTCTACAGCCTGAAAAAAGCCGTTGATGTAACTGCAGATCCTGAGTTTGTCGAATACGATGTTGCATGCATGCCTGGCATCACAAACGGAGTATTAAACACTGCACTCGTCGAGGCGTGCGAATCAAGAGCAGATTCTTTGGCTATCATTGACTTGGCAGGTAACTACCAGCCGCCTCATGAACATGACTCACTGCCCACAGATGCTAACTATGCAGGCACTGTTAAGGGCGTCGTCGACGACCTTAAGGACTTAAACATCAATTCAAGTTATGGATGCGCTTTCTACCCGTTTGTTAGAATCAGAGACACCATCAACGATGCGGTGCTTTACGTGCCACCATCAGTTGTTGCTCTAGGCACCTTCTCTAGTTCACAGCGTAAATCAGCAGTCTGGTTTGCTCCAGCTGGCTTTACCAGAGGTGGCTTGAGCGAAGGTTCAGCAGGACTTCCGGTAATCGGAGTAAAAGAGCGCGTAACGTCAGCCAACAGAGATAAACTCTATGATGCGAACATCAACCCGATTGCTACGTTCCCGGCTGAAGGCATTGTGATCTTTGGACAGAAAACCTTGCAGGTCACACAGTCAGCGCTGGACAGAATCAACGTAAGAAGATTGCTTATTTATCTCAAGAAAGAAATTTCTAGAATCGCAGCTAAGATTTTGTTTGACCAGAACGTCCAAGCTACGTGGGATAGATTTACTGGCCAGGTTGTACCGTTCCTTGAGGGTGTTAAGGCCGGCCTGGGGCTAACTGACTTCAAGGTTGTGCTGGATGACACCACTACAACGCCTGATTTGATTGACAGAAATATCTTGTATGCAAAGATTTTCTTGAAGCCTGCGAGAGCTATTGAATTCATCGCTCTTGACTTCATTGTTACCAGAAGTGGCGCATCTTTTGATGATTAATTTTTAAGCTAGACTATTTATAGAGACAGGAGACCAAATACATGCCATTTTTTTCAGATTCAGGTCCAGGTGGATTCCAGCCTAAAAGAGCTTTTAGGTTCTTAGTTAATTTTACTGAGTTGTCTAACATGACTTTTATGGTAAAAACCAGTGACAAGCCGGCCTACACTATCAAAGCCGGAGAGCATCAAATTCTTAACCACACCTTCAAGTTTCCAGGCAAAGTAACTTGGGATGACGTAAGCATAGAGTTTGTCGACGCAGTTGATCCTAATGTTGGTTCAAAGTTCTATAACGCTTTGTTAAACGCTGGTTATGTTAACCCTGTTGATTCAACTAGTCTTCTAACTGGTATCACGAAAGTGCAGGCTACTAGCACCTTGGGGGAAGTAAGAATAAAACAGCTTGATGGTGGTGGAGTACTCCTCCCAGCTGGTATCGATCCGGGGGATGTTATCGCCGCTGTTGACGATACCAGGATTGTTGAAGAGTGGACGCTTAAAAACGCTTGGCTCAATAATGTATCTTTTGGAAAACTGTCTTATGCTACTGAAGACTTGGTTAGTATCACTGCTAAGGTAACATATGATTATGCTACATACAGCTCAACTTGAGTGAATTCAGGATTATGAAAACGAGACATTCCTTCGTTTCTAAAATCTTTTGAAAACTCAAAGACACCATCAAATCCACCCACAATGAGACGCTTCAGATA
>JASMLX010000253.1 GCA_030748495.1 Candidatus Poribacteria bacterium | reverse complement strand
CTCCATTTTTAAGTTGATGTCCAACAATTATGAAGAAAAGAGTGAGGGCGTACAAGCCCTAGGATCTTTTTTTTTAATTTCTTACATTTAATCCCGAATTCAGGTTAGTTACTTCTGACCTGTGCGAAGCACGGGCCTTTACAAGCGGTGGAAATCAAGAGATCGAAGTTGATAACCGTCTAGCCATTATTATCACGCCCTTAACGGCTAATCTGGCCCGGGGAGAGGCTTTGCGGTTCAAAGCCCCGGAGAAGGCAATCTGGACTGTCAAAGACGAGATCAGTAGTATTAACACTAAAGGTAACTTCAAGGCGGAAAAAGAAGACCGCGGCCAGATCATCGCCATTTTGGTGGAGGATCCATCGGTAACAGCCGCCAGTCAAACCATAACCGGCACCAAACTGGATGCCTCACTGGCAGGAAAACAGATCGAAAAAATCCGGTGATGACGCTGATCCCGGCTGGTTACGGCCTGTGGATTCGTTGAGAAAAACAATATCGGCAAACGTGAGCGCGAACAGGTAATTTTGAAGGTCAGTAACTCTTTTCCTCTATGAATCGATAATTTCATTATCCAACAGACTGCTAGACAAAGCATTTTGGTAAAAAGATAACTGAAACTACAAACGGCTTACTTAACTCAAATTGGAGATCAATATGACAAAACTCGAATTAACTCAGATACAACCGTGGTCACCACATTCCACAGCAGCACCGGTCATGCGACAAGAAGGCCAAGTACTAACCACTCAAGCCAACGGTACACGAACCTGTATCGGTGGGTGGCAACTGACCTTCTCTGGTGCTTCTACTACCCAAAGTTACCGGATTACTGTCGAGGTTAAGACTGACCAAATCGATAATTTGCGGGATAGGCTTCGCTGTACAGCCTATTGGGGAGACTTCCCACCAGACGAGATTAATACTGGACACCCCGATGTCGTGTCTTGGGACTATCTACTGCCGGAAGTAGTAGCTCCACAGACTTTGCAATTTCAGCGCTGTCTGACACCTCCAACCGATGGCACCTCGCTCACCCTCCGCTATACTTTTCGTTGGTCAACAACGGGATCCGCTAACTGGGGTCTTCCACAAGTTGAAGTGGTTTCAGACGAGAGTGAGGTGGCAGAAATTTCTCCTAACGTCAAAATTGCTGTCGTCACTGGCAAGCGGAGTGACCGTCAGGGCCCTTATCAAACGATCCAAGACAATGCTGCTTACTATATACCGTTGTGTGAGGCCGCTTGCCAGGAGAATCCCTCTTTGATCGTGCTACCCGAGATCGCTTTGCAATGGGGGTTAAAAGGGAGTCCAATAGATCTGGCTGTTCCAGCACCAGGCCCTGAAACTGAGGCCTTTGCCGAAATCGCCCAGCGATATCAGACCCGAATCTTGCTCGGTTTGTTGGAACGTGATGATGATGCCGTTCACAATAGTGCCATTTTAATCGACCCGGCGGGTCAAATCGAAGGCCGGTACCGAAAAGTGCACCTGGCAGTTGGCGGTGAAATTGAGAGCGGGATTTTACCTGGCGATACTTTTCCTGTATTTCAGACGGAACTCGGACGGATCGGCTGCAATATTTGTATGGACAGTTCGGCAACCGAATCGTCGCGCATGATTGGATTGAACGGTGCAGATTTTCTACTCCTACCAATTATGGGCGACCATCGAGCCTGGCACCCAGGTGTTCGTGTATTTGATTCTGGTCGATTCCGTAGCATCATGCAAACTCGTGCCATGGACAATCAACTTTGTGTAGTAGTGGCTGTTAACCGGGTCGAAGGTAGCTGTATCATCGATCGACTGGGTACAGTCTTGGCTTGGAATGATGGAGACCAGGCTTTCATCTCTGCTACTGTTCAAATCATTGATGGTCATCTACCAGCCAGCAAAGGATGTTATCGCAGTATTAATTGGATGCAACGACGACCTCATGCTTACACCCAATTTGTCGAAACCGGCAATCGTGGCGGATTACTACCAAAACCGTACTAAAGGTTGTATTTTAATCTCTTGTTATCACCCTCGATTAATTGTGTCGCAGCAATTGGGTTTCCGCTACCAGTTCCCGACCGGTTTGATCTACTGCTGACAAAACCCTATCTATCAGTAAATCTATCTCAGATATAGTGATCGAGAGTGGGGGCATGAGTACAATTGTATTGATCAGTGGACGGAGCATGACACCTTTTTTGAGGGCGGATTGGCAAACGCGAATCCCTGCTTTTTGCTCAAATGGAAACTCGATTTTCTTGCGCTTGTCTGACATTAACTCAAAAGCACCAATTAGACCGATAGAACGAAGATTGCCGACATAGTCAAGGGTATGGAAATCTTGCAGTCGCTGCTGAAAATGGGCAATTTTGTTTTCGAGTTGCGGGAAAAAATCAGGAGAGTCAAAAAGCTCCAAATTAGCCAGTGCGACAGCAGCCCCAAGTTGATTGCCGGTAAAGCTATGACCGTGGAAAAAGGTTTTTAGTTCTGCATACTCGCCTAAAAAAGCGGTGTAAATCTTCTCTGTGGTTAAAGTAGCCGCTAAAGGCAAATAACCGGCGGTTAGTCCTTTAGCCGAACAGAGTATATCGGGTTCCACCTGTTCCCGTTGGCAAGCCCACATTTGGCCCGTACGCCCTAAGCCGGTCATCACTTCATCCACGATCAATAGGACATCGTATTTTTGCGCAAGTTGCTCAATCCCTTTTAGAAAGCCTGCTGGATGAATAATCATTCCACCAGCCCCTTGCACTAACGGTTCTACAATTATCCCTGCAATTTGACCTTGATAACGAGTCAATATTTGATCGAGTAGGTCTAAGCATCTGTCCCCATCTTCCTCTACCGAATGGCCTTTGCAGGCGTCAGGTGTTGGCGTTGAGATCGAGGAGAAAGTCAGTGGTGCAAATGTCTGATGAAAGAGATCAATCCCACCAACACTAACCGCCCCAAGAGTATCCCCGTGGTAGGCCTGATCCAGATGAACGAACTTTGATCGATTTTCTTGACCACAATGTCGCCAATACTGATGGGCAATTTTGAGCGCAATTTCCACCGCTGTCGATCCATTGTCGGAAAAGAAGGTTCGATTTAGTCCTGGTGGCGTTACCTCGACTAGCTTTTTGGCCAATTTGATAGCGGGTACATTGGAAAATCCAAGCAAGGTCGAGTGTGAGATCTTTTCAATCTGTGCGGTCAAGGCAGCATTCAATTGAGGATGATTATGACCGTGAACGTTGGTCCACATAGAAGAGATACCGTCCAGATAACGGTTGCCGTCAGTGTCTATCAGGTAAACGCCTTGACCGCGCGCAATTACACAAATAGATTCCTCCTCCCAATCCTTCATCTGGGTGAAAGGATGCCATAAAAAGGATTTATCCCAGTTTTCAAGTCTCTTTTGCATCTGGATACTAATGTGATTCAAAGTGGTAAACTTTGGCTGTCATTTCCTGTTTATAAGGGGTAGAATAGAATAAATATAATGTGGAATTATATCATTCCCGTCTCAAATAAGGAGCTTATAGTTCTCCCATGCAACAAACCCGCTTCTTTATTGCCCTAACACTTCTGATCCTTTTATCCTCCGTTTTTCCGGCCTTTAGCCAACGGATTTCAAAAAAAATCACTGCTGACGGCGAGGGAAAGTTTAATGCGCCACTGACCATTCGCAAAGGAACCCCCTTCTCTATTACCTTTAATGATATCACTATAGTGGTTGAACTGACCATTTCAGAGACCGATTTTCAGGCCGTGGTTGAAGCCAAGAGTGGAACTATAACCAGTGCCCCTTTCATCGTAACGTTAGCGCCTGGCGATTATGTCTTGAAGGAGAAATACTACGGCCAAGTCGGCGCGGCTAAGACCTTAATTCCAATTCCAACGCTTGAAATTCCTGAGATTTTTATTGAACGGCCACTATCAGTGCAGACGCTAACCGAGTACGAAATTGAGTTGGCAACTACCGTTTACAATCTGAGGGCCAAGGTATTGGGCGACTTTGAAGGTGATACCCGTATTCGTGAAACAGTTGGAACTAAGGTGACTGTTCCATTTCGTAGTATACGGAAATTGAAGAGTGGTGAAGAGATCTTATACCAAGCTGAATTTTCAGCTTATGCGGC
>JASMLX010000252.1 GCA_030748495.1 Candidatus Poribacteria bacterium | reverse complement strand
GCCGGCGATCTCACGAGGTGAGAGTCCCCGAGGTCAAGTGAGCTCAATTCGTTGGTTAAAGGTCCGTAAACACAACGGATTGATCCTCGACCTATTTATCTCCATGTTAGGTGAAAGCCGAGAGCATGAAAAAGTGAAAGAGGCTTATGAGGTGGTCTCTAAAGTCGGCGTAGTGGCGGCATGACCTTGCCCCTGTCCGCTTAATTGCCTTATGTCAAACTGTCCGCTACATTGATTATTGAACACTCACATAAAGTCATGAGCACTTGTTTGGTCAGGTTTGGCTTAAATGTGTTGCTTAGGAGCATCCTCCAGGTTACGCTAGGATTGATAGCCAAACCCCAGGCTTGAGCCTTCGGTGGATGTAATGTTCCCACCGTTATGTAGCCATGCTGACTAGGTACCTTTTGTGGACATGTCTCTGTCCTAGGTTACGATGCCTCTAACCCATGGCGCTGGGCCTGAAAAGTTGGCTCGGCTGGACTTGACTCTGAGGCTTCCTTTGTTGTGACCCTCTTGTGGGTCGGACTATCGACACCACAGCAGTGGTTTCTAGGCCGTCATCGGTGGCTTTGAGCCGGTTGACGTGCCCTCGGTGGGTTGCTTCTGTGACTTTGTAGACCGACTGATGAAACGGCCAGTCGACGGTAAAGAGCACCCGACACGGCGCAAACCCAAATGGCATTCCCCTAAGAAAGCCAGCAAGAGGAGACCAGACTTTCCCTGTGATTAGTTGGACGTCTGCTCTATCTCTCCGACGATGGACGGGCGATCTACACCCGTCCCAAGGGCAATCTCAGGCTCTACCCAAGGACACCGCTTAACAGCCCAACTTTCAAGGCAGACTCTAGCCGGTCCTCTTCTGCAGAACGTATCTTCAAGTGAGAGAAGAACGGCTACACGCCGATATCGTTCCGAATACCTTCCAAAGCCGGACCGCTACGCTATGCGGACGCTTTTCGCTGTTCGCATCGATGCTTGGATAAGACCGGATCAGGTCGAACAAGACTGACCGATGGCACTACCATCTATCAGCAGAAGGAACGGTCGATAGGCCAAACTTTCCAGTAGACAGGTGGCAGAAGGGAGGAAATAGGTCTCTAGGTCAATGCGTTTATTGTTGAGCCAGCAGCTAAATCGTTTCACTTGGCTTCGGGCCCAGGCACCAGCCGGCACTTTTGCCGCGATGTGGGGATAAGTTCGTTGGTAGACGGCTGGCGATGCCACTGACCAGCGCGGTCGGCCTATTCAGGTGACGAGCCGGATTGCCCTCGGGGGCGTGGGATAGAGGCAGTTGAGTCGGTTCCGGGTAGTGCCAAATTATCGCTGGGCGTGACTCATGGTAGACTCCTTTCTCTTGGTAGACGAAAGAGAGTATACAATAAGCTACTGGCTTGTAAAAGAGTACCTTAAAAAGGGACCGGTGGCAAAGTTGCTGATATAAAGTGACCTCTGAAACTCAAATTCATTGTCACCATAGACGGTTACATTGTATAGTAGGAAAGGTACCGATTCAAATATTCTCTTTTTAATGAGTAAAGTAAAGGTTCTCTTTCTAATGATTTTATCTACAGCATTGCTAATGTTTTTGGCACCAATTATATCTGACAATCCACCGAGACTACAGGCCGGTGCCGCTAAGCGTATTATTACACCACAGTCCTCAGTCTACCTGGCAGGATGGTCCAGCAATCGAAAAAGTGAAGGTGTTCACGACGATCTTTTTGCCAGGTGCTTACTGATTGATGATGGACAGATCCAAATTGGCTTTTTGTCTCTTGATTTGCTGGGAGTAACGCGGTTGCAAAACATGGAAATTCAGGAATTATGTCGAGAAAAAGGGGTTTTCCCAGATCATCTAATCATCACGGCGACTCACCAACATTCTGGACCGGATACCATTGGTCTATGGGGGCCGGACGAAACTACCAGTGGTGTTGATCCCGAATATATCGAGTGGGTTTGTCAACAGTCGGCTGACGCTGTGGAGGATGCCAAGAAACGGATACAGCCCGCCAAAATTTCCCTGGCAATGACATCGATCAGTCAAGCAGACCGAATCTCCATCAACCATCGGGAACCAGACCTGATCGACCGCGATTTAGGCCTTATTAAAGTTGACCGGCCTGATGGTACCAACATTGGCATATTAGTTAATTTTACCATGCATCCGGAGGTAATGAAGTCCGATAGTCGGTTGCTAACTGCTGATTTTCCATCTGTCATTTACCGTCAATGTGATGCGAAGTTGGGAGGAGTCACCCTATTTGTCAATGGTGCCCTAGGCGGAATGGTTTCACCGGACAGAACCGAAGGCACTTTCGAACAGGTGGAACGGATAGGTGACTTTCTGGTTGAAAAAATACTGAATAGCATAGAAACTGCTGTCTTACAAGAAAACGTTAGACTAGACCATAAATCGAAAAAAATACACGTACCACTCCAAAACCCACAGTTTCTGTCGGCTATTGAGGTGGGGTTATTGCCCAAAGAGATGGCCATTCCGCGTGAAAAAGTACCCGATAGTAGTATGGTGGTAATTCCAACAGTCGTCCGTTTAATCCAGTTTGGTGAGGCGCAAATTGCAACTTATCCCGGTGAAGTTTTACCTAAACCCGGTTTTCAAGTTAAGAATGCGATGAATGCTAAATATAGGTTTATTTTTGGCTTGGCTGATGACGAATTGGGTTATATCCTTGATGATCAAGATTTTGGCCGAGAGCCTTATGAATATGAAAGTTCGATGTCTGTTGGTCCAACAATCGGCTCTTTAACAACCAATGCCTTGCTCGATTTACTGGATGAATGATTCGAGCGCAGTCAGGTGAAACTGAACTTGACATACATTGTGAGGTAAGAATACCCCCAATCAAGCGGATGAACTGGCCGACATACACACGCATACATCGGCCGGTTTTCTGGCGTTGACCTGGAGAACACCTGAAAAATTTGTTAGGACTCAGTCCGGTTGTTTGGACTCGTGTAGATATCACTACATCTTTGGAATCGCGTTAGGATGAAGATATAGATTATGGTGGCCTTCTGGATATCGTGCGGCGAAGGGAACATAAGGTGAAGGCTTCATCTTTGGGCGTAGCCTCAACTCCCTTTCAAAGGCTATACCTCCATTGCCCTTTCGTGGCGCCGCTGGTTGTATCAGCCAATTCAGGCTCAACGGGAGGATAACGCTCTTTTGACCTGGAAACCATCCGGGATCAAACAGATACTGTAAAATCCTGGCGACTTTTAAGAATAACAGGTAATTACACGGAACCTAATACATGATAGGCTCATAAAAAGTACGAAATTTATATCTGCTTGAAATTATTGATAATAAACAAAATTGAGCCTCGACTTTTCTTGGTGAGTTATTAAATAAAGTCCAAATAACCAACCAGTTAAGGTTACAAACATGCCCAACCTGAAAAATCCGAACCAGCGCTACATTTTCGATCTTTGGAAGTTTCTTACCCCCAAAAGACGGACAATGCTCGAAGGCGGATGGCCAGGGCTATTTCAGAAACACAGACTGCCATCACTTCCTGTTGCTAACACGGCAAAGTACTTTGACCGCGATCTAGGGCAGCCGACAAAAGAGCTGTCTGCCATGCTCGGAACACTTATCTGATAACCAATTTTCGATCTAACCGAGGTCCCGACAGTTGAGCCGTTTGGTTTTTACAATCAATGGCATTTGGCACTGAACATTACCGAAGAGTCAGATGCGGCCAAATACTGATCGGAAAAAACTTGGTGGAACAGTCGTAACATCGTAGCCACCGACGATCAGGACGACGATATTTTAATATTAGTACCTGGCAATGGGCACAGGTTTTCAAAGTTAATATTGAAAAGCAGCGCAGAGATTGAGGCCATCTCAAATCAAACCTGAAGCGTCTGGGCCGAAGAGGGATCTCTTCCGAAAGCCTTCACTTTTGTAATAAACCTGAAAGGTGACCATCAATACTGGTTTGCCACCGTAGATAAATCGGGTGAAATCGTAAAAGAGCCACTAAACATGACACCTTTCAAGTGGTTTAAGAATGCGTTTTTTCTGTCATTGAATACGATCATTTCTATGATTGTATCTCCAAACATATTCCGCCAAATACAAAGCCAATCT
>JASMLX010000251.1 GCA_030748495.1 Candidatus Poribacteria bacterium | reverse complement strand
CAACCATGCTGGATCGCTGACGGAATCGCCCCTTCAAACAGCAACTTGGCAAAAGGCGTTTGAGTCCAACCATGCTGGGTCGCTGACGAGAATCATCGGTTGAAGGACAGCGCTATCCATTTTGGTTTGAGTCCAACCATGCTGGGTCGCTGACCCTGATTCATCCGGTCTATCCGCCGGGTAAACTCCAACGGATCCGTCTCTGGTGGCAGGCGGAGGTAAATGCCATCGGTGTCGACCTCAATCGGGGTCCCGCTTAGGTTCTCAATCTGCCGCTGGATTTCTACTATCAAATCACGCCCAATTTCGGTCACTTCAGCCGATTTCAGCGGATCATTGAACTGGGTGCCAAATCCTGTCTTCTCCCCTTTTAAATTCAACCTAAATCCAGTACCCAAATATCCGTAGAAACTGTTGATGAGTATCTTGAGTGCATTTTGCCGAGAATCCAGCAGCTGGTACTCTGGGCTGGATTGATCCAGATCGGTCCTTTGCTGTTTCAGGACGAGTCGTGTTTCAGTCAAATACTTTAAAATGGGAATGAACAGATTCAACTCATCGTTGTCAGGTTGAATGGATCTATTGATCATGATAGTTGGATACAGACTCTCAACATCAACTTTCAACACATTCTCAACCACGCCCTTGATCAAAATGTCAGTATGGCCGCCCTGAAATGTCTCCTTCTTTTCTCGGGGCAGAGGTAGTGAATGATTATGGTGCAGGTACCCTCGAACCATGAGGTAATCAATGGGGCGGGTCGATCCCGACACCGATAGATCTTGATAGGCCATGGGCACCATTTTGGCCAGTTCAAAATTGGACTGGCTGAGAATATTAGATAGGCCCATTGTTTCCCTGACGTCGGCTAGGGCATAGGATCTCACTCGCTGGGGATCAACTTTATAAACCTCTGCCAGCGGTTGTTGTTGCTGATCGATGTATTCGCGGTTTGGTTCTGCCAGGCCAAAATGGATAGCGCTGTCCTTCAACCGATGATTCTCCAGCTTGCGGCTAATGGCATTCCACCTCTGGACAGCATGAAGGACATCGATAAGTTCCCGACCAACAAGAGTGAAATTGGGTATAGATCGTGTTTCAGCCCCGATCTTGATTGATTTCTGATAGGGTAACTTTTCCAGTTCCCCCCTAGTTCCGTTGATTTCCCGGCCAATATTGAGTCTAATTCCATGTTGCCTGGCCCGCTGGTGCAGGAAATCTAGATCAAATTCAAACAGGTTGTAGCCTTCGATAACATCCGGATCCTTGTCCTGAATGATACCGACAAATTCTTCAACCAATTCCGCTTCAGAATCCCCCTCAAGAACAACTTCGTATCCCCTATTGTCCCCAATGGCGATCATCAGGATCTGATCGCAATCAGGATCAAGCCCCGAAGTTTCAAGATCGAAGCACAATCGGTGGATTCCGTTCCATTCCAACCCCTTGAAATAAGTGATACCGGACTTAACTAAAAATTGTTCCAAAGGGTTGCTGATGAAATAGGCCGCATCGCGTCCAACTAGCCCCCAGATGTTTTCTACCTGAGCATGATTCTTTTCGTTGTATTGCTGAATTAACCTTCTTTTCAAATAGGCAAAAGATCGATGGCCAACCAGATGAGCCAATGGCAGATCACCTGCCAGTTGGCTGCCACCCTCCAATCCATCAGCCAGATCTTTATCTGCCACCACCGCCCAGAAATGGAAGCGGAGGTGTTTCATGCTGACGGTGTCGGCCGAGGGATCACGGGTCCAGAGGTAAGCGTCACCGGACCTATGATCCACCTGGATCGCAACAACTGATTGATATTTACGATCAAACCCGTAAACCAAATCAGCGATATCTTGCTGGCCATCGATTCGCATGTGTTTTTAAAACGGAATCTCTTCCACTTCCGTATCCAATGGCGTCAGAAAAACGATCTTGGCTCGTTTTTCACCCTTCGAATTCACCTCATGAGAAATCGTCAGGTCGAACCTGCGACCGACGAACTTGTCGATGTCAGGAGCGTCATCCTCCAATTCGGACAAGGTCTGGCCTGTCATCCAGCCCAAGAGTCGAGATAAATTCGACTTCGGACTTAATATTTGGCCAGTGAATTGGGATACGGCGTATTTTTGCCCGGTATCAGGATCGGTTTTATCTGACTCGAAGTCGAAACGCCAGCGATCACCCCAATCCTTCTCGTCGTTGGGCACATCAGTGATGCCAGCCAGTCTGGCCGCATGGTTTCCGGCCGGCATAATCTGTCTAATTTTTGGTTTGCGTGGCATTATTAATTACCTCCGTGTAAAAGATGTTGAATCTCATCGATCATTGCCCAGATAGATATATCATCGCCGTTCAGGCAAGCAAAAATCGAGTTGTTGGCGCCGATGAGCAGATTTTTTGTCTGCAAAACAGCGGATGACTTTCTCTGATAATCATCGATTTTTTTTTCGAGCTGAGAGATCTTTCGGCTAACGCTTTTAGATAGATCCAGAAGCTCGAGAGTCGGTGAGATTTCAGGGAAATCGCTTGGTCTAATCCCGGCGACTGTCATGTTGGTGATGTCAGCCGGATGAGGGGTGTAAATTGAGGGACGGATTCGAATTTGCCCGTTTGTCTGTGTAAAATTAGCATTCATAAAAATATATGGGTGACCGTTTGTCCATTGACGGTGGCCAAAATCCGTAGCTTTTTGGCCACTGACGAGGTTGAACAGATTTTTTAATCATTATAGGTTTTAAAAAAGCGTACCCCCACTTGGAGTGAGGGCATTGCTTTGCTTTTGAATTAGGTTAAAACGGGATTTTGGCGCTGACCGAGGAAACTTTTGCCTGTGTAGTACCGTCATCACGCTCACGGTGTTCTATGACTAAATTACAGGACCGGTCTAGCAACTCGTCGGTATCAAAATCACCGCCGTTTTGGACCTGATTTAAGTCAATACCTAGGGCTTTCACTAACGCACCAAATTTACTACGGTCACTCAAGATCTGGCTCGTGTAGAATGGAATTGTCAAATTTCCTCCGTGTTCGCTGGTCCCCGTAGTTTCAAACATGCATTGAAATTGTGGATTCCAGTCCGGATTAATATTTTCAGCCTCTTCAACGCTGACTAATCGGCCTTCATAAATCCCAGCGGGATGCAGTTCGAACCCTCTTTTTTTGATAATGGGCATTTTCATGCCTCCTTTGCATAAACATCTTGACCTCCTAGGAAAGTCAGATTAAAATTAATAAATCAGCCAAAAGTAGGCACAAAACGCCCTCGACTGGCTGTTGCACAATCCAGCTGTGGATTATATGCCTGGCTTGCACGAGAGCCGTGAAACTAGCGTGCGAGCCTGCTTTCTGCAGAATGTGCGATGATGCCACCGATTAATAACGGTAGCGACATTCTTTAGTTGCTAGAAACCATTCGCCGATTCTAATACCATCTCCATTTTTTATTAGTTTCTACTTCCAAATTTGGTGTAGATATCAGCCTCGACTCCAGAGACAGTAGAACCATTTAGGTCTATGGAATTCGACGGTAGCAAATATCTGGCAATGCAGCATTTCCACCTGATACAATAAAAATTCCCAGCAGTGAAATTCCTGCTGGCCAACTTCAACCACGCACTCTTTGCGTGGTTGTTACACTGGCCGCTTGCGCGTGAAGTTTCCAGCCGCGCGTGCAAGTTGCCTTTTTTAATTGTCCTCAGTTAAGGATTGCAGCATCAAATAGCCTAACCCGATTAGGCCGGCGGTGATCCAAAAATTCTCACCCTCCGTGGTTTTGATGTCTTGTTTAAACTTTTCAGTTAATTGGGCTTGAGTCTTCGGGTCTAAGTCGATCTTGTTAGCAGTTCTGGCTTTGCCCAACATCAGACCTTTATCGAGATGTTGGCGGACATCGAACCCTTCATTGAGTTGCTCATTCCAGATCCGCAGAAATCGACTTAGTATAGCTTGGAGAACATCATTATTTGGTGTTCGAGACCTACTTTCTAAGCGGCTAACAGTTTGCCTGGTTATACCAAGTTCCTCGGCAAGATCTGTTTGCGTTAAGCTGTAGTAATTTCGAACGTATTTTGATATCTCGGCTAGTTTTTCTATAGTATAGGGAGAACTTAAGTCGTTGGTTTTTACATAGGTCATGTCTTATGTGTCATAT
>JASMLX010000250.1 GCA_030748495.1 Candidatus Poribacteria bacterium | reverse complement strand
CTGGAACCACCCACGCATGGACTGTGGGGCAGACATATGATGGAAATCTTGTTTGCGGCCGAACAGTCGTCTATCACAGGTAAAGAAGTCTTCTTGGAGAGCGGGCCAGGTTGGTTTACCCAAACTTCCGGTACACCTGTTAATATTCATCACGGTTGGATTTGACAGGATTTGAAACTGAGGACCGTTGTGATAACATTCTTGGACTAATTCATTTTTATTAGGGCTTAGGTCAACATTCGGCAGTAATCATCGATATCTTCCATGGTAAACCCCCGAAGAGCTACATTATGGGTACGACAGCGGCGGGTTTCGATGTGTATCAGGCTTGAATTAATTACTCTTGGCTCTCCGTAGGAGAGGGCTTTACTTCAGGCTCAGTGAAGTGGATGCATTCTTTCGAGCAGGTCGTATGGTGTAGGCGTCTGTGAAATTCGGCCAAGCTAGGGGGGTTATGGAAAAAGTAATATCAGATCCAAACTTTTCGCTGATTCAGCTGCCGATCGTGCCTCCTTCAAAAAGCCGGGAAGCTATGAACTCTTCAACGCCGACGGACCGGGTTGCATTCGGCACATGACCGCGATCTACAAACCGTTTGGCGACCACACTCGTATAGAAATTTTCAGCGATGATAACGACAAGCCGCAGGTGGACATGAATCTGAACGCCTTTTTCGGCGTGCTGCTACCTGCCGGTCCCCTTTCAGACGTCCTGTCGAATCGTTCTGACAACCGGATCGCCGGTTCCAGTAGAGGTCTGCTCCCAAATCGACTGGCAACAATACCAAGCCGGTACCGAGCTGACACTGTACCGATTGCATGCGCTGCACCGCAAGGAGACCCCTGCAGTAGCATCTTTTGGCGGCACCTTCCAGATTGCCGTGATCGGTGGACGTGGTTTCGTAGCGGGATTGTTCAAGGCCATCCGTCAGCGCGATATGAACGATCTGCTCTATCACATGATTCACTTGACACTCATTAAATGGTGTCATAATATCTACTTCCACATTTGAAGTGGCATCTGAAAATGAAAATTAGATTCTAAACGTTGAGGTTATAAAAGGATGGAGGTCCGAAGATGAGATTAGTTTGCTGTAGCATCATTGTAATGAGTTTAGCATTAACAATAGCTTCTGAGGCCGAAGTAAACTTGGATAATGCAGTTGGAATTTGGCTCTTGGACGAAGGTGTAGGGCAGGTAGCTAAAGATTCCTCGGCCAATGGCAATGATGGAGAACTAATAAAAAAACCAAAATGGGTGGATGGAAAGTTGGGCAAATCGCTGGAATTCGACGGGACGAACTACATTAACTGTGGTCATGACGAGAGCTTCAATCTGACTGATGAGATCAGCATTATCGCTTGGGCCAAAATGAAGGACCCGACAGAGAAGCAGGATATAATTGCCAAGGATTTCGCCGGAGGCACAAGCATAGGAGCGGTAAACCGCGAGATTGGTATTGGCGCGCATTTTATTGAAAATTGGGGACAATATTTTACCGGTCTCCTCGATGATGTTGCATTTTTCGATGTCACCCTAACTGCGGCTGACATTAAGAATATTATGAATAAAGGGCTCAAAATCTCACTGTCAGTTTCCGCCGCAGGCAAATTAGCCACAAGCTGGGGCAGCCTCAAAGCTCAGTACTAGCATCACTCGGGTTGCCTTGTCATCTTTAGCCAGAGCTGTATTATGACGGCAGTAACCCATTCTTCTTTCTCCGCAAAATGCCAAACTGTACACCAGTGCCGTGCCTTAGCGCAAAGAATACCAGCAAGCAGAACAACTCCACTATGCATTGGTTGAGAATTATGAACGCACCTTAGGCGCTGATAGCGAACGGATGAATCAACCCCCAAGCATCCATTCAGACTTCAAGCGTGGCCCAGTGACTGGCACTTCCTGGCGAGCGATCAGCATTGGACTGATCTGTGCCGCCGGGGAGTGTTTAATCGCCCCCTACAACGACTATGTAATTCGTAGCGTCTTTCTGGCCGGTGGCCATTTTCCGGTGGGGCCTTTTTTCGTCTTGACCGTTCTGGTGCTGATGGGCAACCGCCTGCTGACTGCTGTCTCGCCCAAACTAGCATTTTCGGCCGCGGAACTGGTGACCATCTGGTGCATCATGGCCGCGGCCTCTGGTATTCCATCCACCGGTATGATGAGGTACGCGCTAGGTCCGATGGTTGCTTACCAGTATTTCGCCACCGCTGAGAATGATTGGGCCGCACTGTTCCATCAACACATTCCCCACTGGCGGGTGGTTCACGATAACAGTGCTATTAAATCGTTTTATGAAGGTATTTCCTCCGCTGAATCCATTCCTTGGGCGGCCTGGTGGGTACCACTCTCCGCCTGGACACTTTATGTGTTTGTCCTCTATCTGGTGGTAACTTGCCTGTCGGTGTTGTTACATCGGCAATGGGCTGAGATTGAGCGGTGTAGCTTTCCTCTCATCGTGTTGCCGGTAGAGATGGCCTCTCAACCTCTGGGCAGCAAAAATTCACTCTTTAGTCATCAAACCTTGTGGATTGGATTTTCCCTTCCCCTGCTGCTCCATACCTTGAACGGCCTACATCAATTTTTCCCCTTGATCCCAGACTTTCCCCTCCGTTTCAGACCGGATCCCTATTTAATTGAGAGACCCTGGAGTGCCCTCAGGCCTTTGCAACTTAATCTGTATTTGTCCATGGTGGGATTTAGTTATTTATTACCGCTGGAGATTTCCTTCAGCCTGTGGTTTTTCTTTCTGTTCTTTAAATTCCAATCCTTGATTGGTTCAATGCTAGGCTTCCAAATCAGCCAAGGGCCCGGTGTGCAGCATAACGCTTATTCGTTCAGCGCCTCACAGGAAATTGGTGCCAGCCTGACCTTCGTCATCTATACCCTCGTTCAGGCCCGGCCTTACCTCAAGAATATATTTTCCAATATCTTGACCTCTAACCGAGACTCGAATGAACCCGAACCGGATGGTGGTTTGATGTCCCCACCGCTGGCCACCACCGGACTGATTGGCGGCCTACTGCTGTTGGTGTGGGGCAACCAGCTGATGGGTATGTCCCTCGGCCTTGCTTTTCTATTTGTGGTGGTGCTTCTAGGGATGTACATGTCCTTGACCTGGCAGGTGATTAACGGTGGGATCCCCTTTGTCAACCCCTCCTACTCCTCGCACTATATTCTTTTGACCACATTGGGCTCAGCCAGGATTAACCCTGCCAGTATGACCTCGCTGTTTATGCATCCGCCCTCTCTGACGCGTGACTTGAGGGAAATCATGATGCCCTACATAGCCAACGGTCTGAAAGCAGCAGATGAGGTTAGAGTCAGCCGCCGCAACCTGTTAATCGGCATGGCAGCGGCGATGGGCATCGGGACTTTGGTCTCCTACTATTCAGTGCTAAAGATTAGCTATACCTATCGGGCACCGTATACTGGTGGGGTAGGTGACATGCGCTGGCTGACTTCAGTGCTGGTTGGCGGCGAAAGCGGAACCGATTGGACCAACACCGGTTTTATGATGGTCGGCAGCCTGTCGATGATGCTGTTGATATGGTTGAGGCAGATTTTCCTCTGGTGGCCGCTGCATCCCATCGGTTACACCATGCTTAGTTCCTGGGCTTCACACAAGCTATGGTCTTCAATCTTTTTGGGTTGGATGATCAAACATCTGCTGGTGAGATACGGCGGGTTAAACACCTATCGACGAGCCCGACCGATATTACTGGGCCTGGTATTGGGTGAGATGACCAGCGCCGGTATCTGGGCCATTGTGGGTATGGTAACTGGTGTCAGCACTAGTTATCGAATCTTGCTCAGTTGAATGATGAGATGCTAAAGACCACTGCAGGGGTTAATTAGGTATTTAGAACTTATCCGTAAATAACTTGACACTTTGCCTCATTTGCCTTTCAATAGGTGCCATGTTCAACCATATAGCATGGAGGCGATATGGCAAAAGTGAAGTCATGGGAAGTATCAGATTCATTCTGGCAAAAAGTTGAGCCATTAATCCCGTCACCTAAGCGAGATCCAAACAAGCAATACCTGCCCAAACCCGGTGGAGGGAGAAAACCGATGCCAGCCCGCAAAATATTCGCCGGAATCGTTTATGTATTGCCTACAGGCTGCCAATGGAAAGCCCTGCCAAA
>JASMLX010000024.1 GCA_030748495.1 Candidatus Poribacteria bacterium | reverse complement strand
AGTTGAGAGATTGAAGTTTGGACAGTTGGTTGATCTCAGCTGGGAGATTTCTTAATTTATTCTGACTCAGATTTAAGGAGGTCAGATTGATTAGATTTCCGATCTCAGTAGGTACGGATCCTATGAAGTTAGACTCTAAATGTATAAATTCTAGATTGGTTAGTTGACACAGGTCAGTAGGAATCTCCGAAATCTGATTTCTTCTCAAACCGAGTATAGTCAGATTGGTTAGTTGACACAGTTCAGTAGGAATCTCCGAAATCTGGTTACTTCCCAAGCCGAGTGTAGTCAGACTAGCCAGTTGACCAACTTCAGGAGGAATCTCCGAAATCTGGTTGTTTCTCAAACCGAGTCTCGTCAGATTGGTCAGTTGACCAATCTCAGGGGGAATCTCCTCGATCTGGTTGCCTCCCAAGCCGAGTTGAGTCAGACTAGTCAGTTGACACAGTTCAGTAGGAATCTCCGAAATCTGGTTGTCTCCCAAGCCGAGTTGAGTCAGATTAGCCAGTTGCCCAATCTCAGGGGGAATCTCCTCGATCTGGTTGCCTCCCAAGCCGAGTTGAGTCAGACTGGTCAGTTGACACAGTTCAGTAGGAATCTCCGAAATCTGGTTTTCATATAAATTGAGTCTCGTCAGATTGGTCGGTTGAAAAACCTCAACAGGAATTTCAGTCAATCCTTGATCACTTAAATCCAGAACCTGAACTTTGTCCTGTTCTTTTAATGCTTGTGATAAATCTGCATAGGTTTGCATTTTTTAGGGATTCCAAGACTAGACTGTGAGAATTAGGACATCTAAACACCTAAAGTGATTTTTTGTATGGGTAAAAACCGTATTACATCCTAGCAAATAACTCCAAAAAAGTGAAAGTAAAAAATTCCATACCAAACAAAAAACAATAACTGGGTAACAAATCACTCAGATTCATCACCCACAATCCCATTTTATCAGGAAAAATAGATTAATATGTTTTATTATTGAGTATGTTTAGGTTCAAGATAGGTCAGGTACAGGAGTGATTGATTGATTTGAATTCTACTTAAATTACTGCTGTTTTACGATAGCTCCTAGGAGTTAATTGCCAAGTATACGTTAGAAAGCAAATGCAAACTAACGGAATTAGGCAATAATCTCATCCATCCAACTCAATCCAGCCACTTCATATACGAATTTCAAACACCTTTTAACTCATCAAATAAGCATTCAAATCCAGCCTAAAAATTTACTATACTGTTAAAAAAGTTGGCATTTTTTACTTCGGTCCCCCAAACGAGTTGGGCAACTAGGAGCTAACACATGGTCAAGAAGGAGATATGATTCAAATGGAAGGCAGATTTCTTCGAGAGGATAGTCAATTTAAAACCAACTATCGAACTCATCCTGTTATCATTAAACCCTATCCTGGTCGAGTGTACAGAAGTTGGGAAGATTGTTTCTTCCAGGAATTCTACCAGGTTATAGCGACAGAGGAACTAATGGAGGAATTAACCGAAAAACAGCAAGAGGCGATGAATTGGATTCTAACCAATGCTGGGGATAGGTTCGCTTATGATCAACAAGCCCAAATGATTACAACTCTAACCATCATTTCTCGCATCCCTGGCAATAAAACCAGTTCTGGGTGGATTGGGTGAAACAAGAAATTCTACAAATTTACTCTATTTTACTGTTCTTCATAGACCAACAAACTTCAGACTATAATGACACCAAATAACCATGCCATGAAACTCGCTACATCCTATCTAGAAATTAACCAGCTTCTTACATTTTTTACCAGTTGCGTTACTTCTATTTTTAGAATTAACTTAAAAGGCATCTACCTTACCGGATCTCTATCCTATAATGCCTTTAATTACAACAGTAGTGATATTGACATTACCGTTATGCTCAATCGACCTATCTCAGCTGAAGAATTGAAAGTCATTGCCCAATTCCATAAACAACTGGAACAGAAATTTGAGGTCTGGTCTAAACGCCTTGAATGTACCTATACCCCCATCGACATGCTTTCAAGCATCAAACCACCTTCTAAACCCAGACCTTGGTATTGGGGAGGTGAGAATAAACTCTATCTGGAAGCAACTTACGGAAACGAGTGGATCATCAATAACTATTTGCTATATCACCACGCCATTTCATTGTTTGGCCCAGACTTCAAAACACTCATGAAACCAGTGGATATATTAGAAGTACAAAAAGCATGTATCAGAGATTTATTCACAGACTGGGTAAGCAAAAAAAGTGATCCAGACTATTTTTCAAACAGCCATTATACCGCTTATTTCATTCTCAATCTCTGTCGTATATTGTATACAGTCATGTGTAAGCAGGTAGGTGATAAACCGACAGCCTCATCTTGGGTCAAAGGCAATTTTGACAGCCAGTGGAACGACTTAATCCACCAGGCTCAGTCTTGGAAATATGGCGTTGAATTAGATCTTCATACCGAGGCTCTACAATTTCTTGATTTTGTAATCGTCCAAGTTTCTCAGACCCAATTATTCAAGCAACTTGAATCAGACTTGCAATTGAATACGCAGTAACAAAAGATTTAGCTTGTTAAATGAGGGCAGACCACAGGAACAAGATGTTCTTTTGATCCTCTGCTCTGCCAAATGGATGTTAATTAATGCAGATGCAGAGATAAACATAACCTGGCAGTAATAGAATCAAGATATTTTGAGCTTATTGATCCAAGCTAGACCACATGAAGAAGAGGTAAAGATTACTATAAATACTTATAGCAATCTTTACCCCTGTGGTTCACTTCTGATCAACAAGCCCAAAAATTGCAGTCAAAGCAAATTCTAATCATCAGTTCTCATTTCTGCTATCCTTGACAATAAAATCACCTCCAAGTGAATTTGACAAAAAGAGAGATTCCAGCAGTTTATTGTATAATAACATTACTTTATAGTACAACAAACTTCCAGGCTATAACGACACCAAAATAACCAGGCAATGATTCAGTTACTAAAGCTAATTCTGATCCTTGAAAATAGCAGATTTGTTCGTCGGGTGACTCTTCATGCCTACAAGATTTTTTGGGGATGTGTATTCTTGAATCTGTTTTTCAATACAATGGAGTTAGTAGGCAGAATCAACAAAAACAAAAGAGATCTAGAGGTAGAGTTGAATAGTAGTGGAGAGATGATAGAAACTAACTGGTTGAAGATTATCATTGACCACTACTGGATAAGTTTAGTCTTATTTAGCTTGGTTTATTGGGGAATTAGGAGCAGAAGAAGAAAGAATGGGTTAAGCTGAAGCCAATATCAGCAGAAAAATACTCACAGTTGACATCACAGAGGGTGTTTGATAAGATGATGTTTATATTGCACTAAGAATCGGTTAAGACCAAGAGGCTAAAGGGTTTCTTCTGGTCTTCAAAACCAGCTTGTCTACGCAAGTGGATAGGTGGGTTCGACTCCCCCCTCTCCTGCCGTTTTCCTGGAAAATGGAGGGATTTAGTTCTTTGCAGTTTTGTCTAAAGCCTAATCGCTAGAAGCCTCGTTCCTTTTTGCTCGTAACGCACTCCTCTAAGAACTAAAAAGAGTGGGAAAGAATAACCCATGAACAGAAGGATCTACCGGGCTTTTACATTGACAATCAACTTGGTTTGGCTTCTTTTTCTGACCGGCCAAACCAATAAAAAGAAGAAAGAAGGTAACGTAGCCTCAACCCAAGCAGGTCGATAAGGTGAAACAGAATGAAACCAGTTGATTTGGTTCAGTTAATAGGTAAGGCCAGTCGTCCGCTCTAGCTAGAGCTAGAGCGGCTGGAGACAGCATGGTAGAGAACCGGATCGGCAGAAATGGGGGAGAGCAGCCTATGTGGCTATAGGGTTGTCACTGTAGCGGGATGCTTAGAGGTATTTGCCCCATTTTTAAAGCTAGAATTCCCGCCGTGGAATTATTACAAACTCCCGCATATGTACCGGGATAGTTAACCGGTTAATCTATAGATTGAGACCTGAAAGGAGTAGGAAAATGAGACAAAAAGCGATGTGGATCTATCCTTGGGATTTAATGGAAGTAAATATCGACGATGTCGTTTCACACTTAGCAGAAGAGATCGGCATCAACACCCTTTCTCTGGCTACAGCTTATCATAGTGTCGAACATCTGCGTCCGCTTGCTATCGGAGAAAAGGTCTTTCGATCTCCAAAGGCCAGTTTGTATTTTCAGCCAAGGTCGGATTTTTACCGGCAAACAAGACTTGAACCTAACATTCATTCATTGGTTCAAGATGTCTCTATCTTGCCTCGGTTTGTGAGTAGTTGTCGATCAAGCGGTATCAAGCCAAAATCCTGGACGGTTTACCTGCATAACAGCTATTTGGGAACTCAATATCCAGACTGTGTTCAGCAGAACGTGTATGGTGACCATTATACTTATGCCCTGTGTCCGGCGAACCCGGACGTTCGTGCCTACGCCATCGCACTCTCCGAAGCCCTTCAAAATCAAGGGATGGAGATTATTGAGATTGAGTCGCTAAGTTATATGGGCTTCGGACATGCCCACTACCACAGCAAATTGGGTGTCGATTTCGGTGGTGCTAAGCCTCTATTTGACCTTTGCTTCTGTACTGCTTGCCGGCAGAGGAGCCAACAGGCCAATATCGATGTCCCATCCCTTATGGCTAATGTACGAAAAGCATTAGATCTGGTTTTGTCTCAGGGTAGAACGGACCTTAGTTGGGATGACTATCTGTCTCAAATTACAAATCTGACAGATTATATTCAGATGCAGGAACAGGTCGTTCAGAGCCTCCTACTGGAAATCAGCGAAACCGTGAGTTGTGAATTGAACTTCATTCTGATGGGTACAGGTCTAAATGCACCCAAGATCGCCGAAATTAGCGATAAAGTTGAGATCCTTGCTTATACTGCTAATCCTGCTCAGGTAACTCGTGTAGTGGAATCACGGATGAAAGAGCTAACATCTGTGGATCAATTGGTAGTCGGATATTCAGTTTACGGTGCCAGTACACCCAACGCTGAAACACTGGAGCAAACAGTTGGCGCAGCTATTGAGATTGGTGTAAAACACTTCTCTTTTTATAACTACGGGATTATGCCCCCCTCTCATCTGGCTTGGCTCAAGCAAGCCATCCAGCAGATCGACGCCGTCGGAATTTATCCCTGATGCCGTTTATAAAATACTCGATTGTTTGGGCTCTGCCAGTACTGATCTTAAACTTCACTCACGCAGATGAAAGTTGGAAAAGACCGTTATCCGAAAAAGCTGAAGTGATCAAGCAGGGAATTCAAAGACGTCACAATATTCTTGGGCTTATCCCTCGATGGTTCAAATCCCAACTGATAGCGACACTATTGATGTTACGGCGAGAAATCCGTTTGCAGATGTTCAACGCGCCGTCTGTTGGACTGCTAACTATTTAGCCGGACTCTCATATCAATACGCTTACCTGAAGAAATCGCTTACCTGAAGAAATCGAATGCAGAGTCAGACAGAATAGAAGCGGCCAAAGTTCGAGTCGATCAGGTATTTGAAGCCGTCTATCGGTGTCAGCTAGTGTCCGGGGACGAGGATTACAGGCACGTGGTTACTTCTTGGGGCGTGGCGGGAGTTATGCTGAAAGGCAAGGATTCGACAAAACGCCGTATTGGCGACAGGGGATGATCGACGGTCAACCGTTCCGCTGGGTGGTCGATCCGAGCCACCACAACTACAGTGATTCGATCCACGGTTTAGGCCAATACTATACGCTAGCCGCTGAAGGTGCACAGAGAGACCGGGCTCGAAAGGCCATTGATGCACTGGTGAGCTATTGGGTTGATAACGATCTGAAAATTGCCAAGTACGATAAATCGCTGCCGATGGTTCCAATCTTGGGCCTGACGGACGGAAAAACCTTGAACACAATAATTATGATGGCCGTTACGGGGGCCAAAGTAGATCATCACGCCACAGAAAAAGAGAAGTTCAAGATCGTTTATGGTCAACTGATCGAACAGTACGTAGTGAAGAGGCTTGAAACCTTTTCCACCGGATCAAAGCGGTTAGCATTGGCCAAAAGACAAGAATTATTGCCGTGGCCTTTACAGATGGATTTCACTTAACCACTTTGGCGGCTATTCGTGGCAAAAAATGCCTGTACCACTGGAGAGGGAGATACCGGTTAAGGTCGAGTTTTCCCCCAACAATTTCAACGCCATCTACGCTATAACAGATCATCATGCCTACCGATCTTTAGATTACGGTCAGGCCTCCTACTTGGGCCAATCGTGGCAGAGACTGACTGAATACCTGCCTGCGCTCGACCTGCTAACGGTGGCTCATGCACCACCGTTAGCAGGCTCAGAAAAATGCCTCTGGCCTTGAGTGAGGTACCACCTGGCCGACTCTATGCCATCTATAACAACCATATTTTCAGCCGTCAGTTAGACCAAGCCGATTAGGTCAGGGGAACAGACTACAGATTTCCCCGCTACGATCAGCCTTGTCCATGGATTGTGGCCGAACCTGAAAATCCGAATCGCGTCTGGGTTGGTTACAAAGTGGAGTTGGACACAATTGGCCATTATCGATTATACACTCAAAAGCGACACCTTGTTGAGAAAAGGGTTGCGGAAATGGCCAATTTGAGTGCATCATGAAGGGTAAGGGGTTTCCGAATTTCAGCCATTGTATGCAAGCGGAGGGCCATTTGCGGTGCTATTGTTGACAAGCTGACCTGTGTTTGTTTGTTGGGACTATGTTTCGAGGAATGCCCGCAGTGTGGAAGAATCGTTATCACCTGGTGTGGTGCGGGTTGATTTTCATGCGGGCCTGAAGGAGTTATCTCGCTGGAGTCCGTCGTCGATTGCTCAAAGCAGGCTATTGGAGCCTTCACCTTCTGGTGGAGTGGTCTACGCCAGAGGCGATGAAGACGTTACCTGTTCCTGAAGACGGAGTGATCTACGTTTTTGCAGACGGCAGCCAGAAAGAGAAGCCAGGGAAGAAGAATCCGGTTGCCCAGAAAGGTCGCAAGAGCAAATGGTATCCCTGGTTGTTCGGGATTCGGTTGGTGATTTTGATGGCCGGTTGGGATGTGTCTCGGATCGCGGTCAGTTTTGGTCTCATTCTGCCCCAGGGACATGCCGACCACAAGACAGAAAATGCGTTGTTTCGGGAGATGGTGAAGCGGTTTGAGCCTCCGCCTGGCCAACATTCGTCATCGTCGGAGGAGATGCGGCCGATGGGTCCAAAGAGAATCTGAAGATGGTTCAGCCGCGAAACCAACCAGATCGAGACCGATGTTGGCGATTTGTGTTTGGGATCGCTCGGACTTGGAGGTGTGAAGACGGCAAGAGGCTGAAGGATTTCGTCACCTATCCACCTCGCACATTCGACCAGCCAACCTGGAGACCCAAACTGGCCGGAGGGAGACCGCCAAAGACCTGCTGGATCTTTGGCAAACGGATGTCTTGGAATCATATCGGTGACGTCATGGTAGTGCTCAGCAGGAAAGGGCGTAACCTGGAGCCGGAAAAAAACAAACTCATCGTGACCAATCTGACCGAGGTGAGACCCAGACAGGTGATTTACATCTATCAAAGAAGGTCGTCGGTGGAACTTCTGATCTGGGAACGGAAGAGTGGTCTAGGCTTGGGACAACATCAGGTCAGCCGAAACGAAGATCGGATCGAAAAGTCGTTTGGCATCACCATTCGGGCTTCTCTGTTCCTGCTTTGGGTTTCCAGCAGCGAGATCCTGCCAGGCCACTGCTAGAGTATCTTCCAACGGCAACACAATCTCAGACTCCAGGTGATTATCCAGCAGGTTGAGCACAATATAGAACTGAGGATCAAGAAAAGGTGAGAATCCGCCTAATATCTAACCTTTCCCAACTCGAAGGTGCCGCTTTTGAGTATATAGCAATGGGAGAATCAGCCGGAATTTCAGCAGCACAATCCATAGAAGAAAGTTGCGCTCTGCAGGATATCAATCGATCCAAATTAACTAAATCTCTGTTGAAATACGGACAAATACTTGAATGGAATGGGAAATGGCATAGAAAATGGCGTTATAATATATTTGGTAAGCCAAGTAATGATATAGTCCTGCCCATTGGCCCTCAGGTAGAGGAACTCCTGCCTGACTTCAAGGCGATTCGGCAGAAGAAATCGCTCATGGTTTACGGCTTCTGGGATGAAGGTAGGATCGATGCAACTCCCGACGCTTTGCCACTCGGCGGTCTTTCACTGGACATGCGAGTTATGGAGCCGGATGCGATTCGAAAACGCTACAACGTGGGATGTATTTAGTCTTGAGTTCCCTCTCATTACCTTCTCTATACAGGGGATTTCCAGTTAGACCCGGTTTCAAGCATACGATTTCTTTATTAGACGGGGATGTATTTCACCTGCCCCCAGAAAGTGAGGTGTTTCGAGAGCAGGTCAACGGCAAATGCTAACCGCTTGCCGCTTAGGTCAGTCGCGGTAATTTTCCACGCCTCGCCAACTATTTCCCGATTTTTGCCAAACGAAACGAGGCGATAATATCATTGTTGTCTTCAGCAACACTGATGGTGGTCTGCCGGTTAACCGTTAGCAACAGCACGATATTATCGAGTTTTAATTTTAACCGCTCTGTTTCATGGCAGCTTCCAGTTCTCTACGGGAGACCTGCCATCCCTTGTACACTTTATGGAACTGGAAAGGTCAGGGGGTAAGATAAAACCGAGAGCAATGACAAATGGATAGAGCGTAGCAACCAACCAATTGCGTTCCACGGCTTGGAGGTGAAAAAGGCCCTTAATCTCGTTGTTCATGCCTGAGTAACGTCGGTCAATAAGGACAAAAGTAGACCAGACCGTGCCAGATACTGAGTGGGCCAGAAAAGATGAATCTAAACCAGTGAGAGAAGAAAAGATTACAGAAATTGAAATTGACCAGATATGACATTTTTTGAGGTCAGAAAAACAAGAGATGGATCCTCAAAGCCTTGGACCGTCGTAATGTGGCAACGGCAGAAAAATTGTACCACCAGCTATCACGCCCGAAAGAACCTATCTTTTACATCAATAACTGGAAGGGTTACAATCAGGTTTGGCTACCTAAACGGCAGGTAATAGGAACAAAACACATGATTTGCCTGGACCAAAATAATTCCAATACTAGACACCACCTTGGAAGAATAGCTAGCAGAAGTAAAATAGTCAGTAGATCAAAAGAGGTGCTTTCTCTATCAGTAGCTCGGTAGCAAGATGGTATAATTCTCAATTCTCTTTTAAGAAGGAAACGGCATTGTTTTTTAACAGCGGACCCTTTCTAACTTAAAATTCGTGCTGATACTCATAGAATGAGCATGGCATCACCGTAACTGTAAAATCGATATTTTTCGGCGATCGCCTGTCGGTAAGCATCCATGATCAGAGTTCTATCCGCCAAGGCACTGACGAGCATCAATAGGGTTGATTTGGGAAGATGGAAGTTGGTAATCAGCGCGTCCACTATTTGGAATTGAAAGCCCGGATAGATAAAGATCTCGGTGTCGCCACTCTGCGGATAGAGCTGTCCGTTGCAGACGACTGTCTCTAGTACCCGAACTGAAGTGGTACCAACCGAGACAATTTTCCGATCTGACTGCTTAGCACGATTGATCTGCCTGGCGGTGTGTTCGGAGAACTCAAAGTGTTCGGCGTGCATCTGATGGTTAAGGATGTTATCCACTTTGACGGGCTGAAATGTACCTAGACCGACATGTAGCGTCAGGGTGGCTATTTCGATTCCATCTTGCTGTAGTCGGGCCAATAAATCTGGAGTAAAGTGTAAACCTGCTGTTGGTGCGGCCACGGCTCCGGCTTTATGGGCATAGACGCACTGGTAACGGTCGATATCACCGGTCGCCGGTGGCCGCTTAATATAAGGCGGAAGAGGAGTTTGCCCAACCTGGTTCAGGCACTGATAAAAGTCACCCTCAAACTCAAACCGAACAATATAACTCCCGGTTGCCGTTTTCGCGACTACTCGAGCCGCGAGCAGTGCTGATTCCCCACATGGTGAACTACCGAACACAATCTGAGTCTTGGGACGAATTCGACGCCCAGGCTTCATCAAAACCTCCCAGAGTCGATTAGCCTTCTGTCGAACTAAAAAGACCTCGACTTTTCCGCCAGTGTGCGCTTTGTAGCCGATCAACCGCGCAGGTATTACCTTGGTATTATTAGTGACGAGGAGGGAATCGGTCGGCAGAAATTGACCAATCTGAGAAAAAGTGGTGTGATGATACTGCCGGGTTTGACGGTCCAGAACCAGTAACCGGGATTGAGCTCGATTCTCTAGCGGGTATTGTGCAATTTGGTCATCTGGGAGGTAATAATCATAACTGTCGAGTTGTAGGTCTATCGACGGAGAGGTTGCTATCTGATTCACTTGGCTTAATCAAATAGCTTGGGTGGTGGATATCCGAGATGGTGATAGGCAGCGTTCATGGCTGTTCGTCCATGCGGTGTCAAGGAGATAAAACCGATTTTGACCAGATAAGATTCATACACCTCTTCGATGGTTCGTTCATCTTCGTTGAGTGCAATGGCGAGTGATCTTAACCCTGTTCGTCCATTGAACCGTTCGATCAGGGTTCGTAAATAGAGGCGATCCTGCTCGTTGAGTCCCAATTCGTCAATCTGAAAAAATTCTAGCGCTTCACATGCAATCTCAGCATCAACCTTACCTTCATAGCGAACGGTAGCGAAGTCACGCACACTTAGAAGTAGGTTTTTAGCAATCCGCATGGTACCTCTTGATCTCCGACTAATTTCCTCTTGAGCAGCCAACTCTACTTCAATCTGTAGGATTTCACTGTTCCGTTGAAGAGCAATTACAATTTCTTCTACACTATAATAGTCCAGGTGAACACGAATCCCAAATCGGTCACGAAATGGCGCTGTCAGCAGTCCCTCCCGGGTGGTGGCACCAACCAGTGTGAAGTGGGATAGTGGAACAGGAATAATATCGGCGGATGCCCCCTGTCCGACAGGAAGATCCAGTTTGTAATCTTCCATCGCCGGATAGAGCGACTCCTGAATCATCGAATTCATGCGATGAATTTCATCGATAAAGAAAATGTCTTTATCGGCCAAATTAGTTAGCAAGGCTGCCAATTCCAGCTTAACGATAGATGGCCCGATAGCTGACTTAAAACCACTACCGATCTCGTTAGCAATGATTCTGGCCAAGGTTGTTTTTCCTAGCCCTGGTGGTCCAACGAGCAGAACGTGTTCTATCGCCTGGTCACGTTGCCTAGCCGCTTCGATCCGAATCCGTAGGTTCTCTTTAGACGCACTTTGACCGATAAACTCATCTAGACTTTGGGGGCGGAGGCTGTAGGAACTATCGTCTCCTTTGTCCATTACTTCCATCTTCACGCCCAATCTATCGGTTTTGGCTCAAATAGCGCAGTGCCAATCGAGTCAGATCTTCAATTTTAGCGGCTGCGCCGAGCACCCTTTGCGCTTCTGTTACTGATTTGGCGGCGGCTTCTGGTGATCCGCCTAGACCAATCAAAGCTTTGACCGCTCCATCATTGGGTTTAGCCGTAACACGAGTGTCGAGTTTCTCATCAAACTCGATATTCTCCACTTTCTTTTTTAGGGCCATGATAATAACTTGCGCCGTATTCTTATTCAGACGTGGGACAGTTGACAAGGTGTCCGCATCTTCTTGCCGAATGGCCAGCCGGAATTGAGCGGGGGTCAGTCTGGAGACGATACCGAGTGCTAACTTGGGGCCGACGCCTTTGACGGTAATAGCTTGAGTGAAAACCAAAAGTTGGTCTCTGGACAAAAAGCCGAACAGTTTGACTTCATTATCACGGAGATAATAATGGGTATGGAGTTCGACCTCCTGACCTGGATCCGGTAGTTGACTAGAAACACCGGGGGGTAAATCGACAGCATAGCCGACGTTATTTGCAACGACCACCACTTGCTCTTCATACTTGGAGAAGAGTTCCCCTTTCAGGTAAGCAATCACAGGCGATCCCGATAACCCGGTGATTGATGCATTAAGTCAGGTATCGATTTCGTCGATAGAAGGCACAGGAGAATTGACAAGGAGATCAGTTTAGGCCGCATCCAGAATCTCGTCTGGAATATCAAAATTGGCATAAACTTTCTGAACGTCGTCGTTATCTTCCAAGGCTTCCATGAGCCGAATCATCTGCCCAGCCTCTTTTTCCGCCAGTGAAACTGTCGTCTGTGGTAGCATTGCGACCTCGGCCACGTTTATTTTAGCGCCAGAAGTTTCGATTGCGGACCGGACCTGCTCGAACTCCTCTACCGATGAGATAACCTCGAACACATCCTCTAAGGTGTTGACATCTTCTGCACCGGACTCCAGCGCAACCATTAGCAAATCGTCTTCGTCGACGCTTCCCTGGTCTACCAGAACTAACCCACACTTATTAAAGATCCAGGACACGCAACCACGTTCACCTAAACTACCACCGTTCCGATTCAAAATGTAGCGAATTTCCGAGATAGCACGGTTTTTGTTGTCGGTCAGGATCTCGATCATTATGGCAACGCCTGCCGGTCCATAGCCTTCGTAGGTTGCCTCCTCGTAATCAACTCCGTCCATTTCACCTGTTCCCTTTTGGATGGCACGGGTGATCGTGTCGTTAGGGACGTTGCTTGACTTGGCAGCCTGTACAGCAGTTCTCAGCCGGGGGTTCATTTCTGGGTCGCTGCCGCCAATACGAGCAGCAATCGAAACCTCTTTCAACAGTTTAGACCACAACTTACCACGCTTGGCATCGTTAGCGGCTTTTTTGTGTTTAATTGAAGCCCATTTAGAATGTCCAGACATTAGATCGCCTCTAGAATAGTAACGAAGTTTATCTTAACACACTGAAACTTTTATTGTCAAAGCCGAACTATTGGGGTTAATTGACATCAACACTTACATCTTGGCCCCAAAAACTTGGGTATGACGACTAACCGATAGTTATACCAAAGTTGCCTACGTGCATACCGATCCAATCCATATCGGTAACCGTATACTGACTATAGTCAGAGGTGGAGCTAAAAAACTGCACAGCCGTATAAGTGGATTTCCGACACTTAGTCAGAAAGTAGATGTGAGATCACACTATCAGTGATGATCTGTAAGTGAGAGGGCACTCCGAACAATATCTGGATCATTAGAAAATCGCTTGATCGCAACGACTAGAGCTTTATGATGGTGCTGTATTTCCTTTTCTATCCGGTTCAATCGACCAAGCAAGAACGTTTTACCAGTTTCGTGAACAGCCTTCTTAATCTTCTCCGTTA
The DNA here is from genome assembly GCA_030748495.1 of Candidatus Poribacteria bacterium. Classification (GTDB taxonomy): domain Bacteria; phylum Poribacteria; class WGA-4E; order WGA-4E; family UBA9662. The sequence continues at coordinate 46,427 of JASMLX010000024.1, read as the reverse complement.
AGTAGATGAACAACTGATCAGCTTCGCTTTTTTCAATTTCGATAGCCGTCTTAAAGGCGTCGTTTAAGGTCAGATTCATCTCTGCTAGACGGTGCTCATGTTCGGCTAACCCGTTTCTAATCCGGTCTATGGAGATTGATGCGGGTAGATCGGTAATCCGCATATTGATATCAAAGGCTTGCTCACATAAGTTACGACCGAAGTCAACCAAAACATGGTGTTGCCATTCCTCAGTACTCATGGTTCCCCAAAATCTTTCGATCCGATCATCGACGCTACCTAGCAATAGGGCTAACTTAGCGTAGATCTTTGCAACCCTTAATTCAATCTCCTGACAGGCATCGAATATGTTTTTCAGTGTCAAATACTGATCATTCATTGATAATTCCGCATTTTATTTATTTGATTTGCTTTAATCCGCTAATTGTTTGAAATTTGTCACGATATTCGCCTGTTTCCAAACCGAATCCCGACTCTTCAAAAAAGGTTGCATGAGTCGAAAAAGTCTGTCAAAATAGAATAGATCAGGCATTTAACAAAGACAGCACTAACTGAGAATAATTTATTATGAGAGACCCACTAAGTACCACAAGATGTGTTTTTTGATCCTAGGCAGGTCTAGGTTTGGGATCGACTGCCTTACCGCAACTGTTACCCAAGTAAACTACTAGTGTTAAGCATCCCCTGTTTTCTCGACTGCCACAACTACACTTTCACTCCTTGCGATTAGCAAGTTCAACCTTTAAGCTTGAACGACGAGGGCAAAAGTAAGTGTATGGATTAGTGAACTGCTCCCGAGTATAGTTGAAGATACCACAATGACCTTAGCTTTATCAAATCGATGTATACTGAGGAGGCCATCAACTACGATCTTGCTATTGCTTTATTTTCAGACCAGCTGAAAGAACTGTACCAACCTAGAAAGTATGACAGCGAAACAGATTCCAAGATTCAAACTCGGATTGCCCAGTATAGAATAGTCTATCGGATGCAGACCTACGTTCCAGAGGCAACTGTCTTGTCCGACGAGCCAGATTGAACCAGATTCTATCTTCGATATGTACCGCCCTGATGCGCGAAACCTTGGTTCTTTTGCCGCTAACTGCCCTTTTTGGCACGACGGCCGGCCGAACTAAGAAATACCCACCTTATTCGATGATACCATCAAGGCTCGGATCAGAACGGTGGTCTGCCGGGAGCAACTCGTCGACAATGTCGGGAAACTGACCTGCTGGTAGCAATTTAGTTCAAGACCTCAAACAAAGAGAAATACTAGAGGGAATGCCGGTCATGCGGGGGAGGAATTTGACCACATTAACTACTGTCAAGTAAATTGACCAAACAAAACTATGGCCGTAACCATCACTCGTGAGGCTTTATTGTCTGGGTAGCAGTCAGTAGGGTGAAAGCCGGATTTAGTTGCGGTCAAACTGATCCTTTCGGTTACAATGTATTGGGAGATCCCGTTCATGTTCACTATTTTAATGCGATATTGCTCCATCTACTTGGCATTGACCATGAACAGTTAACTTTTACATATCAAGGGCAATACTTTCGACTGATAGATGAAATGGTCAGATGGTTAAATCAATCCTAGCTCGATCTAAAGCGCACCATTTAAACTTGCCTCAATGTGGTTCCCCCGCTAGTCTGTTTTTATTACAACAGCGATATCTCAGTAAGGTGTAGGTATCTGAGTTAGCGCACATAGAGAGTATGAGAATTATCGCGGGAGCTTTTAAGGGACGTCGATTGGCTAGCCCCAGGAAAGCGACCATTCGACCAACTTTAGACCGGGTTAAAGAGGCGTACTTTCGGATTGTCCATACCCAGGTTCAAGGTGCTAACTTCTTAGATCTCTGTTCAGGTAGCGGGAACATCGGCTTAGAGGCACTAAGTCGTGGCGCGCAGCAAGTCGCTTTTGTCGATCAAAACCGCCAATCTATTCGCTTGATTAAAACTAATCTCCAAAAGTGTGGTTTGACATCACAAGACCAACGGATTCAGCTATTCCCAGCTGATGTTAAACGCAGTCTAACCGCTTTCAGCCGTTCTCAGGTTCAATTTCATCTGATCTATTTTGATCCTCCCTACACCTCAGATTTATACCTTGAGTGCTTAACTCAAATCACCGAAACAACAGTCTTAACCAAAAGAGGCATTATTTGCATAGAACACAATCAGAGCGGTTTCCCTCAACATATCGGTAGTTTAAGACTAACAAAAGAAAAAAAATATGGTGATACCAACCTATCCTTTTACCAAATGGAGGTATAATAATGACCATTAAAGTGGGAGCCATCGGTACTGGTGGCATGGCCGGCGGCCATTTTCGAAACCTGGACAGGTTTGAAGAGGTCGAGTTTGCGGCCTTTTGTGATATCTCCGCTGAACGGACCGCCAACCGATGCAACGAATATGGCGGGAACCCATACACTGACCACCGGGAGATGTTTGACAAAGAAGATCTGGATGCAGTTTACATTTGCACTCCACCCTTCGCGCACGGTGATCAGGAATTAGCTGCATGTGAACGACAGATTCCGATTTTTGTCGAGAAACCGATTGCTACCCAGATGGCAATTGCAGAGCAAATCAATTGGGCAATCCAGGAAAAGGGTATTATCACTAGTGTTGGTTACCACTGGAGATATCAGGACAATGCTGACTATGCTAGATCTGTCTTGGCTGATCAAAAGATTGTCGGTGCCCTCGGCTATTGGATGGGGGGAATGCCCGGTGTTGCTTGGTGGCGAGTACGGGAGCAGTCTGGAGGACAACACGTTGAACAGACAACCCATATTTTCGATCTCTGTCGCTATCTGGTGGATAGCGAAGTTATTGCGGTACACGGTCTTGCAGTTCAGGGTAATACAAGAGATGTTGCCAACTATGACGTGGATGATATGAGTGTGGTTAACATCAGTTTTGCTAATGGGGTAGTAGCTAATATTGCTTCCGCTTGCATGTTGAAAGGATGGGGACGGGTTAAATTAGAGGTTTTTTGTAATGGTCTGGTAATTGATATCAGTGGTGGGTCAATTAGCATCAATCGTGATGGCGAAACTGAAAATTATAGTAACGAAGTCAACGGCTATACCCATGAAGACCGGGTTTTTATCGACGCTGTCATAAGTGGAGATTCATCAGAAATTAGATCTCCTTACAGCGATGCGTTGAAAACGCTACAACTAACGTTAGCTGCCAGTCAATCATTTGAGACCGGACAACCTGTTTTTCTCAGCTAATTTATTTAATCAGCAACGTAATGTTAAAAGGGTCAAAGGAGATCTATGAGTCCGAAAATTGATATTCAAGTTGGAGATCTACGAACAGTAGAGGTGGAGGCGATTTGTTGCCCCGTCTTCGAGGATGTAGAACTACAGTCATCAACTCAATTGGTTGACCAGGCTACTGGTGGACAAATCAGCCGTTTACTGGAACTCGGCGACCACAAAGGTAAACTAAAACAGAATACCGTACTTTATGTAGCCGAGGGACTGAAGGCTCCACGGATCTGTTTGGTTGGTTTGGGGAAAATGGAAAAGTTGAGTCTGGAGTCTATTCGTCAAGCCACAGCCAAATCCATGACGACATTAAGGGATCTCGGGGTAAAATCGGCTGCCTGTTGGCTGCCAGATGGTGTAACCACCGAGCAGGTTCAAGCTCTTGTTGTCGGTACTAAGTTGGCGCTCTATCAGTTCAAACAACACCAGACGAGTAGCGATGACGAACAAAGCGAGTCAAAATCGTTAGAGGAACTGCTTCTACTGGTTCCGGATAAAAACTCGAAAGTTTCGGTAGAAAGATCGGTTCGTATAGCAGAGGCGATTGCGGACGGTACTATCCTCGCGCGTGACTTAACCAATCAACCGGCAAACTATTTGACTCCCACGGACCTAGCAGAAACAGCCAGTCGAGTCGCCCAGGCCGAAGGTAATGGGTGCTTAGATTGCCAAATCTATAACCGGCCTGAACTGATAGAGAAAGGATTCAATGCTTTGTTAGGGGTAGCTCAAGGGAGCCAAGAAGAGCCGAAACTGATTCAACTATCGTATCGGCCTGATAATGCCGCTGAATCGACCGACACTGTCGTTTTGGTCGGCAAAGGTATCACCTTCGATAGCGGAGGGCTATCTCTAAAATCAGGGTCAGGTATGATGTCTATGAAGGATGACATGGCGGGTGCCGCCACTGTATTAGGCACAATGCAGGTTATTGGAAAAATCAGACCCAATCTGAACGTGATCGGATTGATCGCAGCCACAGAGAATATGCCGTCAGGAACAGCCCAGCGTCCGGGAGATGTAGTCAAATCCTACGGTGGAAAAACAATTGAAATCTTGAATACCGATGCTGAGGGAAGGCTGGTTTTAGCAGATGCACTGGGCTACGCCAAAACCTTCAATCCGAAAGCGGTTGTCGATCTGGCGACGCTAACAGGGGCAGTCGTCACCGCTCTGGGTCGATGTGTGGCTGGGATCATGGGAACCGATCAAGAATTGATTGACCAGCTCAAAGCAGCAGGGCAGACTTCGCACGAACGCCTCTGGCAATTGCCGCTATTCGACGACTACGATGATGCGCTGAAAAGCGATATTGCCGATGTCAAAAATATTGGTGATGGTACGGCTGGAGCAATTGCTGGTGCCGCGTTTCTGAAACATTTCGCACAAGGGTGTCCATGGGCGCATATCGATATTGCTGGTGCCAGTGAATATCTAAAAGGGAACGCCTACCTACCTAAGGGCGCTTCAGGCTATGGTGTTCGCTTATTAACTCAATTCATCAGAGATTTAGATGCCAAAACCATCTAAGTTCCTGCAGATAGAGGCTACGGTTGGACTCTTCTGCGGCCACCTGAGCTAAACCAATATAGTCGTGTAAAAACACTTTATCTATGGTAGCAAATATGGATCTGTGTTTATGCCAAATATCTATCAACGATCATACTCACTCGGTATAACGCTAATTGTTTTACCTGCCGCTTTCTTATCTGCTGAAAATTATGCTGGCGATTTTTTAGAGCTTGGAGTTGGCAGTCGGGCACTGGGGTTAGGCGGTGCTTATGTAGCTGTCGCAGATGACATCACCGCTACCTATTGGAATCCGGCCGGGTTAGCTCAGCTAGCTAAAGATGGTTTGACAAATAAAGAGTTACGAACGCAGATTGCGGTCCAACATGCGACACGTAGATCTGGTCTAGGGCACTTCAATTATCTTGCTGTTGGCAGAAAGTTAAAATCTCCGGTCGCTTTGGCCTTCTCTTGGATTCACGCCGGGATAGATGAGATTCCGGTTTTTCCTTCTTTCGATCCTAATATTACGCCAGGCGACCGGAGGTATACCGAAAAATATCGGCCTACTTTTACGCCAGCAGGCTTTATCTCCGATAGCCAGAATGCTTACACTTTCACGTTAGCTAGTAGCTACAGAATTCCACCGGAATGGTGGGATCTATTTGGCACAACCTCTTTCCCACCACAGTTGCTAATGGGGCTAAATCTAAAACGTATCGCCCACTTATTAGCAGACGATAAAGCAAGTGGATACGGACTGGATCTAGGACTACTAGTCCATTTACCAGATTTAAATGCCGTTATTGGCGCGACAGGATTTGGTGGATTGTCTTTAGGAGTCTATTGGCAATCCCAAATCGCCGTAAGCTGGAAAAATCGAGACATTCCAATCAGTAGTTCACATCAAGAGGTCATACCGCATCAGGTCCGTCTTGGTCTCGCCTACCTTAACCAAGTTTGGGAACGACAGCTACTGTTGTTATGGACTGTTATTCAATCTGCTAGCATATCTCGCAATCTGCCAAGTCGTTACCGTCGCCAAGATCGGTTGGGCGTTGAGTACCAACTGAGTCAAAGGCTCGCACTCCGAATTGGATGTCAGAATCGGCGACCAACCTGTGGTGTTGGCCTTCAAACAACCCGTTCTGATGCACTTGTCCTCAAGATTGACTATGGGCTCACCAGCAACGATATAGTCAATACCCATTTTGTTAGCCTGATAATGTTATTTTGAACCAATCTATTTTTGATCGGCTGTACCTGACTTGGTCGGTATCATAGAGGTAAATAAATGAGTTCCACATCAACTGAAGTAGATCTAACAGATCCTGCCGGTTTAAAGACACAGGATTATCAACACATTGACCAGGCCCATGTCTGGCATCCGCTCTACCAGCACCAAAATTTGGAGCAGTCCCAACTGACCGTCTTTGAACAGGGCGAGGGCGTTTTTTTGACCGATAGCGACGGAAATCGGTATCTGGATGCCTATTCAGGCTTGTGGAATGTCAACGTCGGTTATGGACGACAAGAAATTGCCGATGCAGTTTATCAGCAGATACAAAAACTTCCCTACTACCCGTTATCGCAGATCAACAAGCCTGCTGCATTGTTAGCACAACGGCTGGCAGATCTACTCCCTGGTAGCCTTAATCACGTTTTTTTTAGCAATAGCGGTTCAGAAGCTAACGAAACCGCTATCAAGATGGCGAGACAGTACGGACGCCAGCGGTTCCCCAAGGAAAACCGGTATAAGATTATCAGCCGCTATCGTGGTTATCACGGATTTACTTATGGAGCCATGTCTGCTACAGGACAAGCACGACGTAAAATTCCTTATGAGCCTCTGGCTCCGGGCTTTAAGCATGTTCATCCACTAAAAGTGGAAGAGATTGAGCAGGTGATCCAGTGGGAGGGACCACAGACCGTGGTAGCGGTGATTGCTGAACCGATTATTGGTGGGGGTGGGGTCATCATTCCACCCGACGACTATTTCCCCCGTTTGCGGGAGATTTGCGACAAGTACAAGTTGTTGCTGATCATCGATGAAGTTATCACCGGTTTCGGTCGCACAGGAGAACTGTTCGCCTGCCACCACTGGGATCTTCAACCTGACATCATCACCCTGGCCAAAGGAATTACTAGCGGCTACTTACCACTTGGTGCTTGCGTATCTACAGATCAGGTGTTTGAAGCATTTATGGGTTCTAGTGATGATCGTTTAGAGTTTGAGCAGGTTTGTACTTATGGTGGACATCCTGTTGTTTGTGCTGCTGCTAGGGCCAATCTCGACATCTTAACCCGTGAAAAATTATGGAAAAATGCCGCTCAGGTGGGAACTTATATTCGACAAAAACTACACCCCTTAGTAGAACTTCCGATCGTGAAAGAGGTGAGAGGTAAGGGGCTAATGATTGCAATTGAACTGATGGAAGCCGACGGTTCTAATTTGGCAACCGCCAGTACTAATTTGATTACACAAGAGTTGAAAGAATACGGCATTCTGGTAGGGAAAATTGGTCACGCTCTGGAAGAACCAGAAAATATCCTGTTCCTGGCACCGCCGTTGATTCTGACATTAGAACAGGCTGATCGGATCATTGATGCAGTTACAACGGTTATATCCCAACATTAGTTGGCATGGGAGGAAATCAAAAAGTTAGAATTGCCGAGAAAAAATTAGATGGTGGGAAACACAAGTCGAACAAACGTACAATCCAACATTCTACTTACAGAGTGCCTGAATACTTTCGTGGGAAAGGATTTTACCCTTCAGGCTTCGTAGCTATACCATGAGGTTTCTGGTTCGATTCCTACCTTTTCTGATCGATGACTGCGAAGTAAACTTTAACATGTGCCCTGCCCGAAGAGGCACCTTTGAATATCCTGATGGCCATAAGTCTACCTTCAATTTGGTCGAAGGCTTGGTCCTGTATCCATATACTTTTTATCAGTTATTCCTGCAGATGTTGGACTGGCGTATTGGTTAGAGGTTTTTATCTCAACCCGATTCCTACCAACTACTATTAATTAGGCTCTACGATAATGACGATAACCGGAAGTTCGACATCTTGATAACAACGCGATATCCACCAACAGAGAAAGAGATTGCCTTCTGGCGATCAATCCGTCAACAGTTTTACCTCAAGGATGATGTGACCTACTTACAAGGCGGAACGGTTGGTCCTTCTCCACGTCCCGTTACCGAATACGTTATTTCACTCTTACGGGAACTCGAATCCGACCCGCTCAACAATGGTGGCGGTTCGCTGCTGGCGCCTCTGGTAGAAGAGAGTCGGCGGAAGTTAGGCCTGTTCGTAGGTGCGGAACCAGAGCAGATTGCGCTGGTCATCAACACTACAATGGGCATGAATATCCCCGCTTGTGGCTTACCACTCCAATCAGGTCAGGAAATCTTGATGAGCGACCAAGAGTATGGTGCCGTCAAAGCCATCTGGGAATACGTAGCGGCTAAAAAGGGGTTGAAAATCCGAACTATCCCTTTACCTACTCCACCAGAGCATCCAACTCAGGTGGTCGAGGCTTTTGCCAATGGGATCAGTCGCCGGACGCAGGTGGTGGTTTTCAGCCACGTCTATTGTACCAGCGGATTGGTGGCTCCAGTCAAAGAACTCTGCCAGTTAGCTCACGATTATGATGCATTTGCCGTTGTCGATGGTGCACACGCCGTTGGAATGGTACCCGTCGATATTGTGAATTTTGGCTGCGATTTCTATCTATCCAGCTGTCATAAATGGTTATTAGCTCCAAAAGGGGTTGGCATGGCCTATCTGGCTGAATCGTTTCTAGATTTACGCCCTGCTACTCTGGGCTTTGGCCTGAACCAAGGGCATCCCCATCGCTTCGATGTCGCTGGAACTAGAGACTCAACACACTTTGCCGGCTTGGGTAAAGCCATTAACTTCCAACAGGAGATCGGCTGGGAAGATCGAATTCGGCCTTACTGCCTCAGTTTAGCTGCTAGGTTGAAAGATCAGGTTTTGGATCGGATGCCGACTGCTAAATTAATGGTTCCCACTGACACGGAACAGTCGGGTTTTTTAACTACCTTTACTATCCCTGGCATCAATCACGGTAAGGCTGCCGGCTACCTGTGGCAGGATCACCAGATTCAGACAGTGAGTGTGGATGTGGGTGGAACCCCGGTCTTTCGGATCTCGACTCATTTTTACAACAGCCATAGCGATATCGATAGATTTATCTACGCTTTGATTGAGACAGTCGACACCCGTTCTGATGTCAAAATCTAATGTCACGAAAGAAGTGCCTCCGGGTGGAAAGTCCGACTTTTGGCAGCGGTATTCTACTGTTCTTCGTCAACGGTGGACAGTTAGGTGCCCGGTACTCTTTCCATCTAACGCTAACAGCATGGAATGAAGCCATTCCGGTAACCGTTAAAGTCGATAATCCAATGGAGTGAGATAAATCTCCAAGCTTGGAAGGCACATGACGGGAGATGCCGGCTTGATTTTTTAGAACGAATGTGTGACCATGTACATTTGTCTAGTAGCCATAAGATGATAATATGCCGATAAGCAGATAAAGAAATTGATGCATGCTACAGACAGGGTTTTACCCTTGTAGGAGGAACCTTGAAACCCCGCGATACACAACCAGTAATTGATGCACTGGAGACTTTTATCGATCGGCGGGCTAATGAGTTACTAGACGAAGAAAAAGTAACTGCTCTCCATTCAGACGTACTTTTTGGTCAATGATACGCTTTACTGCTCAAACAGCCGCCAGAAATTTAGTTGCGGCATGGATATCATGTATATGCGAAAGGCGGCGATGTCTGCTTCTTGGGTGTCGAACCGACTGAGAATGGGCAAGGAATAGCTATTTGCTGGTAATCTGGTCCTAAAGTCCAATTGTTTTTTGCCGATGTGATGAAAAATAGACAGCAGATTCATTACGATCTTACCCTTGGGAATCGATTGATCAGTGGTGCATTGGCCGAATTGATCTCTTTCCATCACAAAATTTGGCCATGGGATTGTGGCTTTTTTAGTAATTAGTGATGCTACTTTAAATTAGTTCTAATTAGATTGAGAAAAAGGAGGAGCACAATGAGGTTGGAAGGGCAGGTGGCAATTGTAGCAGGAGCCGCTTGGGGAGGAATTGGTGCAGCTACCGCTTATCGCTTTGCCTGTGAAGGGGCTAAGGTAGTTATTAACACTCGCCAACGGGTGGAGAAACTTGAAGAAACCGTTGACCGAATCAAGATGGCGGGCGGAGAGGCTTTCTCGGTAGTAGGAGATGTCTCAGATAAAGAGACCTGGGTAGCTCTTGTCGATGTAGCATTAGATAACTTTGGGAAGGTAACCACGTTGGTGCATAACGCCTCCCATTCATATACCAAACCCGCGATTGAGTTCACACAAGAAGAGTGGAATGAAGGGTTGGCTGTCACTTTGGGGGGACCTTGGCTAGGTGCGAAATACTGCATACCGAAGATGATCGAAGCGGGCGGTGGGTCAATTGTCTACATCTCTACAGTTAACGCTACTATCACCAATCCTCACTTTGGTCTCTACGGGGCAGCGAAAGGTGGGCTAAACGCTCTAACGCGCAGCGTCGCACTCGATTATGGGAAATACGGCATCCGCGCCAATGCAGTTGCTCCCGGCCAAATCGTTGGAGAGAGAGGAAAAGCAACGCTGGAAGCAGATCCACTTGAAGATCAAGCCTGCCGCGATTGTTACCCGATTGGTCGTTACGGAGAACCAGAGGAGATTGCCGCTGCAGCCCTGTTCTTAGCTTCAAACGACGCTTCGTTTGTGACCGGTATTGTGCTGACGGCGGATGGTGGATTGACACTTCAATCCCCTGAAGCTCTTGTACGGCCTTCGTTTCGTCGACGTTGGCGGGACGATATTCTCGCTCCAGTCAACGCACCACAGTGAATATGCGATTAGCATAGCGATAAGATTCCCTGTCCGTAATTATGATGGAACCGGACAGGATTTGGAACTGTTTTCCATCAAATGATCAAACTGACAGACGTAAAGAGGAGAAGAACGATGGGGCTTCAATTACTTCACCATTACACAGTATGCGTCAATGACCTCGATAGATCTATTAAATTCTATGAAGAGGTTCTGAACCTGAAGAATGGCCCCCGCCCGAATTTTGGTTTTCCGGGTGCCTGGCTCTATTTAGACGAAATGCCAGTTGTACACCTGATGGCGGGTGTTGAAAACGAAACGACAGAGACAGGGCCTTTCGATCACATCGCCTTTGGAGGTACAGGTGTCGAAGAAACAATTTCGCATCTTGAACAGAAAGGCATTGGGTTTCGCCGGAACGAAATAGACGATTTTGGCTTGACTCAACTCTTCATTTTAGATCCGGACGGGGTTAAGATCGAACTGAACTTCCGTCAGGGAACTTAAATGGCGTGAGTTCTATCCTTCCATCCGCAATTAAACCGACCTATCTACGACTACCGATGGTATTTTTACCGGACGTATTTGAAGCGTAAAAAAGTTACCTTTAACCCCTTTGCTTGGGTTGACGCCGGTTAGTTTCGAGAGAATCCTGAAGATTGGATCTGCTGATCAAAGGCTGTATAACCTGGTCAATAAAGGATTGAAAGGACCAGTATTAAGTGGCGGACTCTAACGATGAAGTCCGCCGTTAGTTGGAGTAAAATAGTTGGAGCGAAAAGTGAGAGAACTAAGGCATTAGGGAGCTTTGATTTGCCAGATTGTTGAAGTGATTAAGGCTAAATATCTAAGGTCTCTCGACTTGAGATATTTAGCCTTATCGTAGGAGAGGGATTCGAACTCGAATGGAGTACTTTCGCATCTGGCTTAACCGGAGGGTACGAGTTCCTGACCTGTTTCGAGGTCTACTCCCCATCTTGCCCAAGTTTATTAATTTAGGTCGATCTATCGACTTCATCTGAAAATTAATTTATATCAGGCATTTAACATGTCCCAACTTGATTGTAGGGTGTGGATTGGCTGTAGGTACATGCGGCTCCATTACAAAGTGGATGAAAAGGTCATAAAAACAATTTCCAAGAGGCATAACTAATAGTCGTACTTAAACGCTGATTAAGCAGAGATAGCTATCGAGGGTATTGAGATGACACGCAAAGAGCAGAAGCATAATTTTGAAAGGGATGGATACCTAGTCGTTGAAAATTTGTTATCCGCAGGCCAAGTTGAAACCTGCCAAGCAGAGGTTCAGCGACTACACGAATTAGCAACCAAATGTTTTGAGAGTGACGATCCACGACGTGGGCACTTTCAACTCGAACCATACGTCAATCAGGAAACACACCACGGAAGTCCTATTCTGCGAAAGATTGAGCAGACAGGTAACCTGTCTGAAGTGTTTTTTAACCTGGCACAACACCCAGATTTGATCAAAACTGTTCAGAACCTGATTGGTGAAGATCTACTTCTATTTCGAAGCACATTGATGCTTAAGCCAGCGTTGTTTGGATCCGCTCACGGCCTACATCAGGACTCAGCATATTGGCCAATGGATCCTCCTGCGCTAGTTTCGGTAAGCGTTGCCTTGAACGACGCCACACCCGAAAATGGTTGCTTTAAGGTCATTCCCAAGAGTCATCTGTGGGGGTTGCAGGAGTGGGGAAGGATTGCTCGTCGAAACGACGAACCTTTGACAGAACGAACAGAAATCGATCGATCCGAGGCAATTACGGTTCCTCTATCAGCTGGTAGCGCGGTATTCTTCCATAGTTTGTTGGCCCACGAGTCAGAGGCAAATTTATCACCACATCCCCGGAATACCGCCCTATACGCCTATTGTCCTTCGACAGTTCGTCTTAAAGGAAGTGGCCAACGCACATTCAGAGTTGTCGCGGGGTTTAATGGGAAATCCGAAATCGAGCTGACATCGAGATAAAACCCATCTGCAACTTTTAGCTACAGGCGCATATATTGGTCTATCACCAATAATTTTATAGAGGAACTCTCATGACAAAAAAAATATTGTTTCCCATTATCATCGGGATATTAGTGTGCTTTTACCTGGCTAGCTGCGGGAAATCCAAACAAGCATCAAATGTTGTTACTTTCAAACCCGGTGCAGATACCCAAACGGAAGTGCAAGAAGAATTCATCTTAGCTGAACCAGGCACCATCATTCAGTTTGAGGCAGGAATTTTTGAATTCACTTCAGGGCTTTCTCTCGATGTTGACCGTGTAACCCTTCGTGGAAGAGGTATGGATAAAACGATTCTGAGCTTTAAGAACCAGGAGGCGGGGGCTGAAGGGTTATACATCACCAGCGACAATGTTTTGGTTGAGGAGTTGGCCATTGAGGACACCAAGGGAAACGGTCTCAAATCACATGCTGCTAACAATATCATTATCCGACGTGTTCGAGCTGAGTGGACTGGTGGACCTAAAAAGACAAACGGTGCCTACGGAATCTACCCGGTCAGTTCAAAGAATGTTTTGGTCGAAGAGTGTGTTGCTATCGGTGGATCGGACTCAGGCATCTATGTAGGACAATCGCAGAATATCATCATCAGGAACTGTCGGGCCGAATACAATGTGGCGGGAATCGAAATTGAGAATTGCCATGAAGCAGACGCCTTCGGTAACCTCGCTACACGCAATACGGGTGGAATCCTGGTGTTCGACTTGCCGGATCTTCCTCAGCAACGAGGGCACAATATTCGCCTTTTTGGCAATAAGGTTTACGACAACAACACCTTAAACTTTGCCCCTGAAGGGAACATGGTTGCCAACGTACCAACAGGTACCGGTATCATGGTAATGGCCAACTCAAATGTGGAGATCTTTGACAACGAAATCCGCGACCACGGAACTGTCAATTTGTTGGTGACCAGCTATTTTTCAACCGGGATAGCCGTCAAGGATCCAAATTACTATCCCTTTCCCGAAGCGATTCATGTCCATCATAACGCCTTTGAATTTGGTGGGTATAATCCACTCGGCAATGGCGGAGCACTAATGAACCTGGTTTTGGGAACGCCGATCCCGGATATCGTCTGGGATGGTGCCATCAACCCAGAGAAGTTGGTTGACGGTGTTATCCCTGCCGAATTCCGCATCTATATCCACCACAATACCGTATTGCATAAAAAGGAACAAGACGATGGCAAACCGATACCCGAACATCGAGCATCGATCTCTTTCGCTAATATGGGGGGATTGCCAACCTTAACTGATCCGACCAAAGCGAAGGTGAAACGTGATTTAGCCGATCACACCGGAGTGTTACCCCCCATCGAACCGGTCACGATTGCTGAAATTGATTGATGAAAATTCAGCACCAACGACAAAGAAAAAGAGTCGATTTGGTCACAGTTCCCAATGAAACACAGATGGATTCAGATCAGTACACTCTGTGTGACTTGCTGTTTAAGAAGCGGATTATACTACCCGTTAGAGTAGACGCTTACCTGCGGATAGGCGTTTACCGTCGGCTCACCTTCGCTTGTCTGATATTGAGTATTGCTGTACCAAGCCTATCTTCTCCTGACACTCAATTGAACTTTCCTCCAGTCCGTTTGAACCCGACTGAGCCTCCTGCCAGGTTAATCAGTGCATATCGTCTTTTCAAAGATCCCAAACGGCAGATCCCAAACGGTCGGGTTGTTCCCTACGATCTGAATACCCCTCATTTCGCTGACTACGCCAACCTTCACCGATTTATCTGGCTACCGAAAGGGAAAAGCATCACCTATTATCACGACAAACTTGAATTTCCTATCGGTGCAGTTATTATTATCACCGTCGGTTATCTCAACGATATCCGATCTGGTCATAGGCCAGCATCCCCGGAAGGCGAACAGATTATTGAGACACGCCTCCTGGTGCATAGGAAAGAGGGGTGGACAGGGTTACAGTATATCTGGGATCAGGACACTACTGATGCCCATTTCTCTTTGCTGGGCGGGAAGGTCGAGGTATCTTGGATCCACTATGACGGCAAAAAGAGGAACCATACCTACCTGATGCCAAACCAAAACCAGTGCAACCAGTGTCACCAAATCAACGACACTGTAATACCGTTGGGACCGATTAAGGCGCAATATCTTAATAAAGACTACGCCTATTCTGAAGAAACTGATAACTTCGGATCGACGTCTACAGCAACCTCGGTGGAGAACCAGCTTTTGCACTGGACAAGGATCGGTTACCTGAGTGGAATACCGGAAAATATTGATGAGATCCCCCGAATCCCTGTCTGGAATGATCCCACTACCGGAACTGTTGAAGAACGGGCTAGGGCTTACCTGGATATGAATTGTTCGAGTTGCCATCAGCCGAACGGTTTGGCCAGCACGTCCGGGTTGGACTTGATGTATGATCAGAAAATCCCGGTTCGTTACGGCGTTTTTAAGGCTCCCGTAGCGGCTGGGCGAGGAGCGGGAGATGCCAGATTCGCGATTCAGCCCGGCAGACCGGAATCATCGATGCTTCTACAACGGTTAGCATCTACTGACCCTGGAGTCAGGATGCCAATTGTGGGCAGAAGTTTGGTTCACGAAGAGGGCGTAGCATTAATTGAAGAGTGGATCGGCCAGATGAAGTTCTCAGAAATGACGCGATTGCAATCAACTCTAGATCAACGAAAAGCTATTCACTTAGAGAGATTAAAGGACTGAAACCGTTTAGAATCCATGATGTTGAAGAGCTCAGCTAAAGACACCTCCTTTGGCTGGATGTATGCTTTTCCCCTGTCCGCGCTGCTGTTGCTAATTTTAGTTGGTTGTACTTCTCAGCAAAAAGCCTCCTCTGTTCGCGTGGATGTCGATGCGCGTCGTCCCGCTAAAACGATGTCAGAATACAACCTTTTCACCCTAAGTCCAACCTATGGATCTACCGGCACGGCAGAACCCAATCTTCCCCTTCTGCCGAATGAGGGTGTTATCCCCTATACTGTGAATAATTCACATTTTGTGGACTATGCCCAATCACGTTATTATCTGTATCTGCCACCGAAGACTCAAGCTAACTATCGTGAGAACGATACCTTTGAATTTCCTGTGGGTACGGTATTGGTTCAGATGCTCACCTTCCAAAATGATCTTGGTGACACTTCTAAAGGTGAGCAATTAATTGAGATACGTTTGCTAATTCATCAAACTAAAGGGTGGGTTGCCGTTCCGTACCTGTGGGATTTAGAAAAAGCGGATGCCCGTCGGGCGGTGGTTGGAGCCAGGACACCTGTTAGATGGATCGATGACGATGGACAGGTGCGAGAACACGATTTCATCACCCTCAATATGAACCAGTGCAAACAATGCCACAAAAACCGAGACCGGGTGCAACCCATCGGTACCAAAGCCAGGTATCTCAACCACACCTCCGGTCAGGGAGGTAAAAACCAACTGACGTATTGGACGGAAATAGGGTACCTGAGCGATCTGCCGGAAGATCTAAATTCGGTGCCGAAATCCCCAGCATGGAACAAGCGCGGAACAGGTTCGATCAAGGAGCGGGCTCGGATCTGGCTGGACGTCAATTGTGCCCCTTGCCACAACCCGGAGGGGTCTGCCATAATGTCGGGGCTAGATCTTTCAGTTCACCAAGTTACCCCGGTTAAGTTTGGTGTTTATAAACCGCCTATTGCCGCAGGGCTTGGCTCAGGTGGTTATCGATTTAGTATCGAACCAGGAACCTCCCCGAATTCGTTTCTTCTCTTTCGAATACGATCCACTGATCCGAGTATCATGATGCCACCTATAGGAAGAGGTCTTGTCGATAAAGAGGGGGCTGCGCTTGTCAGTCAGTGGATCGACCAGATTCCTTCTGACGAGGAACTCGAACAGCGAGCACTCAATCCAATGGAAGCCTACCGGGAATCGCTGGCAGGCGGAAATGCGAAGCAAGGAAGGGAACTCTTCTCTTCTAAACTGCAATGTATCACCTGTCACATTACAGACGAATCAAAGAGTGGAACTATTGGTCCTAGCTTGGCAGATGTGGGGGCTCGAGAGAGCCGTGAATATTTGCTTGAATCGATTGTCTCTCCCAGTAAAAAGATCGTAGAGGGATATGAAACAACCATACTTACCCCGAAAAATGGAATGATACTTTCCGGCACATTAGTTTCAGAAGACAGTTACGAGGTTACCCTTGCGACCCCCGATGGCGAATCTATTACAGTCCGCAAGGAAGACCTGAAATCTCTTCGTCAGTCCACACTCTCTATGATGCCATCTATGGCAAATCTGTTAACCATCGAAGAGGCAAGAGATCTAGTGGAATATCTGAGTTCTCTTAAAGGTATTAGATAGGTGAAGGTCCGGTTCAAACTTTTAGTAAAAGACGTAGCGTATATTATAATATCAGGCTTGATTGGAGATTCCAAATGAGTTTAGGTTTAGGTATTGATACTGGTGGCACGTATACTGATGCGGTGTTGCTGGATTTTGAGATGAAACGTGTCATCAGTAAAGCCAAGGCGCTGACAACTTACCCCAACTTGGAAATGGGTATCGCAGAGGTGTTGGAGACCTTGGAAAACAACACCCTTTTGACTGCGACCAATTCCGCAAAATCAGAGATCACTCTTGTTGCGATATCCACTACACTGGCAACGAACGCAATGGTTGAGGGAAAAGGTGGCCATGTCTGCCTGTTGGCAATTGGCTATCTGCCAGACTTACTCGAGGAACGAGGAGTAGATAAACAACCGTTTGTTGAACTTCACCATATTGCAGGCGGACATAATATTGACGGTGATGAAAAATACCCGCTTGATCTTGTCGCAGCTGAACATATTATTGAAGAGACAACGGGTCGGGTTGACGCTTACGCGGTTGTCGCACTGGGTTCACCATTCAACCCTGGGCACGAAATCCAAATTGTCGAATTGCTAAAGGAAAAAACAGACTTACCTGTTGTCAGCGGGATCGAATTCAGCCGTGAACTCGGCTCGATTAAGCGAGCCATGACAGCGATATTCAATGCGCGTCTATTACCCCTCACCCAGCAATTTATTACCACGATACAGGGCTTGCTCTCTAAGCGTGGTGTAGTAGCACCGCTAATGATTGTCAAAGGTGATGGACATCTAATGCGTGCCGAACTTGCGGTGGAACGTCCAATCGAAACGGTACTGTCGGGACCGGCAGCAAGTTTTCTCG
This sequence comes from Candidatus Poribacteria bacterium, assembly GCA_030748495.1. GTDB lineage: Bacteria > Poribacteria > WGA-4E > WGA-4E > UBA9662. The sequence goes on along the minus strand of JASMLX010000024.1, from coordinate 28,502 downwards.
GGGCACATCATCTATCTGGTTGTGAAGACGGTATAGTCCTCGATATAGGAGGAACTACAACTGATATCGCAGTCCTCAAAGATGGATCACCCCGAATTAATCCGCAAGGTGCGGTTGTCGCTGGTTGGCGGACGTGCGTGCGAGCGGCTGAGATTCATACCTCAGGTATTGGTGGTGACAGTCACTTGCGACTGGACCACTACAACGAAATTACTGTGGGACCACAGCGTGTGATACCACTTGCCTTTGCTGCCAACCAGTATCCGAGTGTACTAACACAATTAGGTGAACTGGAAGCATCTGGCTGGACCCCAAAGTTAGTCCAATCCTCTGATTTCCTGATGTATCGAGGCGATATTAGAATAGGCGGAAAATCTTCTCTTAAAGCCAGTAATAACCTGATCGAGAAACTAAAATCGGGACCTCTCTCTCTATGGCACTTGACTCGCGAATTGGAGGTAACGGCTCCTTCTTTGCTTGACACCACAATGCTTGAGTCAAGAGGATCCCTGGTACGGATTGGGTTGACTCCAACGGATCTTCTTCACGCACAGGGAATATTCACTGATTGGAGCGTCGAAGCCGCACTATGCGGAATTAGGCTCTATGCAAGACGCTTAGGTATCAGTGTTGAGGAAACGATCTCAATTTTACGGACTGCTATTGATAAGAAGGTTGTCGCCGAATTAACAACAGTTCTTTTGAGTCAGGATGAGATTCCTTCTGTTTCTAAAGAGAAAGATCAGAAGGAGATCCAGGATTTCTTGGTTAAGCAGATCTTAAACGGTACTAAATCCCCGGAGGTCATCGATGAGAAAGGCGTTGTCACGTATGCTGACAATAGCTGGTCAATAGATGTCAAGGTGCATCTACCCCTGATTGGCATCGGCGCATCTGCACAGGCCTACCTTCCACCAGTTGCAACGGTGCTACAAGCCGAAGGAGTAATTCCTGAACATGCAGAGGTCGCTAACGCAGTTGGGGCAATTATCAGTAGGATTGTCGAAACCGTTGAAATTGACATCCACCCTGTCTATAATGTGACGGGTATCGATCGTTACGAGGTGCGATCCCCAGTAGGAACTCGCGCCTTCGATTCTCAGGAATCCGCTGTACAATACGCAATAGAACAGGGGAAGGGGCTCGCTATTGAAAAGGCAAAACGAGCCGGTGCGGATCATGTTGAGATAGAGGTTAAGTCCGGGAATCAAGAAGTAACGACTAGTTCTGATACCGGCGAACAGATCTATCTAGGAACGCACATCCAGGTAACCGGCGTCGGGAAACGTGAAGGATGAAAAAAGAAAGCCTTCTACTCTTTTTCTATGCTAAGACTTACGCAAAGTAGAGAAAAAGAGCAGAACCAGAGGTCTGACAAGCGGAAGAACAGGTCTGATTACAGACGTTAGCAACTTAAAACAGCCTTTTATTTGCATGTCTCGTGCCTGAGTCCCAATATTTCAGATCCCGTTCAGGTAAAAACAATCGTGTTAATCTCTATCACTCGTTAATCAGACAAGTTTAAGTAGGCCTAAAAGTCCTATACTTTACCTTGGGAGAATACAGCGAAAGATGGCTCTTGCCCGGTACGGATGGTATCATCAGGCGAAAGGGTAGGTATTTCTAGCTAACGGCGGACTTTTTAATGACCACCCCATATCCAATCTTGCTGTCGCCTGTTTATCCATTTCCACTGAGACCGATGTTGGAGGGCAGAAAGATTTTACTCAACGCAACACATATTGGCGCTTTACCCAGCAACAACAAAGTCCAGAGAATCAACAAGAGTTGGCCGACAATTACCGGCTAATCCACCTGAGAAACTACTCGGACGGCATATAAACATCAGGTTGTCGTCGAGTAGAAGAAATTTCCCTTCATTTTCTGGGAGCTCTTTTAATCTAATCTGCGCAAAATAATGTTGATCTCAGTCAACCTTCAAACCTCACTTAGCCGTAAATTACAAAAATATAGTCTGGTCTCTACGTGAAGCACTTTAGCAAATCTTCCTTTGGGCAACTGTTGTTATTTTGCTTGCTATTGGCACTACTCGGATTTTTCATCCTCCTACCGATTCTACAGGTGGTCTATGTTGCCTTCACCAAAAACGGACAGATTTCGCTGATCCATTTTATCAATTTTTTCAAACAGCCTTCGCTCAGCGAAGCACTCTGGCGAAGTTTGTTCGTTGGCCTGGCAGTGGTCTTTTTCAGTAGTCTTATCAGCCTACCGTTGGCTCTGTTCACAACTCGCTACGATTTCAAGGGGCGTTTGATGATCCAGACCTTAGGTGTTCTGCCGTTGGTGATGCCCGCCTTTGTGGGAGCCATCGCGATGCAGACGGTTTTGGGACGAAGTGGTATGGTCAACCAACTATTGCGGTTAGTTGTAGGGACAACGGTTCCCTTTATGGAAGGTCTGTCAGGTGTTATTCTAGTCCAAGCACTTCACTATTTTCCCTTTATTTTGCTCAATGCATCAGCCGCACTGGGAAACGCGGATCCTTCACTGGAAGAAGCGGGTCGAAATCTGGGAGCCTCTGGGTTTCGTCTGTTTCGACAGATTACCTTTCCGCTGATACGTCCAGGTTATATTGCCGGGACTCTGATTGTTTTTATCAAGAGTATTGATGATCTCGGCACACCACTGATGCTAGGTTACCATAACTTGCTGGCACCATTAGCATACCAGCAAATTACCGCTGTACATGGTAACAATGCGATGGGTTATGTTATTTCGGTGATTCTGGTCACCCTCTCCTTTATTTCACTTTGGTTTGCCCTGAGCTATCTGAATCAGTCAGAATATACCCAACAAAGGTCGGCGAACCTAGTCCGTCGGGAACAGTTGACGGGTTGGCAAAGTGGGTTAATCAGCGCCTTTTGTGTCGGTTTGTTGGGAATTAGTTTACTGCCACACCTGGGTATTTTTCTGATGTCGGTGGCCAAATTTTGGAGCTTTACCATCTTGCCGAAAAGTTACACACTGGACCACTATACCAAGATCTTCGTCGATGCACCGCAACTCATCAAAAACACCGTTCTCTATGCTCTTCTCGCAGCGCTAATCGATGTTCTTCTCGGATCAGTAATTGCTTTCCTATTGCTGAGAAGCAAAATGATTGGACGGTCAGTTCTCGACTTTGTGGCAACCTTACCACTAGCAGTACCGGGAGTTGTGCTGGCAATTGGGTACCTACGAATATTCCACGCTGTAGACCTACCTATTCTGGGCCAGCCGTTGACCGAAACATGGATTATCCTGGTGATCGCCTATGCAGTTCGTCGCTTACCATACACGCTTCGTTCCTGTTATGCTATCTTGCAGCAGATCCACATTTCTCTAGAAGAGGCTTCGCAAAATCTAGGTGCGGGGCCGTTTACGACCTTCATTAAAATAGCCTTGCCACTAATGTTGCCCGGAATCATTGCTGGAGGAGTAATTGCCTTCATCACCTCCTCGGTCGAACTGAGTTCAACTCTGATGCTGGTTCCTCGCAACGAGATGGCACCACTGTCTTATGGGATCTACCTTTATATGCAGGAAACTGCGGGGCGCGGTCCAGGTGCCAGCTTAGGCGTAATTGCGATCTTGATCGTGGCTGTTGGAACCTATGCTGTCAATCGACTATCTAGCAATCGCCAAACTGGCGGTGGATTCAAGATCTAGTTTAGCCAGTTCTCCAAGCATTAGCTTTCTTGACAAAACAGGTCAGATCACCGATTCTTGAACTGCTTCTAAAATCTGCTGGTATAATCGGTTGGAATTTGAATTTCTGGCCCAGCGTGCCCCACCAGGCCCGGGGTTTAGGTTCCCGCCAGCGTTAGGGTGACACTTAGGGCGGGTGTTAAGATCAATTACAGCGGACAAAACATTGTCAACAGCAGAAACGGCTAACATTTCTCCCTTAGGATTGATAATAGCAGCCGGCGAGTTAAGCGTTGAGGCTACCAGAAAAACGTTGTTGTCGATGGCGCGTGCGGGTAAGATCTTCTCTTCGTAACCCGCATTAGGAAACAGAATTAGTTCTGCCCCTTTTAAGGCTAACAGTCGAGCTGACTCCGGCCACCAACTATCGTAGCAGATCATTATACCGACCGTTCCAAAGTCGGTACTGAAAACGTTAAACTCGTCCCCCGGCGAGACTCCCAGCGGTTCTTCTGGCCAATAAGGGTGGACTTTGCGTTGCTTGCCGACCAACTTACCTCGCCGGTCATAGAGAACGGCACAATTAAAAATAAAATCGCCCTCTCGTTCCAGGATTCCGGCACAAATATAGGTTTGGTAGGCAACGGCCTTTTGGCTTAACATCTGGCAGAAGGGGCCAGGGATCTCCTCTGCAACTTGCCATAACTCGAGGCCGCGTTTTTGGGGCAAGGAGGCGGTATTAGCAAATTCCGGTAATAGTACAATATCCGTATGACTGAGTCGATCGATTTGGTCGGCGTATAAACGCAAATGATCGTTTTGGTTCGCGTCGTAAGGAGGTCGAAACCGCATTGCCCCCACACTAACCGGGCGAGGTGTCGGCGACTGTTCAGCCACCAGAGATACTTGATCAAACCAGATAATCCCGTCAGGGGCATAGCGTAGCAGCAGACGAACTTCTGCTCCATCGCAGTTTGCTGGCGCAACGAAAGTGTTTCTCCCTACAATTTGGCTATTCTGACCTGATCGGGAAAATGTATAAACAGTGTCTTCTGCACACCCCTCTTCGGCTAGATCGCCCCGCCGCCAAACAATATGAGGCGTAATGTGCAGAGATAAATCTGTCATACCTTGATAGCGAAAATTGACCTCTAATTGATAGGCTTGGCCTGGTTGGATAGGAATACATTGGCACCAAGCGCCAAAAACATGGCGATTCCCGCCACCTCGTAAGCAGAGGCTTGTTTGTTTGCCCGCGGAATCAACAGAAAAATGGGGCGACAAACCCGGCATTGGGCACCATTCTGTCCAACCTGAAAATCCATTTTCGGGATCCCAATTAAGGAGATTTGACATTGATTATTCTTCCCTTGAATTTGTCTTGATCATTAATTTCTCGGCTCGACGATCGGTTCAGAAGTTAATTATACAATTATACCGCGACCGGACCAGGTTGCAAGTCAATTCGGTCTTACCTACGGGCTTCAAGGCCGAAACGACAGCACTATTTCATACCCCTGGGCTGCTTTTTTGGCCAACTCTTCTACCGTTTATTTCGATCTTCTGATATTAGAAAGCACCTCTTTTTCTCCCGAAAGAGATAAAATTACAACACAGAAATTATCTCACATATCCCCCGGAAATCATGGATAATAATTAAGCCGGAGAAGGGGGGATACTATACCGGTTTTTGACTGCGCAGGATGGGTTATAAAACCACTGATGGATAGTGGACTGTTTTCAATTCGAGTCCGTTAGAATGTTAGTCTAACTACCCAAGGATAAAACAGACTTCGAAAAGGTACATGTTCTTGCCCGATAAATTATATAAGTCTAAAAAGTATTTAGAATAAGTGGTTGACTCAAAGATTTAGATCCTGATAACATTATGAGTATAATCATTTAGGAAGGAAAATATGTCAGTTCAAATTGCGATTATTGGTTGTGGTGGTATGGCTGGTGGACATCTTAATGCGTATCTGAAAATACATGAGGTAGCCCCAGAGAAAGCGGAATTGGTTGCGGTCTGTGATCCGGTCAAAGAGCGGGCGGAGGAATTTGCGAATCGGGCGAAAGAGAAAACGGGCAAACGTCCCGGTGTCTATGATGACACAGATAAAATGCTGGCGAATGAGGATTTAGATGGAGCTAATATTTGTACTCCACACGCCTTTCATCACGTCAATGCTATTAAATGCTTGAATGCCGGCGTCAACGTGATAGTCGAGAAACCGATTGGCATTACCGTTAAGGCAACACAGGCGATTATACAGGCCGCCGAGGCAAACGGAAAAATTGCCGCCACCGCCGAGAACATTCGTCGGATGCCAAGTCGTCGGACCGCACATTGGCTGATGAATCAGAAACAGATGCTCGGAGATATGACCATGTTTTTTGCCCAACATGCTAGTTACCGTGAACCTGATCCAGAAGCTAATTGGCACTGGCGGTTAGACTTGAACCTGGGTGGTGGCGGCATGGTGATGGATTCTGGTGCACACTATTGTGACACACTCTGCTACCTGTTTGGTGAACCTGATACCGTTTACGCTCGTGTTGCGCAACTGCAGGATCTAAAAGTAACCAAAAACGGCCAACTGATTCAGAATGAGCAAGAAGATACCTGGACAGCGACCATAAATTTCAAAAGTGGCACAATTGGGACTTGGACCTGTACATGGGCGGCCCCCGGACATGCCTTTAATCACGTTGTCTATTATGGCACTGAAGGCTGTCTATTGGACGACGGTGATATTTTTCACGGACCATTTGATGGGGCCAAAGTAGTTCTGAAAGACGGTACGACCTACACAATGGAAGCATTGAAAGCTGATTATATGGCCGACTTAAGCAAGGAGGAAAAAGATCGCTTGTTCCCACACGGATTAACCGATGGGGTCCAACTGGAATGTTATGACTTTGTAGATGCCATTGAAAATGGCAGGCCTCCTGAAATCAACGCTGAAATGGGCCTGAAAGCTAAAGCGGTAGCTGAAGCCATCTATGAGTCAGGAGTTGCGGGTCAAGCCGTCAATTATGATGATGTCGTGTCTGGAAAGATTGAGACTTACCAGAACCCAATTAATGAAGCTCGGGGACTGTAAAACCGTGAAAGCCGGTTTACCCTCGACCTTGAGGAGTTCAGGAGAAACTGAGACGTTAGCATAATTACTACCTGCTAACTACCGGTTAAACTGTAAGATTAAGGTCTCCCAGCCTTCCACCCAAATACCTTCTGAAAAGTTGAGGTCCAAAGCCTCTTCTGTCATTAAATTTAGAAACCGGCTCTGACCGTCAAACCAATGGGATAATTCAGATAAATCAACCCGCTGTTTGTTCGATTGACCGTTAACGAGAACCAGAACAATCTCGTCTTCACCGATTCTCAGGTATTTGTATATGTCACTATCAAAGGATGGTGGATAGTGAACCATCTTGCCCAATGTTAGTGCTTTGTGCGTTTTTCTAAGGTGTAGCAATCTCCTTAGATAAGAGAAGATCTCATTTTGGGCTTGGGTTCTTCCCGTTTCGGTGAAGGCATTGCGTTTATCCCCGGGAAATCCGCCGGGGAAATCGGCACGCAAATCGACGTGACTTTTCCCGCCCCTGATATTGATTTCTGTTCCATACAAGAGTTGTGGAATCCCTCGTGTTGTCAGTAGCATGGCCATCACCTGCTTGGTTTTTCTGACGTTTCTTTTAGCGATTAAGATGCCTCGTGCCATGTCGTGGTTGTCGAAGAAGATCATCAAGTTATCGGTATCAGAGTACAGAAAGTCCTGGGCGAAAATGCTATAAATCTCCCGTAATTTTCCACTCCCTTCCAGGTAGTGACGGAAGGCCTGTGACAGCGGAAAATCCATCACACAGGGAAGGTTAGTTTCAAAATTACGGGAGTTCTCTTTCTGAAACTTGGCAATGTATGCCGGTTCTGTGGCCCAAATCTCACCAACGATGTTGAAATCTGGATACTCCTTTAGGATCGCTTCAGCCCAGCGGGCTAAAAAGGCTTGATCGGCGTAAGGATAGGTGTCTTCCCGAATGCCGTCAATTCCAGCGTACTCGATCCACCAGAGCGTGTTTTGAATCAAATAGTTGGCCACAAATGGATCACGTTGGTTCAGGTCTGGCATACTATCTACAAACCAGAAGGTGCGTAGTAACTCTTCGGCATATGGATCGGCGTGTGGATCGGTAATCGAGAGGAGATAGTGTTTGTCACTGAGGTGATTTTCGAGGCTACCGTTCAACCAAGTTTCGGTTGGCAGATCTTTTAACCACGGGTGACCGATGCCGATATGGTTACTAACGTGATCAAAGATGACTGTTATCTGACGACGATGAGATTGTTCCACCAGCCGTTTATATTCCGCATTGGTGCCTAGACGAGGATCGATTCGGTATAAATCGGTGGCTGCATAACCGTGGTAACTATTGATACTATTATTCTCCAGAACAGGGTTTAACCAGATGGTGGTAATTCCCAGATCTTGGAGATAAGGCAAGTGGTCGATAATCCCCAGTAAATCTCCTCCATGACGTTTGGTAGGATCTGACGGATCAAAATCGTCCAGTATCCCATCTACTCGATCGTTAGCCGGGTCACCGTTGGCGAATCGATCAGGCGTGATCAGGTAGATTACATCCTCAACACCAAACCCCTGATGTCTTCGGCCATTATCTTCTCTTTCAAGTATTGGATAGTCTAAGGTGGTGCTCTGGTTCGAACGGGCGATTTCTAAGGTATAGTTGCCTGCGGGCAAGTCGTCAGGAATCTCCAAATCTATAAAAGCATAATGGGAGTTAGGCCTGGTATGAACAGCAACCACTTTAAGCCGATGGTTACAAGCCTGAACTGAGATGCCATCCAGATTATTACCATAAAGCATCAACTGGAGGTGATCCCATTTCATCCCGGTCCACCAGTTGGGTGGTTCGATTTTGTGCACGATTGGGGGTTGCGATAGTTCAGACATAGTGACTCCAAAGACGAAGAAAAGGGCGATGGTAATTTTGAGAAACACAAGCCTATTATAGAAATTCGCCTCAGTTTCTGTCAAGATAGTGTAGACTTAAAAAGGCTATTATCGCCTACCCGTAATGTAGGTTTGGCCCTGTAACCTGGCCTCTCCTACTATTAGGAATGAACTCCAAAGCCAGAGCAGCAGCCAGGACAGCTTTTGAAAGTTCCAGGCTTGACAGACTGAGTAGATCTTGTTATCATCTTCGTGCCCAACCCAGATTTGAGGGTGCTTCTCTTAAATAATCAGTTAATCCAACCCACAAATGCAGTTGTAGATTTGAAGTTAGGCTTAAAGGAACCCAACCTATGAAAGCACTATTGATTGTCGATGTTCAAAACGATTTCTGTCCCGGTGGCGCATTGGCTGTTCCAGCAGGTGACCAGATTGTTCCGGTGATCAACAATATGTTGCCGCAGTTTGATCTGGTCATCGCCAGCAAAGATTGGCATCCATCCCAAACAGCCCATTTTGACCAGTGGCCCGTTCACTGTGTACAAGATTCAGCAGGCGCCGCATTTCATCCTGATCTCAATCATCAAGCAATCGACCAAATATTATACAAAGGGACTGGTAAGCAGGACGATGGGTACTCAGCCTTTGAAGCCACTAATCTTGATTTGGCTGAATTTCTGAAACAAAAAAACGTTGAAGACTTAACAGTGGTTGGGCTGGCGACCGACTACTGTGTTAAAGCTTCAGCTTTGGACGCGGTCAAACAAGGGTTGAAGACCTGTGTTAGAAAAGATGCCGTCCGGGCGGTTAATATTCAACCCGACGATGGCCGTCAGGCGCTAGAGGCCATGAAACAGGCTGGCGTAGAGATCTTTTAACCTGCACTCGCAACGCTGTTATTTGGAAGGGAGTTGTAGAACTAAATCGCCTAATTTAGCTGACTGTCGCTCCCAGCTATATTGATGCATAAATTCGGCCCCTTGTCTGCCAATCTGACGTAGCGGGTCTCTATTTTGGTAGGCAAACTCCAACCGGTCAACGATTTCGTCAACCTGGCTCTCCCCCCAACCGTCGGTTCCCATATTTGAGGCCACGACCGGCTTTTGGTCATCCAGCGTCAAACAAGTCGGTGGTGACCCATCATCGTGGACTAGATCTAAGTGCCCCGTATTGCGCGAAAGGATCACGGGAACCCCACAAGCCATGCACTCCATGGCTACTAGATTGGTGCCGCCTTCGGCTCGATTCGGAAATAGAGCCACATCCATCTGTCGAACTGTATTGGCAATCTGGCTATTTGAGATTAAGCCTAAGTTCAAGAAATTTTGAGATGGAATTCCGTTGTTGGCGACCCAAGTTGGCACATCTACTCGCCCCCGCTCATCATATACCACCGGTTCGGCAACGCGCGATCGATTCAGCTTTTCGGCTAGATCTTGCCATGGACTTTGCCAGGCTGTCACCAGGACTGCATCCGGGTGCGATTCAATAAAATAGCTGACGGCTTTAAGGAGCAGATCTTGGCCTTTGCGGAACTCTAACTTGCCGCCGGAAAAGATTAAGAAACGGTCTGGCAACCACGACACCTTATTTTCTGCATGAAAAACAGTATGATCAACCCCTTGCATGATCGTTACCACATTCTGGTATCCATTGGCCTGTAGTATCTCTCGATTCCAGTTAGAACCGGCTATTATCATTCGATATAATTCGGTTCTTTCCATCGCTTTTGGTGTTAAAGCTGTATCTTCAAAGAAAACAACCCCCATCAGGCGTGAACTCAGCAATACCTGTTGGTTAAACGATGGATCGGTGGTTAGGCCATTACCAAGCCCGTGCAGAACGGGTAGGTCGAAAACCAGTTTCTGATCTGCCGGTAGTTGTATTAACTGGGATTTGAGTTCTTCCGTCGCATCATAAATTGACTGGAAGATGGAGCGACGTATCGGGTCCAGCTTAATCAGTTCCATCTGAAAGGCCTGCGAAAAAATGGGACGCAGCCGACCTTCTCTCACCCAGTTTAAGGCCAGGTTGAGGCCATAAACTCCCCATCCGTGAACACTGGACGGCTGCCAATTCAAGATACAAGAAACAGGTTCAGTCATAGAATTATTTATGTCAATTCTTGCGGCACCTGACTTTTGATAGCTTCAATTGCCTTAACCGCCAGTTTGGTCGCCTTTAGACCGTCGCCTACTTTGGCTGCCTCCATGGGATCCGTACCTGATCTAACCCAGCTAATAAGAGCCTCCATTTCTCCGACGTAACCATGAGCAGCATTACCGTCACGGAGTTCAGCAGGTAGGTTATCCATAGTGAACGTTTGGGGTTCGATCCCCCAGAACTTGATTGCCGGGGTATTATAGTATCCTGAAAGAGTAGCAGTTTTATCGCCTCCGAAAAGTTCGTAGAATCCTTTCCCAACCAGGGCAGGTGCACCAAAATCCCCAATGATAGCACTGGCTACGCATCCGCTGGCAAAGCGAATAGTCGAGACGATGCTATCGGTGATTTCCGGTATCTTGGGATGTGTGAGGTTTCCGCCTTCAGCATAGATACTGACCGGTTCAGAGTCAGCTAACCAGCAGATGGCATCGAGTAGATGACAACCCTGTGACAACACATTTCCTCCACCTTCGATTGGATCGTTGGCCCAACTATCGTCTCCCCACCTCGGATCTACCATCTGCCCCACAATTACTAGCGGATTTGGAACCGACTGTTTTAGCTTTTTCATAAATGGAGAAAATCTGGCTTGGAACCCAACCATCAATTTTACACCTGTACGCTCGACCGTCGACTCTATCTGTTCGCACTCTTTAATTGTCAGTGCCAATGGTTTCTCGACAAAAACATCTTTACCGGCTTCAGCGGCTTGAACAGCGAAAGGAAGGTGCAGATGATGGTGAGTACAGATGAGAACCAAATCTATCTGTTCATCATAAAATAGATTCTGTGGGTCTGTGGTGCAGTATTTCCCTCCAACTTCTCGCTTTAACCGCTCGGCTGCATCTAAATTGACATCGGCCAATGCACGTAGATCGGCACCTTCAATTTTAGCTAAATTTCGGGCGTGTTGACTTCCCATTCCACCGCAACCGATTATGCCTACTTTAACGTTATCAAACATGATATACCCTTTTGAAATGAGTTTAGTTGGTTCGTAGATCTGGAACTGAGATGGGTTCTCCACCCTTTTGAGCTGAAAGATGAGCACATATCCCAGGTACAGTATAATCCATTGCTCGATACACGTCGATTGACGGAGTTGTGTCGTTAAGTATCGATTCAATGAATTCACAGGCTACCCGATTTTCAGCTATACCGTGGGCTGCCGCACAACTTTGGCGCAACTTCATGTTCCGGTCTGATTTAGTTACCTGATAGTATCCACTGATCGGCTTATTAGCGTCAGCGACATCACCATATTGCCTTTGGCTTTCAAGAACGCCGCTAGTGCCGTAGATAATATACCAATGAAACGCTGGATGCCTTTCAATCGAAAACCCACAAAGAATCTTGATCGTTGTTCCGTTTGCCGTTCTAAAAAGCCCAACCTCCATATCTATAGCACCAATGTCCGGTGCTACGTTGCTTCCGCTGGAAAGGCCGATTGCGCTGACACATCGATCATCAGCTATGAAAAGCAGAGGTCCGAGGCTATGTGTGCAGTATTGAATCGGCGGCCAACTGGCACGCCAGGTTAAGGTACCATCATCATTCTTCATCAGTTGACGACAGTCATGAATGTATTCAGCTTCAGCGTAGATGATCTTTCCCAGATTACCATCTTCAACTGTCGACTTCCAGGTGAGATGCATATCACTATAACAGCTATTTTCGGCCAGCATGTATTTTTGTCCGGATTTATTAACGGCATTCACGATTTGCCGGCATTCACTAATGGTGGTGGTAGCCGGCACTTCACACAGAACATGCTTACCACTTTCAAGCGCCAAAACCGTCTGTTCTGCATGGTAGGCGGGAGGCGTACAAATGACAACGGCATCGAGATCCATAGCCAGAAGATCACCAAAATCGGTGACCTTTTGGGTTGCTGGGAATTCCTTTAGGAGCGATGGATCTATATCGCACAGCGCGATAACGTCGGATCTATCGTCCTGAGAAAAGGTATTGATCCATGTTCTACCGCGCCTTAAACCGGTAACACCTATTCTAAGTTTCATCATAGTAACTTTTCTGCTGTCTATGTTATGGCTTTTATCCTGATAGGGCTGCTGAAGGGGGGCGATCGCCAATGCAACGGCATCAATCCCCGACATCCTCTACCCGGTAGGTTATAACCAATTCCGTATCTTTATCAGCTAAATTACACGGATAAAGCTACATTGCCTTGTGTGACATCTCCTTTTCTTGTAAATACAACCTGTATAACTCAATCAACTTTTGCTGGGAGTCTAGTAGCCGATGCTAGCCAAGTATTCACGGTTTACCTTGGCGGCTTCTGCTGGCGGACGTGGCGGATAAGGGCGATCCAGTTCAACTGAAACCCAACCTTCATAGCCGACCTCAGTCAGCGCTGACAAAACCGCTCCGATGTCCAAGCCGACATTGCCTGCTCCCAACTCTGCAAATCGACCCTGTTCACCAAACTTCTGCGTTCGATGATTCCAACTCTGCGGATTATCCGCATGGAAGTTTTTCAGATGAACGTGTCCAATCCGGTTGCGCAGAATCGGTTTATCGAAAACCTGCATTGGGTCACTTCCTGCCGCTAGAAGATGACCGGTATCGAACAACAACCATAGTTTCGGTACTACTGACATTAACCGTTCGGCGTCTTTAACCGTTTCGATCATAGTGCCAAGATGGGCATGATGAAATCCTTTCATATTGTACCGGTCACAAAAGTCAAGGATCTCGTCTAGAGTTTGGGCTGCCTGTTTAAAATCGGCTTCAGTTGGATTATTTCCTCCCCAATTGCTTCGCCGAAGTCCAGGAACCTCTGCGGCATCATTACCGAGAGTGATATTGTACTTAACAGCGTCAATGGCGGATCCCTGCCCACCGATATTGACAAGATGCAGACCGAAACTACTGGCCAAAGTTGCCATCTCAACCAGTTCATCACCATTGCTTACACCGATGCCTTCGACACCGTCCCAGCCGGCCTCGGCTACTTCTCGAAACACTTTTTCAGGGTTTTCGTTCTGTTCGCCGGCAAATTGGATCAAGTGACAAGCTAATTTGAATTTGCCCATGCTGTTTAGCTCCTTAATGTCATGGTGTTGAAATGCTAAACCTCTTGCATATGTTGGTATAGCTCTCTTTTTTAGTGAATTAACCTCCGTAGAGACACGGCAGATTGTGTCTCTACGCAACCAAGTGAGAATATCTCTGCTTTGGCAAGAAGTATGCTGCTAAATATCTTTAATTACTATAGGTGCCACAAAGGATAAACAAATGAAGAATACCTGATTCGGTAATTTGGATCCAAGGCATTTTTCGGGCCTACTGTTGAACTTCTCCACGACAGGTCTGATTTCTTATCTGGATGCTCTCCCGGTTGTTGGTAAGTTGGACATTCACACTGCACTGATGTATGGTTCTTTTTGATATCCTTCATCCCTCCGACTATGATGTGGGAATATCATACCAAAATCACGAGATTGTTTTGACCAGCCACTTAGGAACAGGAAACAGGTTTTGGGTTCTTCGGTTTTAAATATTGGTTAGTCCGCCTGGTTCTGTTATAATGCGGGGGAGAAAAAACAGTTTAAACTTTCCCGATGGGTTAGGTTGTAGATATCACCTTAAGAAGAATTCGAGCTAGTTAACAGATAGCTTGGCACCCAAGGAAAGATCAAGATAGACAGAGCCATTTAGGGAGACGATCGTGTATAAATCCGCATTTTTAGGTTGTGGTGGGCGAGCGCGTGGACACGCTCAGGCGTATCAACATGTAGAGGGTGGCCAAATTGTTGCCATCTGTGATATGAATGAAGAACTTCTCAACTCTTTTGGAGACGATTTTGGCGTCTCAAAGCGCTACACAGATCTTCATCAGATGCTAGAGCAAGAGAGCCCTGACTTACTGCATATTGTCACCGCTCCCACGTTGCGCGGTACAGGTCAACTGATTCGTCATTCACTGATGAAAACCACATCGGACTATGAAGTGCCTGCCGCTATTGTGGAGAAACCGATTGCAGTCGCTGCAGAAGATTGGAAGCAGTTGGCAGAATTATGTCAGAATACCAAGACTAAGTTCTGTGTCAACACGCAACTGAACTTTCATCCACGAAATTTAGAACTCAAAGCTGATGTCACCGCCGGGAGGATTGGTGAGATTAAGTTCATCGATGCCAGTGCCCGTTCGACCCCCATAGATCAAGGGCCGCATGTGCTTCAACTGGTATCTTCATACATTGACAATTCGCAGCCGGTCAAAGTTTTTGGTCAGGTTGCAGATGGAAGCCAATTGGATTCCTTACAGCCGTCTCCGAGACATGCAACGGCATCGATAACTTATGCTAATGGCGTTCGTTGCCTAGTGACTTTTGGTACTGAAGCCGCACCGTCAATTGGTGACAACTCAGCGGCACATCGGCATAAACGGATCGCTGTGTTTGGCACTCGTGGTTTTATCCATTGGAACATGGATGGTTGGGAACGTGGCACACCAGAGAACGGATACGAGAGCGGTTCCCACAGTTACGGTGAACAGGATGTTTTAGGTCAAGCTGGACTTACCGAAGCGGTTTTCGATTGGCTTGACGACGAACAAAAGGTGCATCCAACCCATCTGGCCCAATCGTTAGCCGAATTTAATCTGCTAATGGGAATATATCAGAGTTCTCTGACCCACGCACCGGTAGAACTGCCGTTTGATCCACCGGACGGATTAATCGACTCGATGAAAGAGGTACTGATTTGATTTGTTGCAAGTTAGCACCATAACAGGGGGAAATTTGGACATCTCCCAGCAGTAGTAATTCTTCATACCCTGCGGGTAGCAGGTAACGTGATCCAATACTTGCTACTCGCATCACTGGGAAATAAGCTGTCACAATCTGGTATGGACGAAATGATTTCATACCGGTCGGCAATCTTTGGCCTATTCGGAGGTCTGATGGAACAAGATTAAGGTCGGCACATTGTTCGGTCTCACTGTGCTAATCTCCGGCCTGGCATTGGGGGCCAGAAGACTTCACGACATCAACAAATCTGGTTGGTGGCTACTGATGTCGGTTGGTATCTTTTTAATTGTCCCAGTGATAGTTCTAATTGTGCGGTACACCAAGCCAAGCGATGAAAGAACGAGCAAATACGACCCAGACCCACAGCAGGCTACCTCACAATAAGCAGCACAATAAGTAGTTAGAGCAGTCGGCTGTTAACCAACAAAACAAAATAGGTGCAGACATATGAATCCCGACAAAATAATTATGCCGACGGCGTTACATGCGAAGCGTCGGGTAATGTACGCGTATCAGTAGCTAGTTCTGAGAAGCCAGCCAACCCGCTATATTTTTGACAAAGCCTTGAGGTAATAGATTGTATTTAAGTTAAAACTTATGTGAAATCGCCAGGTTGTGAATATTTCCTACTTAAATATTTGGTGGCTTCCAGTTTCAATTCCATATAAGGATAATAGATGAACAACCAAGATACAAAGGCAGCAACTGGGCAAGATATAGATGCGCACCAGAAACCAATTGCCAGTTTTGGTCATGGGGAGAGAGCTTGCTTGATCCAGAAATCCTCGGCTGATCCCTCTTGCATTCTAACCTTCCCCCAATTATTGCAGGCCAAGTTAGATGCCGAAAACGGTCAAGTTGGTAGTCTGCAGAATCCCGTACCACTGGTGGTAGATTCGCCTGTTGGTAGGGGAATTGCGTTGGAACGAAGGCACGATGTGGATCAAGATGAGGGTAGTGGAAGACCTGTGAACTGGATTGTGTTAGGCGAAGTGGAAAAGGCGATTCGGGTCTACATGACAGAGGATGGTATCGTTCATTGGGCTGAGAGACCGAAAAAGGTCGTTGTTGACGCACCACAGTGCTTGACAGCGAATTGGGGGCAGTTGAAAGAGCATACTGAGGTGCTTCTCTATGGCCTTCTGGAGGAAGGAAAAGGAAAAGAGATTCAGCAGTTTGTGCTTAATGATGATGGCACCTTGTCACCAATGCATTCGTCGCACTTGATTTGGGGTTGGGAACCTGCGGCTATTAGAAAAACCAGGTTGGATAAGATCTCAGCCTTTGTAATCGAGCATGCCAATTGGCCAGCTGAAGTGGTCCCTTCCTCTTGCCGGACGAGTAAACTCGAAGGAGGTATATCGCCGTTGACGGAGAGCATCTATTCTGTTGAATATCCGAATGCCAACTTCAATCCGGCCAAAGTGGTACTCAAGCGATACGTGGATAACAACCTCAGAAGTCGGCGGATGTTGGCGGCATCCAATATTTTCTCTCAGGTCGGCGCTGCTCCAGCCGTAATAGCTGGCGCAGATAACTGGGTTATCGAGCCATTCGTTGGCCAGAACCCAGAATTTAGCACTGAAACTAGGATGAGGCGGATAGCAGAGTTGGCAGCACACCTTCACTCAGTTCCCATCGATTGGTTCGCTCCTTTTCGAGACCAGATGTGTCAGAAGCATCCTTGTTTACAGAATGTTCCGGTTGGTTCAATGATCTGGCCTAGTGCCGTCTTCCATGACGGGCATTTGGAAGGGTATAGTACCGAGGAGATGCAACAGCTAAGCGCCGCTATCCCAGAGGCTTTCTCCCAGGTTGGCGCAGAGGTGGTAAGTACACATGGGGACTTGCATAGTGGCAATACTTTGTTAACGACGGATGATGTGCTTTTGGCAGTGGACTTTGAGATGTCTGCTGTCAGTCAGGTCAGGAGAGATCTGATGCATATCAGTTGGGAAAGTGGAACCAGTGGATCCAATAGACGGACCTTCTGCATTGCCTATTTGAGGGCGAGAGGTCTAGGCTTCAACCAAAGTGAAGTCGATCGATTGGCAGTGGATATGATCTTAGCAGCGGTGGTAAATTTCCGTTTGTTGTGGGGGATATTTTTTCCAACTGGAGGTTTTGCCGGCCAGATAGAGATGAAGGAGGCTTTGCTGGAATTAAGTCAGTTGAAGGAGGCCGTGGAAGGTTTAGGAGACGACTTAGAAAAATATGCTCTTTTGGTAGATGAAACTGATGTCTGGAAATGCATACAAGATATAGACCTGTTGTTAGATCTATGCACTAAGGACTAACAAAGTCTGGAGGTAGCTATTCTGTATTTGGGTTGAAACTAAAATACAAGGAGTATGTGTGGTTCAGAGATTAGTTGTTGTGTTTCTGGTGATGTTTAGCTTTGAATTTTACTCTGAAGATGACAGTAGTTTATACCACTTCAACTAATAATAGGGCATATAAGCTGAATACTGCTAATATATCCAAGTTCCTGATGAGATCTCTGGATTCAGTTTTACTTGTGGCTCAAACTGTTCAGGGATTCCAATCGCACGAATAGAATCATTCACAATAGGTAGAAATTTTACATTGTTGACCTGCAACCCGGCGGGGATCTGGCCCATCGAACACTCCGCGATGAATAGTCTGATAATTCAAGAGTATAACCCTGTTTCAAAATTAAGAACGCCCCTTGCATTATCGTGCGAAATGTGAGTTTAATAACTGAAAATCAGGTTTGGATCCTCGACTGAAAGCGGTAGCCCACCTTCAGTCGGAGATGATTTGTCAGCGGTGTTGATTGATGATTAGTTGGGCTGGCGGTGTCTGTTTTTTTCTGACCGCTGTAATGTCGAGGCTGTTTTTTAGCTCGTTCCATCGCTTGCTCGCTGACATCTACTATCACCCTTTGAATGTTGGTTTTGTTTTTAAGCAACTCTCTGTTACTCGGCGGTCGGAACGGTCGACATTGGATCAACCTATTTTCAACTGGTTATATAGTGCGGCCAACGGTAGACCGGCTGACCGCATCGGCTGGGGCCATGTGGTACTGAGTTGGATATTCCCTCCAAGACATCAATCTCATCAACCGTTGGTGGCTACAACTTAGCTGGGCTGGTCTGGCCCGGTTGGTTGGAGAAAACAGGGTTGGCAACATTTGTCGAAAAACACCCACACTAACGGCGGTTAACGGTTTGAAATCTGACTTGGATCGATCTTTGATCTGTTGCCATCTGATCCTTTAATTCTAACATTTCCCTCTTTTTGCCAGAGGTCTAATAAGAGACCAATTCTCTTGACGAAATTTGAGGATCAACTCTTTTTATACGATTGAACAGCTACTATCGGTTAATTATCCGGAAAAAGTGTTGGATCTACTGTATTTGGACTAGATGTTTCCTATCACGGAGAATATGAACGAGCCAATAGTAACTGTCCCTTGATTTCCATCCTACATTTGTTCCTGAATTCAGCTTAGGCCAATAGTCACTCCTGTGCAAGCGAAAATCCAGATAATTCCCATTCAGCATCATCCAGCTGAAGTACTATTTTGTGTCGCCAACGTTGTAACACAAAATCTCGTTGTCGTTACGAATGAATATGCGTCGGTTGGCTAAGGCCGGGTGTGACCAGACCACCGTGCGGTTACCAACATGATGGGTGGGTTCGATCAGTTGGGTTTTGCTGATAGCGCGAAATTCTTGTGGCGACATCTCGGCGATCATTACCTCGCCCAGGTCATTGAACAGCCAATAAAGACCGCCATTGGGCACAGTGAAGACGTTGGCCCAACTGGCCGGCCGCTCACCTGTGGAGGGTTCAAAAGTGGACCATTGTCTTTCACCGTCCTCCAGACGTACACACATATATCGACCCCCTTGACCGCCAGCGTAGATGTGGCCGTCCCGAATGACCGCCGTATTAAAAACACCCCCCACTCCCCGTTTAGTATCCCCTCGCCAGATGACGGTGGCGCTATTTCCATCTACAGCCACCTGAACCATGGCCGAAACTCGTGAATAGCCCATCACAAACAGCCGATTCCCTTCTTGTTGTGGTGCACCGATCGACATGGAAAAGGCCGGTTTGATCTCGACTTGCCAATAAGCGGCGCCTGTTTTGGGGTTCAATCCTCGGAGGTGGTCACTATCCCAGACCACCAGCTGGCGTTTACCTCCCAGTTGATAGATCATGGGAGCACAGTAACCCGGTTGGGGAGCATCTCCGTTGCGCCAGATCTCTTTGCCTGTTAGTTTATTGAACGCCACTACGGTAGTTCCTTTTCCACCCACCATACAGATAATACGGTCACCATCAATTAGCGGATGGGCAGCGAAGCCCCATTCCGGTGTCTCAACTCGGTAGTCGTCCCGCACATTCCGGTGCCATACCGCTTGACCGGTTTCAGTTTCCAGGCAGAACAGATCTCCTTCTGCACCCAAGGTGTAGACATGATTTCCATCGACGGTCGGTGTGGCACGTGGCCCAATGGCGTAGATTGCCACCGATCGATAAGAACAGTCGTATTCTTGCGACCAGAGGATACGGCCGGTGTCTTCTTCCAAACACAAAATCCGTTCAGCACCAGGCAGCAGGCGGCGAACAAAGTTGGCATTTTGGGGCGGTTGGTCGGGGTGTAGAAATTGTCCCTTTTTCAGTTCTGGATCGTGTTTGATTCGGTCCATAACAAATACCCGGCCATTGGCCACCGCCGGACTGCTATAACCGCCACCAATCTTGGTTCTCCAAACCGGTGTCAATCCATCTGCTGGAAAAGACTGGATGAGACCTGTCTCTCGCCAAATTCCGTCTCTCTGATTACCCAGCCACTGTGGCCAGTCCTCTGCCTGGGATATGTTGAGGCTGATTCGACTCAACTGGAGAATCAGCAGAGAGAGGAAGATCAATGGATGAAACTGTTTCATATTATGATTCCAGAGGTGAGTTGATTTACTTGTTACGAATGGCTTCGATTGGTGTTAGCCGTGCGGCTTGACTGGCCGGGAAGTAGCCAAAAACCACCCCCACTACCATGCCCATCATCACCCCACTGACCATCGATTCCAGGGTGATGGCCGAAGGCCAGGTGGTTCCCCACTCTTCGGCCCACCTCTGGTTGAAGACCTCACCGGCTAACGAAGCCAGCGTAAAACCAGCAGCCAGTCCGAGCAGACTACCGATCAGACTAATGATGACTGACTCCACTAAAAACTGGATTCTGATATCGAACCCTTTGGCTCCGACCGCTTTGCGAAGACCGATCTCAGGTACCCGTTCAGTTACGGAAACCAACATGATGTTCATAATGCCGATACCACCAACTACCAGAGGAAAAATTGTGACCATCAACATAATCAATTGGATAACCAATAAAACTTTATTGACGAATTTTAATCTGTCATCAATACTATCCACCTTAAAAGCATCTTCTTCATCATTGTGACGGTACCTAACCAGAGTTTCTACCTCCATTTTGGCTTGATCTAATACATCAACTGAGGTGGCACGGATGCGTATGGCACGAACCTGGTTTTTTGGCCCAGGGTTGCTATCATCCGAGTTAGAGTATTGTCGAACACCAAAGTAGGTCTGGCCGGTGGTAATCGGAATAAAAACTTTCCGATTTGAATTGTCGTCTTTGTTCATCCCTTGTGGCTTTTTATCCATCACACCCACCACCGTATAACGCTGCTTATCAATCTTGATTTCACGCCCAATTGGGTTGAGACCGCTAAACATGACCTGCCAAACTTCATGACCGATAATGCAGATCTTGGTCTTCATATCCATGTCGGTCCTCGTCACATAATGGCCGAAATCCGTAAACCAGTCCTGAAAATATGCCGACTCATCAGTAGTGTATTCGACAGACATGTCTCTATTTTTGCCGTCGACCTCTATTCTCCGCCTCTGGCTATCTACCGGAATAGCAGTCTCAACCGAGGGACAACTGGTTTTGATGGCTTCAACATCATCCAACGTCAGGAATTCTCGGCTCTGATTGGGTTGCCATTTCCCATTTTTTTCTATCCAGGATTCTCGACGAATGCTGAAGGTGCCAGACTCTTGATTCAGAGAGGATGTCATTACCTGGCTTCCAGCCGACCCCACAGATCTAATCGTAATTACTCCGGTGATACCGATCATGATGCCCAGAATGGTCAGCCCAGTACGTAGCTTTTCACCGCTTAACACCCGAAAAGTGATCAACAAACTTTCAAATATCATGATCCAATTACCTTAAATTTTAGAACGGGAATAACTAACTGGTTGAGTAAAAACAGGGAAAACGATTAGTCAAATCGTAAAGCCTCTACAGGTGTCAGGTTAGCGGCTTTGTTGGAGGGGTAGAAACCGGCTAGGATACCCACTAGCATCGAAACACTGAATGCAGCCAATGCGGCCTCAATTTTAACCGTTGCCGGCCAAACGGAATCCTTGATGACGAAGGTAGTCATGGCCCAACCTGCTCCATTAACCACCAGCATCGCCAGCCCAGTTCCGATGAGGCCGCCAAACAAGCAGATTACAATAGCTTCTATTAGAAATTGGAAACGGATATCGTTGCTTTTGGCCCCAATAGCTTTGCGTAACCCGATTTCCTGAGTTCTTTCGCTAACCGAGACCAACATAATATTCATGGTACCAATTCCACCCACAATCAAAGTAATAGCCGCCAATCCACCTAAGACATAGCTAATAATTCGCGTGTTCTTGGAGATAAATTTTATAGCCTCGGCGGAAGTCCCCATATTGTGGTACTGATCCGAGCCGAACTTTTGTCTCCATAAAGCCCGAATTTCTGCTTGGGCCTGATCCACCTGCTCATAACTCTCCGCGGTGGCAAAGATGGCCAACCACCTGTTACTTTTCCCCATAAAATACGTTCCAACTGTTGGGATCGGCAGGTAAACGGTTTCGTCCATCCCACTTCCCGCCATCATACGCATCAACCCCGTTGCTTTGGATGTCAGTGAACCAATAACTGTGAATCGCTCACGGCCAATTCGCACGTCTTGACCGATCGGATTGGTTCGGCCAAACAGGTCTGTACGAACTTTATGGCCAAGGATGCAAACGCGTTGACTCGTGTCCATCTCCCACTGCTGGAAAATTCGACCGTATTCCATTTCCCAATTGAAGATGTCGGCGCTCGCCACCAAGCAACCCTGAATAAAATAATTTCTATTTTTGTTTCCAAATTCGACTTGCCTCCCATCTAGAGGTTGCCAACCTGTTGCGTTGGTGATAGAGGGACATCTTTCAGCCACTTCTGAGACGTCTTCTAACCAAAAGTTATCTTTAATCGGATTTCGAACCCACCGACCGTCATCTTTTTCGATCCACGGCTCGTGCCACATAAATATTAGGGTATTGCCGCTGAAAGTTTTAAACTCGGAAATCATAAAGTCTTTAATACTCTGACTCAGGGAGACACTGACCACAACGATAAAAATACCCAGGACAATGCCCAGCAAAGTCAAGATAGACCGAAATTTATTGCGCACCAAAGATTCCCAACCCACCTGAAAATTGATGCCGATTTTTATGATTCCGATAAAAATCATCCGTTTCCCATCTTTACCATATATAATCTGTCCCTGATCTTGTCAATGAAAGTTTCGGAGGATCGTGACTCAATGGGAGCAAATAGCACAACGGTTTGAAGCATCTTGTCTTTGGTCATCACGGTTTTGTGATTGTAAAAATTTTGGGATCGGCTATTATCAAAAGTATAGCGTGCGGGCATGCTAATTGACCATCTTCTCAGAACTAACCACTGATTTTGCGATCGGAACGAGAACAGTTGATCTCAGTTTACTCCCCATCAGTCCATTCCCCATGTGGTTTTGTCGGTCCAGTTCCTTGAGTTCTGCCAACACCTTACGCGTGTATCAGCTTTAGGCCACTGTACGCTCTGGCCAAACATCCTTGCGGCATGTGTTACCGAACCCCCTGCTGTCAGACGAACGTCTTAAATGTTTCAAAATTGGTCTTCAATACTATAGGCAGAAAACGAATGAATTGGATGGTGTCGCAGAATCCTTGTTCAGCGAGTAAAAGTGACACTCGTTCGTTTGATTGGAACCATCCCAGAGAGGCTGAGAAAAGGGGTTTCGAATAAATTGGTCGCCGCAACAGATCGTGGCCAGGCTGAAAAAATATCCAGCCGAAGGGGGTGATCAGGTGTCACACCAGACCATCGATCGAAGTTTATTTGTCCAAGCTCGCAGGGTGCTGAAAAAAGAACTCCTTTAGCACCTTAGAACTCAACGGGTGATACGTCAACTAAGCATTCAAGTCGGAAAAGAGATGGACAGGGACAGATTAGCCATGCGGTTTCAATCCGTCAGCGGCCGCCATCAGTGGAGGATTGGGCCGTTGCTAGTCATTGGGAAGGAGATCTATCTAATTGCAGGCTCGAAAAACAGTTACATGGCCACACTGGTCGAACGTCATTCAGGCTACGTAATGTTGGCAAAGGTAGATAATAAGGAGAGCCAAACCGTAGTTTCTACCCGGATTAAACCAGCTCAGAAATTACCGAAAGAGTTGTATAAATCACTGACTTGGGATCGAGGACAGGAACTGGTAGATCATCAAAGATTTAGCTTGGCCATTAATATCGAGGTCTACTTTTGTGATCCGAGGAGCCCGTGGCAAGGTGGCTCTAATGAAAGTACTAACCGATTGCTGCGACCCTGAATTCAACTGGTAAGTGCAACTCCATGTCCAGGCAAAAAGGGAGAGCTGTTGTAGCATCAGCACCTGTCAACCTTGGAAGAAAGAGAGGCACTGATCAGAAGCTACATCCAGCTCAGCCAAAATGAACCAGACCAGATTTATGCTCATTACTTGGGAGATTTGCAAAGCTAATCATAACCCTGCGGAAATCAGTCGAATCCTGGGGCGGCATAAAACTACCATCTACCGTCAATTGAAACGCAATCAGGGAAAACACGGTTATCGCCCCGCCCAGGCCCATCAATTTGCCACTCAAAGCCATCGAAACTATCTCCAGCATCGGATTTCTTTTCAGAGTTGGAGGCAGATTGAGTCTTTGATCCGTCAGGGCTGGAGTCCGGAACAGGTCAGTCTGTGGCTGTCGAAAGAAAGAAAAACCAAAGTCAGTCATCAATGGGTCTACCAGTAGATTTTGAAGGGCCAATCAGAAGGAGGTGAGTTCGATCCTTATTTGCGCAGCCGCAAGAAGCATAAAAAATGTTACGGAATTCATGATGGCCGTGGAAGAATTCCCAACCGGGTTTCGATTGACCAACGACCTGCGGTGGTCGGGAAGCGTTCACGCACCGGTGACTGGGAAATCGATACCAGCATCGGTAACAATCACTGTGGTGCATTGGTTTCTTTGGCCAAACGCAAGTCTCGGCTTTCCCTGATTGCAAGGTTAGCCAGCAAAAGTGCTGGTGGGGTGAAACCGGCCGTCATCGACTGGCTGAGCCCTTTGAAAGCAAAGGTTTGCACCCTGACTTCAAATCAGGGGAAAGAATTCACCGAACATAAGTCCAAGGTTAAAAATCTGGAGGCCAAATTTTTCTTCGCCTATCCGTATGCTTGATGGGAACAGGGACTCAATGAAAACATGAACGGATTGATCCGACCGGACTTGCCCAAAAAGGCAAAATCCACCTAGGTTTCTGATCAACAGATCAAATGGGAGTTGAATT
Source organism: Candidatus Poribacteria bacterium (assembly GCA_030748495.1). Taxonomy (GTDB): domain Bacteria; phylum Poribacteria; class WGA-4E; order WGA-4E; family UBA9662. Next base: position 3,251 of record JASMLX010000024.1, on the reverse strand, counting down.
CACGTTTATTTATATTTTTAGTTTTTGTAAAAACCCTTCACCGCAAATATGACAAGGCCTATTACTGCAGTAAGTAATATTAACGTCATTACCAGAAAACCAAGCATTGTGGGGGTTGAAAAAGCTGATAAAGGTGATTTGCCAAAATAGATTTTTATTTGAGGGACCTGTATCACGGTATTAATAATCTCAAATAAAGGAAACTCTTCCTTATCACCAACAACTAGAACATATTTACCTTCATTGTCTGGGCTGAAAACTTTTACAGTATATTCTCCGGCTTCAGCATCTACCCCTTTTGGGTGCAAAGCTGAATCGCTATCATCTGCTTGCAATGCTGGACCTATGAAATAATCGTCTCCAGCATGTTTTTCATAGTATGAAGTCCATTCATGAGTACTACCATCAAGCAATACCTTGAACTTATCATGCTTGTGGGTCTGCTTCTCACGATGGTGTTCATGCTCATGATCTTCTTTTTTAATTAAAGCAGAAACATCTTTTTCAATTCCCGGGATATCTGGAACCAAAAGTCCTAAATATAACTTGAAAGGGACTTCGGAATTAATAGTATATACTTGCGACTTACCTGTAAGTTCCGCGTAGAAGGCTTGCGAAACTTCCGGGTTCTCAATAGCAATCACTTCTTCCTTGACCAATCTAGGCTGGTGAGCTTCGACAGAATAGGCAGTTATTAAAAATAGTGAAATGATCAGGATTAGAGTAAATTTTTTCATAATTATTATAATTGGTTTATAAGGCGCAGATTCAACTTTGAAGTGCAACAGGTGAACGATCCCCGAAGAATACCTGATTTGGGGTTTTCATACCAAGGTACTTTGGAGGATGGTGATTCAGTTTTTCCATTACCCTATTGATTTGTTCCGCAGAAATATCGGTCCAGAAGGTGCTTTTTGCAAGGTACTGTCTGATCAGGACATTAGTATTTTGGTTGAGCCCTGGCTGCTATCAAGCATTAGGATGTACCACATAGAAGTTGATTGCCAAGCTTTGACTATGCTTTGATCAGCAGCAAACTCTTTCTTCATGTCTGAAGTAAGCGTGTGTAGCTTTGCCGCTAAGGGAGAGCGAAAATCAATAATGGCTCGTTTGCCCCTCTCCGCATCTTTGTTGGGTAGGTGGGTAATCAGGGGCAGCCGTGATTTTGGCTCCACCGGTCAGACCGGGGCAGCGCAGACGAGTGTAAAGGTTACTCTCTTTATGTTTGTTGCCCAAGATATACTGCTAGATCCATTCATGGCTGACACTTGGTTTTTTCTGTTTTAAAAACACAAGGCTGATCTGTTCTGGGCTCCAGTCTTGGCGGATCAATGATCCAACCGGTTGCCAACGCTCAAAAGAGATAGGCGGCCGGACTCTGTTGCTGTGCCGTTGCCGAGCCAATTGATAGGTTTGTTTGGGACGATATCTCGATTACTCAGAAGGAAATTCACTAGGGCTATGATTAGACCCAACAATCGACCAAGAAAATACCTTGGTATTAAAACACCTTATCAGGTATTTTTAGGAATCAATCACCTGTTGCACTAGCAAATAGAATCCGTGACCTTATGATTCAGTAGGCCCAAGACGGTAACCGAGATTACCCCGATCGTATGCTGAGACAGCACAGCGAAATCCGAAGATCAAGTCGATTTCAAAAAAACGGTGGCGAAGCGAACACCGACACGGAGGTAGTCAGCCAGGGTGGCCCAAGCACCACCACGAGACACTCGAAAAGAATTAAGTGCCCTTTTTCTAGCACCACTTCTTGCACCATTCATAGACGTCACCCACCATATCAAATAAACCATATCCATTGGGCTTAAAACTACCCGCAGGTGTGGCTGTATCCCACCTGTCGTTTCCTCCAACTTCCTCATAGTTGGCATAATCACGGGCCAAACTTTTATCATCTCCCCAAGAGTACTTCGAGTACTTCTTGTTTTCAACCCACCTCTATAGCCGCCCACTCCCATTCCCATCCTGTCGGCCGCCTTTTTCCGGTCCATTTAGCGGAGGCAGTAGCCTCATTCCAATTGACGGTGAATATTTAGCTACTTTGTACCAGTAATAGAATCTAGATTCACTCTGCTCTATAAATTTCTTGAATTTCACTTGAAAATCATTGGTGATTCAGTTAACTTTGTACTGATTGAGAGGCGGCTAAATTCTTTGGTATACTATATACAAACTCAAAAGTCTCTCGACCTCTGCTTCTTGAACTTGTGCAAGAGGTCTAATAAAGCACTCTTCAGAATGAGTTGAAGCTTTATACTGTACGGTCTTAGGACGACAAAAACTATCCACCTGTTTTTCCATAGACAGGTGTTGCTGATTTAATCCAGGCTGGAGGATAAGATGACACCAGAAGTGGCCCAAGAAAAGCGGGAACAGATGCTGCGCGACGGATATTGTGTAATTCCGGATATTTTGAGCCCGGAATTTTTGCAGGAATTACGCCGCGAATCAGACCATCTCAACGATACCATGGAACATCACCCGGATACCAAGTACCAGGGAACACATCTGGGGATCCGATTTGAGGACAACGCAACCATGAAACGCTTGGCTGAGTGGCAGCCTTCACGACAAGCGGTGGAGGAGATGCAGTTTGGCGACTTCAATCACGTAGGGAGTTTGATTGTCCTGACTAAGGAGCCGTTTGCTCCCGCACTTTATTGGCACCAAGATTGGATGCGTTGGAACGATCCGCTGAGTTGCACACCTTGGCCACAAACCATTTTTCTGTCATATTACCTCGAAGATACCAGCGTTGAAAACGGTTGTTTGAAGGTTATACCGGGCACCCACCTGAAGCGGATCCCGCTACACGATCAACTAGTTACGGCTCATGAGCAGGGAGCCAGGTTTATCGAAGATGATCACCCTCTCATGTTCAGCGATCATCCCGACCAAGTAGATGTCGAATCCAAAGCGGGATCGTTGGTTTTAGCAGATGCCCGGGTGTTGCACGCGGCCTACAAAAACCAGACCGATCGGCGCAGAAACCTGCTACTGCTATGGCATAACCGGCCAGAGACAGTTCCTGACTATTGGGAGGACGAGATTCCTCAGATGGTTCAAGACCGTGATCCTCAAGCCGCTTATCCGGGGACCCGTATCCCGGGCCAATATCTCCTAGCCTAGTTTCAAACGAACTACGAACTGTCCCACCGAACTGACTCGTGCATAATCCACCAGTGCTATCTTCTCTCCTCAGGTACGTTTTATTCTGCTTTCTTCTAATT
>JASMLX010000249.1 GCA_030748495.1 Candidatus Poribacteria bacterium | reverse complement strand
AATATCAGCCGCACAAAGCTGTTCTGTGCTGGGGTTAGAGATTAGATCAGCAGCCAATCTGAGTGCCAGTGAAGCGTCAATTGACTTTATTAAGCCATCAGCATTGACATCACCTTTATTGCAGTCGCTAGTAGTAGTTTGATCCTGAGATAAATTTGACCATTTTCCTCCGTGTGGACCACCGTAAATCCCCATGTCGTTCCGAGAACCGTCTGCGTCTTTATGCGGTGGCCCCGGGCTACCCGCATCTATACAAGGAGAACCTGAACCCAAACGATAGTCACCACTCTCATCATCCACGAATTTAGGATCTACATCAACATTGCCTGTGCCATCCTCAATACCTTGAATGTTGCTATAGAGGAAAATTGAATGATCACTCACGTTATTCAAATTTTCCATCTCATCATCTTCAGCCACTCCATTGCCTCGAATGATACTATTCAAAATGGAAGTGGCATTATTATTAGAAGCTCTAATTATCACACCTCGTTTATTGCCCATCACCACACAGTTGACCATCGTTGTCGTGGCGTTTAGAAGTATCCCATCCTCTATCTGATTGGTAATAAGGGTATTATAGATGACACTTGGATTGGAATCGCCTGTATGTATTCCATACAGGTTTCCATCGACTATAGCATTGGACAATCGTATCCTTGCGGTGCCATATGCAAAAAGCCCCCATTCTTTGCTATTGTATATTCCAATTTTTTCCATCGACGGATGCGAGTTCCTCTCACAATGGATTCCATTACCTGTGGCAGAAAGAATTTGGCAGTCATTTATCTTAGGAGAGCTATCCAAAATTTTAATAGCGGGATTCCCTTTTTGAAGGGTAAACCCATCTAGAACAGAGTTCTGATCCTCCCGATTGAATTCGAATCCTCCTTGAGATTGTAATAAAAGTGTCGTATTCTCGGAACCGTGTTCACTCTTAACGGTAATAGCTTTACCTTTGAAACTTATGTTATGATTTCCTACACCGAAGTAGACCCCATCCTCTACCAAGACGGTATCGCCATCCTTGGCCTTGTCAATAGCTGCCTGAATGGTCAAGTAATCATTAGGCACTTTGAGAATCTTGTTTGCAGCCAAAGAGTTGATATTGAACCCCGTAACTAGAATCACGATTGAAAGTAGTTGTTTGTTTGGCATCGACCTTCTCCTTATTTCAGAATAATCATTCTCTGGGTGGAAGAGAAATTATCAGTTTGAAGATGATAGAAGTAGGTGCCAGAGGCTACCGTTTCTCCTTTATCCGACCTACCATCCCAGTAAGTTGATTGATCAACACCTGTATACTTGCCAGCTAGAACAAACCCCAGATTTAATTGCCGAATCGGTTTACCCATCTGATCATAGATAGTTAAGGTAACCTCTGAATCTTGATTCAATTCAAATGGGATCCAGGTTTCCGGGTTGAACGGATTGGGATAGTTCTGAAGAAGTCGGCTTTGTCGGGGTAAAAAGAGAGAATGCTGCAGGTCGACTTTGGCAAAGGCACGTTCCACGTCTTGGTCTGAAATGCGGTGGTGGATCCGATCCAGTGGCTGATTGATCTCGGTCGATCCGAGTTGGATCTCAATACGATCGCCCTGACGAACCACGCTCTGCTGATTGAGATCGGTGACAGCTGCCAGGTAGTGCCCATCCTGGATCTTGATCGGAATAGGCTGGCCTGTTCGCAGATTACGTATCTGGATCGGCACTGAGTCAGCTGAATAGATCTGTCCGGTTAGTACGAAAGCCCAGTTGGAGCCCACTAAACCAGGTGCTGCATTGGCATTGTCCCAAGCTGTGCCTTTGAAAGTAATGGCCTGTGCCTGGGGGGTGTTGACAATATAGCCCTCACCACCGGTGATGGAGAAGTCAAAAGACTCAAAGACTTCCGGTACATAGGCTTCGAAATCCTGCGGGCTAGTATCCAAACGTAAGACCAGTGTTGCAGCCAACTTCTTGGCTAGTGAACTGGCTGTTAGAGGGATGTCTGGTTGCAAGGGTAGTGAAATCATGTTCAAGCCACTGACCATCTGCATTTTCCAACTGGCTTGTGTGCTTATCGTGACGGCCTCACCCACTGTCACCTGTCCGGCTTTGACGGTAGTTGGAAATTGACGGCCTTCGATATTCCACAACAGAGCTTCGGTCAATTCGATGGGTAGGCTGGCTCCCTGCTGGGCTTGACTGCTAATGAAGAAGGTCAATTTCAATAATTCTCCACCACCACTATCAATGGGTTGTTTGCCTGAAATTGGCACCACCAGCTTCCCTGCCGTTTCTGAATTGACTTCCAGATCAAAGTCTTTGATCAAAGGGGTTTGTTGTAATCCCTGATAGGCCAACAGGTCAGCATTATAGGTTAGAGTGAAATCGGCCGATAGCAGTCCGGCTGCATTGGGCACGATAATTGGCACTGTCACGGCTTGGCCAGCAGGTGCCCCCACCCGACCGATTTCAGCCGTTTTGGTAGGCAGCTCGGTTAGGGTGGTTTGAGATAACCCTCCCGGTCCAGTGGAAGATTCCATTTTGACTATTATTGAGCCCTTGTGGGCCTCAACTGCCAATTGCTCTGCATTTACATCCCAGAGCAAAGCCTCATTCCAAGTCAGTTGAGAGGTAATTCCAACCGTGGCCGTCTCTTTAATAGTAAAGGTTAGATTAAGGAGTGTCCCACTGCCTACTCCCAGTGGATCTCGAGCTGAGATGGGTACGATCAATTGGCCGGCCTTCTGGTCATTGACCTGCAGGCTAAACTGGTTGGTCTCGGCTCCCAGCTCAGCTTTTAGGAACTGTAGAACCTCCGAATCGTAACTCAAACTCAGGTCAGCCGAGATGACTTGATCCGTTTGGTCCAGAGTAATGGGGACAATGATGATCTCCCCGGCTTTAGCTTCAACTGAGCCTAGCTTCAGATTTCGGTCTGTTATTTGTCTATTTGGCCAAATGAGTGATGGTGCCCCAACGACGATGTCTAGTCCAGCGGCTCGCCTCAAAATCAGTGAAGCATCGATCGATTTGACCAGTCCATCTTCGTTCATATCGGCACCACATTTCTGAGCCTCAGTGGGTTCCTCAATTAGCTGGGCTACAATGCGTAAAGCTAAGGACGCATCGATCGATTTAACTAGTTCATCACCATTGATATCGCCTTTCAAACAGGCTGCCGTCTCAACTTGAGCCCCGGATTCGCTACGCGCTGTTTTGAGAAAGGGCTTGTAGGTCACTTTTCCGCTAAAAAAATCTGCTATTGGTGCCGATGTTCCCCACCAGTTGCCTATAGCTTTCACATCCGTACTCGCTGAAATTAAATATTTACGATTACGAAAAATTTGGTTGCTTCCAGGATCGTCAATCGTACCAATATCTGCGATGCCGGTAACTCCACTTCCCTCATTTTGAGTAATTATAGAGTTCCTGATTTGCGTTTGAGAACTATCACTGTGTACTCCGTTACCTTTGCACTTGGAGATATTTACATTGTTGATATTTGGGCTTCCACCGCCGCTAGAATGTAAGCCGTTTCCAGTACAGCCTGTTATTTTAGAATTTTTAATGGTGGGGCTTGAGCCACCCCATAGCCCAAGTCCCTGTCCATTGATATCCGAAATAAAAACATTATTTAGAACAGGATCCGAACTTTGGCAGTGGATTCCAGAACCACTCAAAATATTCCTTACATTTATATTTTCGAGGGTGGGGCTTCCGCCAGAACAATAAATACCATCATTTGCACAATCTAATACAATGACATTAGTAATATTATGCTGCGAACCACTGCAATAAATTCCACGACCTGCGGGGTTAGAAACTGTTAAGTTACTGATTGTGACTTTTATTTCCCCTTTGACCGTAATCCTGCCAATAATAACTGTTTTTTCCTTGCTCATTCCTTTTAACTTAACACCAGATTCAATCATTATTTCTTCTTCATACTGACCTGTAGATATACCCACAGTATCCCCAGAAAAAGCATCACCTAATGCAGCCTGTATTGTTTCATGGTCTTGTGGTACACGTATGATGACGGCGTTTGCCGAGCGAAAACTGATAAAAATATTAAATGCCACTAGTAACCATAAACAAATGTGGAATTTCATGTCTCCCTCTTGGTGCTATAGGTTTGTTGCTTAATTCTTAACTGGTTGAGTTGGAGGTCTGGATAGGTAAATAATATTTCTTGGTTAATCGCATCAACTTGTTTACGCCATGGGCGATCGTTAAAGCCTCTCCGGCTTTGACAAT
>JASMLX010000248.1 GCA_030748495.1 Candidatus Poribacteria bacterium | reverse complement strand
AGATAGCAACAGATCAAAGATTGATCCGAGTCAGATTTCAAACGGTTAACCGCAGTTAGTGTGGGTCTTTTTCGACAAATGTTGCCAACCCTGTTTTCTCCAACCAACAGGGCAAGACCAGCCCAGCTAAATTCCAGCTAAGTTGTAGCCACCAACGGCGGATGAGATTGATGTCTTGGAGGGAATATCCAACTCAGTCCACATGGCCCCAGCCGATGCGGTCAGTCAGTCGACTGTTGGCCGTACTATACAACCAGTTGAAGATAAGTTGATCCAATGTCGACAGCTCCGACGGCCTCGTAAAAGAGAGTGGCTTGAAAACCAAACCAACATCCAGAGGGTGAGAGTAGATGCCAGCGAGCAACCGATGGAACGAACTGACAAAAATATCCTCGACACTACAGCGGCCAGAAAAAAACAGACACCGCCAGCCCAAATAATCATCAACCAACACCGCTGACAAATTATCTCCGACCGAAGGTCGGCTACCGCTTTCAGTCGAGGATTCAAACCTGATTTTCAGTTATTTAAGGACCGCCAAACGGCAATCAGCCAGCAGATTAGTTGTCGGGCCGATTCTGGCGATTAAGGCGGGGCTAATTTGCCTGCCAAGAACTGGCGGCCAAAGAAGAAATCTAAACCTCCCCCCTTAAGCCGACCAGAGAAATTTAGGTCTATACTTTTCCTGTGACGCCGATGTATTGCACCACACCTTGAGAACCGTGGCACTTCAGCAGACAGAGCTTTCCAATGCTTAGACTCTTCAAACTGGCGGTGCCTGTGGTCGAGTACAAAGATCAGATCAAACTACAACTGCTCAGCCAATGGCCAGTGAAATCATGGCCGCACCATGTGATAGAAATCCTGTCTCAAGTGCCACTGTCGCCATGGCGAAAAACCGCTGGATCGGTCTCCGTTCCGAATAGATTCAAGTTATCCTCGAAAGGGAGATGGATAGCTGTGTCCTGCCAGGATAAAAACGACACCTCAGGCGAAAATCGGTGTGCTTTTTTCATCCACTGAGGCATTTAATGTCGGTAAAAGCGGGATCAAGCATCTGTTGGCCATAAATACCGAGTGAGTAACTGATAGTTATACCCCCGGCAGAATGATTTATGAAACATTCGGGTTAGAATTTCAGTCGATCCCTAGAATCGGTTTTTACATATGCGGGCTCGTATACCTTGAGCCGAGAACTGGAACTGGTGATAGATAAAATCTACTCAAATCGGTGACATGCTACCATTGTTGTCAGTCAGGTTATTGAAGTCTCAACGAGGAAGTCAGTCTACTTGTTGGCACAAAGTTATCTGTCCGTTCAGAACCTTTATCCGTTATAGAATCCAATAAACCATGGGTTAATTCCATAGTACGACCTGGCCGTATCCCCATAAATTGTGACACTGAATGGCGGTTTCAGCCCTCGAACCTGAAAAGACTCCATGAGCAACCGTAAGGTTGGCATTAGTTATCGAATGCATTGATTTTTCTGAAGATCTAAGGCCAAATCGAGTATAATGGCTTCGTTAGTTCCAGAGATATTTCTCGTAGAAATGAGGAGGCTATAGATGCCAAAAGAATTAGTTGCACTTGCACCCCGTCAACCAGTATTACAGGATTATGAAGAATCGGCCCCACTCGAAGGACAGGTTCGGATCAAAGTAGATTTCGGGGCCCCTAAACGAGGATCAGAAATGACCATGTACTACGGTTCCCGTGGTGCTAAATTTCCAATGGGGTTGGGGAATATGTGCGTTGGTCGGATTATAGAGTTGGGTGATGGTGTGGACGAATTTGAGGTTGGCGACCGAGTTGCCTGTCACGGACATCTGAGAGAGACCCATATCCGATCGGCCGGGCAATTACTGGTCATGAGTGATCGAATGACATGGAAAGAGGCAGTTTGTTATGATCCAGCCCATTTTGCGCTGGCTAGCATTCGTGACGGTCAGGTTCGGCTTGGAGATCGGGTCGCTGTTTTTGGTCTGGGCGCGATCGGGCAGGTAACTGCACAAATGGCGAAACTGGCAGGCGCCGATTTGGTGGCGGTTGTCGATCCGATTGGAGTTCGGCGACAGGTAGCGCTCAATGCAGGCGTGGATATGGCAATCAACCCGTCTTCCGAAGATGTAGGACAAGTTCTAAAAGATGCTACTGGCGGATTAGGGGTTGATGTGGCGATTGAAACCAGTGCGGTCTATCAGGCTCTCGATCAAGCCATCCGCGGATTGGCTTTTAACGGAACGGTAGCCGTCGCCGGTTGGGCCAAAGAGTGTACTGGAGGGTTAGATCTAGGGGCTGTCGCTCACTTCAATATTCCCAACTTGATCTTCGCTCGAGCCAACAGTGATCCAAATCGAGATCATCCTCGCTGGGATTTCGCCAGAATCCGCCACCACTGTTGGCAGTGGCTATCGACAGGAAAAATCAATTGTGAGGAGATTGTGTCACCAGTTGTCCCATTTGCCGAGGCTGTCGAAGCATATCAGGAGATGGACCTGCATCCTGAACGAAGTGTCAAGCTTGGAATCTCGTTTGGGGACGGGTGATCTTGATTGGTGGGGGGAATAGTTATCCTTATCAGTTGCCCCTTCCAATTTCTCTCCCATCCTAAAAACTTCACCATCATTTTGGTAATAAGACAGGTATAAATCACCCCCACAGATATCGAAAAATGGCCGCAAATCGCCGACAACTAGGCCACACGGCAATTAAAAAAGAGGGAAACAGCATGGCCTCTTGGACCGGTAGTTGGCTTTGTCAGGCACCTAAATATGTACCATAGTGATGTGTTTCAGTTGTCGGTAGGCTACCGAGATCGTTCCTCGATGGTGGCCTACCGTCTTTCTGCTATCCGCTCATTGCGGTTGTTCACAGCGAAATTTTGACTACCCACCCGGAAGTTGCATCACAATAAAGGAGGTCCTGACCAAAGATAGACAGGCCATGCGGTTCCGGATGTGGTTCCGGCACCTCAATCCGGTCTAATTCCGAGCCATCCTTCAAATCCAGCTTGACGACGATCCGACTGGACGTATGCACCACCCAGATTCCGTCCTCCACCCGTATGACGCCGTGCGCCCGGCCATATGGTAAGGGAACCGTGTGCTGCACCGACCAGTCTGCAAGCCTTACCTTGTGCAAGACCTGATTTTTGAGCGTCTCAACCCAGAGATAGCCCTCCTCATATTGATCGTACTCGACCCCATGTGTACCGCCGCCGTCCGGTATAGGATACCGGGCTATAGTCTCTCCTGTTTGCGGATCGACTTTGAAGATCTCGCCCTGGCCTGAAGGTGCATCGGTTGACCGTTCCGGTCGCCATTGAGATCCTGGACCATTCGCTGCTAACCAGAGTGCACCACCGCCATACGCCATACCACTGGTGTTGGACGATTCGCTCTGCATATCTCGGATCAGTTTGGTCACACCGTAATCTGAAGTGCCGGTGACTTCGACCAAAGCAACTCGGTCGGTAATTTGGTCTACTAGAAAGAGTCCCTCATCCGTCGCCTGTAGCCCATTAGGAACGGAGTAGGGAGCGCGGAATAATTTCTCGATTGTTCTTGCCATTTGCTTCTCCTCATTTGGAGGCACTTACTCACAGTATATGCTTTAATTTCTTTTCTGTCAAAACAGCTAACTGTTGACCTGGCCGAAATTTCAGCATTTGAGAGGCCATCAAAAAATCCCCGTTGCTCAGGAGGTCTTTTCGGGTTAATTTCACCGGGTTCTAAAGTCTCAATGGCCCAGACATCGGCCATTTTGGTCCGGGTTTTACCCCTGACGGTGATAGTTACAATGGGTTATCGGATCTTTTCTATATTCTCCAAGCCGTTAAATAGTTAAATAGACGTCGAAAACTTGCTTCGTAGGAAACACTATAGCATTCCTATACAATAAACGCAGCATACGTTTGATGATACACTTCCTTATTATTATTTGAGACCGTTGCGGTCCATTTTTGAAAGCCGACTTCAAATTCGTCGGGCGGCGATACTGAATTTAGCCCGTCCAACGACGCTAAAGGGCCGTAAACACTGGCAAAGGCATCTAACAATCTCCTACTCACTCATAACCCGCTGTCTCGTAATAAGATAAATTTCAGACAGACAGTTACAGTTATCGGACTACTGATGATGATATATTGAATTATAAAAAATTTAGATGTGGTTGCTCTACGACCCTCTTTCTTACCGTAACTACTACCTTTCAGTTCCGGCTTTTTTGATGTTTCCTTAATGGC
>JASMLX010000247.1 GCA_030748495.1 Candidatus Poribacteria bacterium | reverse complement strand
AAAAAGCCAAAGCGGTTCCAGGAGCGGCAACGATTTTTGGGCCGCAATGCCAACTATTTTTATACATTGTTTCTCCTATTTGTTTGGTGAGACTCTAAACTCTAGTTACTAGACCAAAAGTGAGTGATAAGTCCTCGACGAGGCGTATCGGTATAATTTCCACCTGTATGGTGAAACATGCGACAATGATGAAAGGTCACGTCGCCAGGTCTCAAGGAGATAGTAACAGCCTGACTGGATTCAACCTCTGTTTCCAAAGCGCCATTCATTTCAGAACGATGAGCTACACTATAATGCTCTGCAATATCCCCCTGATGACTACCTGCGATGAATTGCATTCCACCATTTTCCTTCCAAGTAGGTGATAAGGCTAGCCAGCAAGTCACCGCGTTGTCTGAACCGCAGCTTTCTCGCCAATATCCAGCATCTTGGTGCCATGGCACCAAGATGCTGGATATTGGGCGGGTTTGAGAATCATCTGGTCATAGATATAAACAGCGTCTTGCCCAATCAGTTGTTTGGCAACATCCGATGCTTGCAGAAAATAGACATGTTCTTGCCACCCCATAATATGTTGCGATGGATTGACAAGTTGTACCATGCGTCCCTTAATATGATTGCTGCCGGAAGGAGGAACATGAATCTCACCGGTGACAGCGCGATCATAATAATAGGCCGATTCTGCGACTTGCGCCTGATTAATAAAGCTCTCAACTTTGATAAAACCTTGCTCATCAAAACGGTTAATTTCATCCTCTAAAAGTGGAAAGTTTGCCACAATACGATTTCTCCAATGTTACGAGATGTTTAACTGAAAACCGGGGTTCCAAAGTGAACATTCATCAACACTTAAGTCTGGTTACCATGATATAAGCATCAAGAAATTCTATGGAATACGAAATGATAAATACTGTCTATTATTTATAATCACATTTTTGACATACTTAGACGGGTTTGACCTGTACGAACTCAATCAGTAGATTCCTCTAGGGAAAGAGTGGCGAATACCCAATATTAAACAAACGGATTATAAAGACGTTAAGAAAATAGTAAAAAGGTTGATACGATTTATTGTGTCCCCCTAAAAGCATAGTCAACTAATACTTTATGGAGACCAGTATTTTCAACCAGAAGAGTTGTTCATTAAAATCAGGAAATGTAATGATAGTGGTGTATTCGTCGCACTTAGCATTTATGGAATAAAGAGCCGTGAGCTTAGATCTGCTATCCACTAATTAGGGCGACCAATGCTTAAACGATTTCAAATGGAAGGTCATATTATTCAAAAAGAAGTTGTCCCAGATAGACTATTACTAACTTATTAAGTCGGATGAATACTACATAAATTCCTTTTGTTTCTTCTCGCCTTGATGAGTTTTGTCTGATTCTCATTACGCTCATGATAAGCGATATTTCTTTCATCAATCAAGCAATTCATTACCTTTAAAGAAAATGTCTTAATGACTCTAGAAAAAGATGAACGTCAATTCTCTTTTGTTTAAATGTAGGCTAGACTCCTTGTCAAATATATAACCTTGAATTATCTATCAAAGATTTCAGGGGGCATTAATCATTAATGAGATCAGAGTTTAGACTGCATAATTTCTCCCAAATGTTTAACGTGTGTCAAATCGTTTGTCTCAGAATCATTTTACCAATAAGAACAAGGTAAAAAAATAGTCGACACCCATTTGGCAAAGAGTATTTTGCTAAATTACTATTCATTCGATCAAAAAATCCATATCAATTCAAAAACAGTCTTTCGAACTAAATCAGCCTGATTGGTCGCAAAGTTTTTGGAATGAGCTGCTGGATTTCGATATTCCATTAATTCCTTTATTTTTTGCAGAACTTGTTCGTCAAGTAGTTGTTCGTATCATGAGCGTCTAGTCCCTCAGTCAGACATTTATAATCAGACACTTGCTATTGTCAATTTACATGAGTGTCTAATCCCTTAATTGAAGTCAACAGTTCTGCTCCATGAGCCAAAAACAACAAAAACTGAAACAATCAACACCGAAGGGCATTTACTTGCGCAACGATTAAAACTAAGTTTGTGGTCGACTAACCACTGTTAAGGGAGCGACTTCGCCTTTGTGTTTGAATATCCATCGTATTTATACAGTTGTTCCCTCATTATCTGGTGTGCTCCCGTCGGTTTCGCTTAACCTAAACTTGACTGATACGATCGACGCTCGGTGCCCCTTTTCGATAACAGCGTAGGTGGTCGCGACAAAGGTACTATCTGCCAGTCGCTCCAGTCCCGGATAACCAGTATAGCCAGCGCTCGCATACCGGCTATTGGCTATCAAACGGACTCGGTATTGCTCTTCCCGTTTTTCCACTAAATCTTCGTACGTTCCGACCCATCCCACAAAGTCCACTGCTGTCTTGCTACATATGCAGGTATCCCTGAATACCATCACAATTCGGCCATCCTCATCATAGCCGGCCGCGTGCCGATCCCCCACTCATACTTCCAGGCAGTTCCTCTGGATTGCTCTATGTTGGCCCCTCATCGTTGCTGAACATGATGAAAGAGTTGTACCAACGGGAGTTTTCCCGCATCACTGTGGCCAGTTGTTTCCCGTTAGGTGACCGGATTATGACCGGCTCGCACAGGTATGCATCACGTTCTTCAGCGATTTTTTGCTGCTTAGACCACGTGAGTCCACCGTTTTCTGTAACACTCATAAAAATCGAACGGCCTTGGTGGAAGAGAGCCAGGTGACGTCCACTTGAAATCGGTTCGACGGTGATTGGTGGCACAGTAACGACAATCCGGTTGGGCGCATCGCGCTCCAGATCACTCCGAGATCCTCAGAAATAGCCTGCATCATTGAGCCGTTCTTTCCTCCAAGAACAATAAGCGGTTCCACATCGTTGCCATCGGTCAGGCGATGAATCGTTGGGCAGTTTTGTACCTCAGTCCAGTCCTCCGGGGTTTCACCCACTGCCAGGTTAACCCTCCGTCTGGGCTACGCTTCATGGGCCCTAAAGCCCTTCCGTGACCGTGTGCCCACGGGCAAAGAATCGTTCTTCCATCTTGAAGGAGCACTGTCGTCAGGTGCTGGTAGTCGATGCTTTTGCTTCCTTTAGCGACAACCACCTGACGTTGCTGTTGGTCAGCTAAGTCAATCACGGGTACTGTATAACCGACTGACTACGAGCGCTGCCAATCTAGGTTGTAGGTATTTCCTTGTGCTTCAAAATTCCGTAGACGCATCACGCCCTGACCTGCGGTAAATCCCACTTTTCCGAAGATCTTCTGGTCAAACGTTGTCTCGTAGGCGACTTTCCCATCAAGTAAGAATCGTAGACAGTTGCCTATTTGAACGACCTCAAAAGTCAAATGGTCTCTCCATGGGAATTAAGCTCTTAGCCACACCCAGAAGATCGAGCTTTCCAAACAGCGATCCATCCACGTAAATCCTTCCCTCATGACCAAAGCCGAATCTTCTATATCTGCGCATCTCCGGCGGCACAAAACCGCTAACCCTAAGCTCGTTTTCTTCGTCACGGCAGTAATCTCCCCCGGCAAAGCAGAAGGCCGCATTGATTTCATGGACCTTAGGTATCTGGACAAATCCCTGGTATTCAGGAGGCTTATGAAGCGATAGTCGCGCGTGGATGCGGAAATCACCGACCCCGATGCCCCGATCAGCATAGACAAAATCGTGTCCCGGACCTAAGTATATATAACCAAGATGGCAATCCAGCCCAAAGCCAGCCAAACGGGCTTTCCTTCAGACACGAATATTACTTTTTCCATACCTCTCCTATAAAGATAAATGGGTTATTCCGGTATCATGAATCTAGGTTACCTATATCCTTTGAAGCAGAGCATATCAGCTTGCTCCATTTCCTACCTTTTGCCCCCAAATTGTTATTTTTGGATAGGTGACTACTGTGCCGTGATTACAAACTAGCCTTTGGCAGCAATAAAAAACAACTAGGTTCCTTCATCAAGATTCCCTACGCTTTCTTCTTTTTCTTCTTTTCAATAGCCCGACATCGTTATCGACGATGATCCGTCGTGCCGATAAACCATTTTGTCATAATATCAGTAAGCGTCAAGAATAGAGTGTCTGGATGGGAATAGAACCTCAGGCCGCTTTGGGCGGTTGCCAGTAGCCATCCCATTGGTGATTGAGAATCATTTGTCGCCAGCAGAGAAAGCGGTCGGCCCCAGTCCGACTCCAGTTCTGCCCTCTCAATTTCTGTCGGCGGCAAACTAACAGATCGACCGTCTTTTCTACCAGGGCTGAACCGATATAATAGCC
>JASMLX010000246.1 GCA_030748495.1 Candidatus Poribacteria bacterium | reverse complement strand
ACTAGTTAGCACCATACGATGAGACTTTACAGATGGAAGCATGTGTTTTAGACTGGTGTCGATTCGATTTGGTTAGCGTCAGCAGGACGCTTTGTTTGTAATCTGAGTTGTATTGAGAATGAGGTTTCTGATGCGAATCTTTGGGTTTTTGATTATTACTGTTTCTCTTTTGATAGTCATTTTAAGCGCATTTTTTGGCTTGTCGTTACCAAGGGGACTGAAGGGTTTAATTGATAGCGCCAGCTTTATCTGCGTCATGGGCTCAGTGCTAGGTGGTTGCCTAGTAGCCTATGGTTCAGAATGGGGGGCTGCCTTCAAACTTCGTCCCAACCGAGAAGAGGCTGCAATTGCGGTTGGTGTTTATAAACTCGCTGCCAGGATGTCTATCGGATCAGGTTTTTTCGGTGCTATGTATGGTTGGATTGCCATGCTTGGAAGCAGCGCAGGTGGCGGGGGCATGGACATGGATGCCTTGTACGGTGGCTTAGCCTTTTCGTTGATTACAATTCTATACGGGTTGGTATTCGCCTTCTGTTTGTTTCTACCCTTGCAATACTACTTCCAACACCAGTTGGACAAGGACTCTTAAGGTTCGGGGTAGGGGGCAAGATAGACCAGGCAAAAAGATTCGGGAGTCCCAAGCACAAGAGTAGGCTAATAAAAAAACCTCACTCCACTTCTAATGGCTGAAGAAATGAAATGAGGTCAATCCTTAGGGAGTCATAAAAATGAAAAAATGACTCCTATATCATAATATCACAAGTCATTCAGATTGTAAAGGTAAGAAGGTAAATGAATAAACCGGGGCAACTCCCGACTTCGATGACATCCATTCGGTTATGGCGTCTGCAATATGTGAGAAAGTAGATTGACCAAGGTAAGTCGTTATGCATAGTTCTGTCCGTTTTTGCTCCCTCCTTACACGACGAAATTAGAATCTATTATCAGTCTTGCCTTGATGATGACAGCTATCCATACACCGAACGTGTGTCCCGGTCGTAGCAAGAGTCGCAATAGAACGTGTAGCTCAGTCGTGGTAAGGGTTTCATGCTATCAATATTATTACTGATAGCAGGGCGGACACCGGTGTCATGTCTCGGTGATAGCAAGGGTTTACTGCGAAATTGCCGAAGCTATATCAACTCAGGGGGGCTAGATGGACAGGCCGAAAAGGTTTAGGAGTCCCAAAGGCTTACCCTCACAGCCTTAACGACATCATCATTACCATGCTACCGATCAACAGAATCACACCCATGAAAACCATCCTGACTACTGAGATCTGGCCCTGAGTCTTGGTCAACCTCTCGTTCTGCTTCTCGGTCTTGTCCAGGTTAGCCAGCAAGTTTTGGACTTGTGACTCCAGGATCAGAATCACTTCATGGTCGGTCTTGCCGGCGTATTCGTCTTTATGGTCGTCGGTCATTAAACCAGATCTACTAACCTGCAATCATCAACAGGTATGCGATAAAAGTATTCCCCCACCGCCACCTTGGTGTTTGGGACTTCCTCCAGGTACTCCGGCTTTAATTGATCGCCTTTTATTACCCAGGCTTGTGTCAAATCCGATTTCAAGACCCAGATCACAACCGGAACCTTGCTTTTGGACAGGTGAGACTTCCTTTCCGGCACTTGAATGGTGTCCCAACGACTAGGCCAATCCCCGGTCCAAACCCTCTTGATCTCGACTTCGTGCCTAACTTTCCTGTAACTTACTAAATCCGACCCGTACTTATCTTCCGGCTGCAAAGTGAAATGCCCTACCCGGTCTAAATAGGCTCGGATTGCACTCCTGCCCACCTGGTGGTTCTGGTTATACTCTTCGACCTCAAACGGCTTGCGTATCATCCTAACGGTTCAGCACAACCTGCTTGACCTGATTGGCGATCTTGTCTGGATCAAACATGATCTGACAGGCGTGTAAGTGCTTCAAATCCCATCCGTCAATCTCGTAATTCTCCAACAGGTAATGATCCCGCAAGGCTGTCTTCTGATACTGCTGCTTGCTCTTGAAATGATATTCGTAACTGTCTACTTCAAACAGTAGTTTCTTTTCTACCTGGGCTAAATCGACACGGAACTGACCGGCCTGATACTGTTGCACCAAACCCAGACCCATCGGCTCCAAACATTTCCAAAGACTGTCCTCTACACCGCTGCCAGACAAAGGTGAGAGTTTCACCTCTGAAGGCTGATCGTCATCAAATAACAATCCTTGCAATTCCCTCAAGACATAAGACGAACCTCGTGATTGGACACTCCTGTTGACCTTCTGGCGGTAGGCTTGTTGTAACTTCGTCTGCATGACATCCTTATGGGACTTAGCGGTAGCTTCATTGACAGCCATGCACAACCTGTCATTCCCCTCTGATGATATTAGTACCGCTGGATAAGACTGCTCCTTCCCGTTAGAAGAAATCATCCGCTTCTTTTGCCGCCCTAACTGCTGTGAAATCTGTAACCGTTCCCACTCGGTGACCTTGTCCTGATCCGACTTCCCATCAAAGGCTCCTGAATCACGCAACTCAGTGTGTATCTGAGTCAAAGTGGCTACCCCACCCAAACTTATCAAGACACGATAAGCATCCATGCCGGTTGAAACTAAAGCCCCCATTAAACTGCTCCTTTCATCTCATCCATCTTGTCTGAAATCACACTACACCACTTCTGTACCTCATCACACTCAAACACCAAGTCCTCCTGCCTCAAAGTCTCTGCCAGTGAGTCGATTCCGCAACGGCTGACAACCTCATTCATCACCCTAACCGATTTCCCCACCTGGTCACAGAATCTGTGCCACTGCTTGACATTACGCACGAAAGGTATCTGATCAGCGGCCCGGTCTATATCCGCTTCAGTCCTGATCTCAACATCGCCTATACTGATCACCATCTCCCGCTTGGCTTCCTGAAGGCTAAGTTCGCCCGACTTCACCTTATCGAAGTGTTCAGGGCTTTCTCGTTGGATCTTTTTTGCGTCCTTGACATACCTTGCCGACACGTCTAGCTTCTCTGCTGCCTGTTGATTAGTGATTTCAAGAGGCAATTTTGCCCCTTGATCTGGCTTGCGATCCCCTCCGTGAGCCATATTAGCAATCTCTGCCGCCAAGGCTGCCCTCTGACTAGCCGTCAAGTGCCGCCGATGCAGAAGATTCAGCGACAAGACATAGCTCAACGGGTCGTCACCGTTACTATAATCAAAGCCCACATACTCCGGAGTCACTCCCGCTAATTTACAGGCCTGGTATCGATTACGACCGTCCAGTATGTGACCTTCATAAACCACAATCGGCTGATGCAACCCGTTCTCCATTATGTCATCAGCCAACTCTCCTAACTCTTCCTCCCCCATCATGGGGAATATATTCGCTATCGGATGAAATTCCATCTCTCCTCCTTCATACGCACTATCACCTAGCCTCAAACAACTCCACCACCTCACCCACACTCCTGACAATCAGGTATAGATGACCCAACTCCTCCACCATCAACTGATAATCCTTCTGCGACTTACTCTGCCGACCTTTAGCCGTCTTAACCTCCAGGTGCCAACACCGTCCACCATCCAGAAACAACAGAAAATCAGGTGAACCAGCCCGGCCAAAACGCACAAAACCGCCACGCTCAGTCTTATAGGCACCCGAATTGTTCTTGATGTAGGCACAGCGTCCTCCCCTCTCCAACAACTTCAGATAATCCTCAATAGCCGACTGAACTTGGGACTCTTTAGGAGTCCCGCTCTTCTTGCTCATGAAACACCGCCTGACAGACCCGTTGCACCATCGGATCAGCATCCGACCAGTCCGAGGTGCGATGATACATATCGCTGATAGCTATCTCAGTGGGTGAAGTGAAGGTGTTGGTTTTTGCGTCAACAGGACGCTTAAGACGTAGGGCGAGTTATGTCTAAGATGGCAAGGCTGAAAAGGTTCTCAGTACCTATCGAGCCAACATCTCGGCTAATTGCTGTTGTTTTACTTGATAACGGCGTTTCGTTAATGCTTGGATTGTCACGCCGAAGGTAGCGATATAATCAGGCCGACAGCCAAGATGTGCTGTTAGTTAGCTTACGTGGTGGCTTACACCCGAACGGCTATAATTGCAGGAACCGATTGGAGGAAGTATTATGCGAAAACCAAGTCGGATTTGTTACTGCTTCTAATGCTCAATGCCTGCTGTAATGACTGTGACTGAGGTTACTTTCCACTAACTTTCCATTAACTTTTTACTTCTCTTCTGTTATGATAGGATTAATCAGACTACTGTTCTCAAACCCATTGCTCAACTTTAGGTGACTAATATGAGACCCAAGATCTCTTATCTTATTTGGCTGGCTTTGGCATTAGCCATTTTGCCCGCTATCAGTTTGGCCGACAACCTGCCTAACCAAATCCTGTGGAATAAAGACGGTGCCGAGATGGCTTATATTCCAGCCGGTTCCTTTGAAATGGGTGATCATCTGGACAATA
>JASMLX010000245.1 GCA_030748495.1 Candidatus Poribacteria bacterium | reverse complement strand
TAAGCATTCCTAATCGTGATCCAGGTCGTTAATGATTACAACCAAATGTAAATTCTCGTTAAATGAAATCAAGTCTATTATCGGTTTTGTGTTCTGCTGACATTGACTTTCCTCGCCCGTAACAGCCCTAAGTTCAAAAACGAATTGCTGGCAACAATGCTTATTCTTATGTGGACATAGTTTGTTTGAGTGACTGTATATCGTCATCGATATGTGATACAGAACCGAAAAGTTCATTTTTTACCTACTTATTAATTTTACATGGGCATGCGGATGCCGGAGTTCAAACCGGTAAAATACATGATTAAGAGAATACGCACGCATTCTTGAAACATATCCTCACGCAGATATGCGCCCGGACGGTTCCGACCTTGAGTATCATATAAACTATAATTACTCATTTTTAAGGGCTGTTAAGGTTTTTAAAGGGAAATCCAAGAACCTAACAATGATTCCTCCAGAATACCTCGGAAGTACGCCGCTGGACGATAGCAAAAAGAGACGCAAAGACTATCTCCACCTTGGAAGATTTCACTGCGAACGCTACTCCTTATACCAATTCTGGATCTAAGATTGGTCAGTCAACAGGAAGGGGTTTGAGCCAAAAATCAATCTGATCTGATGAGGTAACGATGCGCCCTCCAAACTGATGCCTCTTCGAGCAAAGTACGGCTACCCTTCATCGACTATCGCTAATCTGACTGACTATCACCAGGCAAGGGTAAAACCATCCCATCTCAAGATCTCAAACCAGGAGAAAGAGCCCTATTTGCCTAGAAGAAGGTGGATGGTAGCGAGAAAATCTGTCTATGGAACCTGAGAAAGAATTTCTAACTCCAGATCTAGGGAAAGCCAAAGCCGGTCCGATTCTTGAAAGCGGTCAGCAAATCGACGGTGTCTGAGATGCTGAACCGGCATAATTGGCGGAAAGTCAGTCCAGGTACAACCCTCCAATGCAGAGGAAGAAGCCGAACAGACATAAAAAAACTTGACGGCTCGGAAAAATCGGGCCTCAACAGCGGCCAAGAAAAGTGGTCTCCCTTGACGGGGCTGGAAGATGAAGCCGGCTTTGGCCGAATCACAGATCCCAACCGGTATTGGGCCCTCTTAGAAATCAGACCAAGAATTGAAGCCGCCAATCATTCGAAAATAGACCTCTGCTGATGGAACCGTCCAGTCCGGTTGATGGGGCCAGTGATTTACTGATTCTTCCCTATCTAAGTGCCGATGGTATAAATTTGTTTTGAAGCCAACGGAGCGATAAGTATCCGGGTAAATTTATATTGCCCATCTCCGATTGTGCGGCGTCTCAGAGTGAAGGGCAATTGAAAATTTCACCCCATATGATGCAGGCTTCGGTTCCGACTGAGAGTCCTGAGTTGAGTCCAGTTGAAAACATGTGGTAGGAAATTGGAGAGAAATCCGGTCTGAATCTCAGCTTCGAGAGTCTAGAGCAGTTAGAAATGGATTTAGCCCACGGCACGGATGAAGTTGGAAAATGGGCCTCAAACGGTAGAATCGATTGCTGGATTGCAATGGATTGTTAGCAACTTATAGATTCGTAATTGGTATCAAGCGCGTTGCAACGTCTGCTTTGCCACATCAAGATCGAAAAGGTTACCTACATTGGGGCAAGTATAGATCGAGCCAATCTGAAGTTTCAGTTTTCTGACTGCTCATTTCTTACAGCCTTCCCGCTAATCCTTGAGGTTCTCTTGTTCCCGATGCGGCAATATCCGAACTGAGATGCCAACCGTTGACAAACCTGGTGATATCTAGCACCACTATAATGCTCTTCCTCAATCAGGTTAACAACCTCAGTATTGTGTTCTTTCTGCAATCAGTCGCTCTTTTGCTCCTCCGTAAGAGCGTCCAGTTCTTTGTTCTTCTTTTTTGCTTTACGCCTGTCGCCAAAATCAGGCAATCATAGGAACTAAAATTGGTAGTGTGATGGGATGTAAATGAGACTGCCTCTGTAGCAAGAAGGCGCACAGTCGGCCCGGTTATATTTGAATTAGGTGTTGTTTTAGGAGAGTGAGGTTGGGCACAAGCGTTTTGGCGTCTTCATCCTCGGTCGGTCCAAGTTTAACATCATATCGTGTACTAAAACTTGTCATTGTGGTCAACTCCAACCCTTTTTCCACGCCTTGTAGTACCAACGACGCTCAGCAGGATCGAAGAACAGAGCCGTCAAGGTCAGTCCAATTACCGAAATGAAAAACAGAAGTGCACTGGGATTCGCCCACAATAGAGGGAAACCGAAGAAAGCAAAGTTCAACCCGAAGTATATCCACGTACAGAATATGAGCGTAATTCGTATAAAAGCTGGATGTGCTCCCTCTGGTTTTGTGTTGCGTATGAAAACAACCGCCAGGGTTATGGCGTATAGCATTGGCAGGATGAAATAAGCTAACCAACCCACACTGAGGTTAATTGGGTTAGCCACCGAGTAGACCAACATACGCAATGTTTTGCCAGCGATAGGGAGTAGCGTGATTGGTAGCAGTTGCAGATACGGCCACCAGCGGCCTCTTACGCAGGCTACCAGCGGGATAAAGCCCATCATTAAACCGAGATCATACACGCCGTCAATCCAAGAGAAACGGCTGAAGTCTACCAACAACAGTAGGCACAAATGCACACCCAGTAACCCAGCAACCAACCACCTGGGTAGGGGACTGGTATCTGGCTCGGACGAAATGCCAATTCGGCGTCGGTTCAGCCACAAACCAAGGCCAAGTATTGCACCCATTACTGTGCCAAAGGTAGTTTCCATTATGTTCCACCAGTTGAAATTCCGGGTGAAAGGTCCAATTACACTCTCGCGGAAGAAATCCGGATTCCATGCGTGGGTAGCCTGCAACGCTTGGCCAAGTGGAAATCCAAACGAGCCACCTATGGCTCCCCATAATGCCAGGTTTCTTGCCAGATCATCCTTCTTTACTAATGTGGCGTATAGTATCCCCGTGACTAGCGCGCACCATAGCCCGCCCCAAATTTCGGGACGGTGTTTCAGTTCGACTCCTGGTTCCCATTTCCAATGATCGGAAAAGTACAGTAGCGGCAAGCGCTTATTTTCCGGGTCGTGTGGTGAGTTAAACAGCCACCATCCGGCTACAACGGCAGTCAACATGCCAATGATTAGCAGGAACATCTCAAAAGGGCGATAGCGTTTACCTCCCAAGCCTAGACCGAGAAAAAATCCAGAGAACCCAATCCACACCCCTCCTTTGATGGCGAGACCGAGCATCCCCCAGCGGAGGGAAGCCCAGTTTCCTACCAGCGCGGTATCGTGGGTCAAGCCAATCGTCTGGCCATAGGTCATTGAACCTCCGAAGCCCATGGCTATTGTCCCCAATGCCGCTGCCCGAATCACATGGATAGAGGTATTATTTGGGCAAAACAGAAACACCAGAATCAGGCTCACTAGAACACCTGCAATCATGGCACCAGTTTCGTGGCCATATTGACCGCGGATGCCCCATCCCATGCCTCCAGCCATAGCGGTCGTTAGCATTACTAACCACAGCGGAGGATTGGGTTGTAATGGTTGATCAGTTCGACTCATAATTGGTCACCTATTTCGGAAAGGACACCTCGAACGAGTGGTCTATTTTTCTCCATGTCATACTTCAGTGAATTAAAGTAGGATCTCTTTCATCAAGTCGATTAATCCATCTGGTGGGTCAAATGGAAGTTTAACCGGCGTGTATGTTAGGATACCCTAATATATTCCTATGAGTAGATTAAATTCTGCCAAGGATTGGGTCAGATGGGTTGGATGCACCTTTTGATCATCATCAAGCCAATTAAAAACTGCCTCAGTAAGTCCCGCTTGGCCTAAAATACCCTGCTCACCGTAGCTGTGGCTGGTATGATTGAGTCTAATTACAGCTATATTATTTGCATTTGTACTGTTGTCTGTCTGTTACTTTTCCGCTTTATCTTGTTATCAGATCCACATTTTGGACCGTGCGTGGCATACTCCTTTTATTTTTCAGTATATCATATTATATTATTAGGTAGCCGTGAAAACGTTAATCCTTCCAATCTGATCATCTAACACACTCCCCTCCTGTGGTATTAAATGGATACTGTGGTTCACGTTTTCACAAGCCTTATAAATTACTGCCTGTTCTATGCTTAATCCTGCATTTGCAATAACCAACATTGAATTGGCAGATAATAGAAAGAACTCTATTTTGCTTGAGAATGTTTTCGACTCTCCCTTATATAGGTATATTATAGTAAGAGACTTCCGAAATCGTTACTTCCTTAGGTTTCTGAATCGCTAGGAAATTTTAAAGCTACCTTCCTGTGGTATGGAGTAAGAATCCCATTCGGCATTTTTAATCCAAATCGAAGTCCTTTAATTATTAACTAGCCAATTTACAGACTAAGACCCTTTGCAACATGAACAATCCTACTGAAATCACACCTGGTAGACTATTCAATTACTAACTCTACACTATAACCTTTCCCCGTCGGCCAATCTTCTCGATTTAAAGTAACACCACAACAGAAAAGAGGTGGCCCCGGTTGTCTGTACAGCCAAACCCGATTTATAAGTGGATTCCTGCATCGTTTCAGGCGGCCATGGGTAGTGGCCGCAGG
>JASMLX010000244.1 GCA_030748495.1 Candidatus Poribacteria bacterium | reverse complement strand
CTGTTGCGGGGTGGTAATTGGTACGCCACGACTGACCTCCTGCGGGTGGCTGACCGCCTCAGCAACGTTCCGGATGGTAGGACCGACGACAGCGGGTTTCGATGTGTGTCAGGATCCGATTAGGAAATAGTATATAGATACTATTTCTTGACCCGTGCGTAGCAGGGGCCTTTACCAGCGATGAAGAAGCTTCCTCTAACGAGGAAGTGCCTTTACCACTGGCAGAGAGAATGGTTGTAGCAGTCAGTTGGAGGTTTAATCTGGTCCTCAGCCTGGGATATCGGCCGAGCGGCAGAAAAGTACACCTTAGTTAGATACCGATTCAATACCGGCCACTAAACGATCCATAGCTTTTTGCAGTTCGGCCGCCTCCTGATAGCGCCAGTAAAAGGTCATAATGTCGGCCACGTATGCAGTGGTTTCGTAAATACGGGCCACGCGCTGCTTGGTGCGTCCCATACCGGCGTTATAGGCGGATAGTGCTAATGGGGCGTTCCCGTCATAGCGATTGAGCAACTGACGCAGGTAGCGAAAGCCGGCATCCATAGCTTTGTAGGGGGCAAAGCGTTCATCAATTTGCGGATCGATAGTCGGTTTTTTGGCATCGGCGTAATCGGGAATCTTGAGTTTCAGATCGCGACCAGTGGGTGGCATAATCTGGCAAAGACCGGCCGCCCCCACTCGGCTAACCGCGTGCGGCTTCATGTTGCTCTCTTGTCGGATCAAGGCTAGACCCAAAGATAGTTCAATTTGATGTTGAGCCGCCAAATCAGCAACCTTCTGGGCTACCGGATGCCTGGGCGGAGTCGACACTGGTTCAGCCATTTTTGCTACAGACTGGGTTTGCGGTGTAGTAGAGACCGGATTCAATAAAGCCTGTGCCGCTTGATAAAAAAGGGAATCTTCAGATACCTGTTGTAGATGGGAACCAGCTTTCTCTTTTGCTTGTAGATGCAGATAAAGATAGCCAATTTCATATTGTGTCCTGTCGTCATCAATAGATCCGGCCTGAGCCGAAAATTGGTCCAACTCGGCTTGGGCGGCCGTCAGATCTCCGCTTTGAATCAAGGCCGTTACCGTTTCCAGACTCGGAGAGGGTGGTACTTCTGGCTGGTCTTTTTTTTCGGTTGTTGGCTGCGGGCCGGTCGGCATTGGATCAACCAGTTGTGGATCCAACCATTGCTGGGCATCTTTATAATGACTGGACTCAGGCTGGATCAAGCCCAGCAGTTGAGTGCTGCGGCTTTGCTCCCCTAGTTGAGTATAAAGTTGCCCCATCTCTAGTCGATAGAAGTCATCCTGATTGATAGCAGCTATTCCATTGAGTCGTTCCAGTTGAGCTAGAGCGGCTGAATGATCGTCTTGCTGTAGTAACAACTTAACCAGGTTGAGACGAATCCGGTGCTGGTGGCCGTCGACCTGCAACGCCTGTCGCAGATGGTGGATTGCCTGTTCGGTTTCTTCGGCGGCCAACGATTTTTGAGCTTGCTGCAACTGGTGGCCTAAACGGTCGAGCCGGTTGAGCTGAGTCTCGGCTCGCTGGGAGTAAGGAGAATCGGCCTCAATACGTTGTAGGAACTGGGCCGACTGGGACCATTGGCCTAACTGATAGTAGAGAGAGCCGATCCGGTAATTGAACAACGGGTTATCCGGCGGTAACACCCGCGACAACGGTTCTAACACCGACAGGGCTTTTGCACTCTGTCCGGTGCCGGCCAGGATCTGAACCGTTTGCAGGTGCAGATGGCTATATTGCTGAGGGGCGACGCGGGCCGCAGAGGCGATCAACTCCAGTGCTGAGGCGTAATTGTTCTGCTGGACGGCCTGTTGGGCCTGGCGCAAGGCGGCTGCCACCACCAGATCCTGGGCGGCCGGCAGAACAGCGTCGTCTACCGGTAGATGGGTAAGTTCTCGCTGGGCCAGGGAAAACTTACCCTGTTGGCTGAGGACGGCAATGCGCTGGTATTGGCCGCTGGATAGGTCCGAACCGTACTGCCTGGCCAGCCTAATCGCCTGGTCGGCCGCTTGCAGGGCCGGCTGGTATTGGCCCTGATTTTGCAGCTTTAGGCTCAGCATGCGGTAAGCGGCGGTCAGATTCCGACGGGTTTCAGTATCCTGGGGCTGCGGTTGCAGAACCGATTGCAGCAGTTCAATGGCCTGTTCCAGATCCCCGCTCTGGTAAGCCTCGGCCGCCAGTTGTTTGCGGTTAGCTAGATCGACTGGTAGGCTTGCTGATGAGGGCACAGGTGGCGGGCCCGGCTGGCCTGGCACCTCCAGTTGGCCTGCTAGCAGGCCGACTAAGATCGCCAGTAAATGAATCAACCGCAGTGGCATAAAAAGATGGTGTGACATGATAAATTCAGTCCGGATAGGCCCCGGTTGGGCTTCAGCGCGATGCCGGGGCTGGAGGCATCATCTATTAAGCGACCCCTCAATAGCAGGCGGTCGGGTGGTGAGAACCGCCTGCCATTGGTCGTCCCTTAAGGTTGAGGACCCAGTTGTTTCTCGATTAAAGCGTCGAGTTCGCTGAAGGCACGGTCGGCCTCCTGTCGACTTTTGAACATGCGCTCTTCCTGTTTCTTGGCCTCGGCATCTTGTCGGTGGGCTTCCAGCTGTTCTTTAGCCACTTGAACTACCTGATGTCGCTTAAACATGCCTAATGCATACTGGGCATTGGTCTTGTTATCGAATTCATATTTTTGAATCCAAACGCCGGGTAAATTTTGATTGGTGATAGCACGGCCCACAGATTCAAAATACTCATTGTAAACGCTTTGTTCAGCAATACTGCTCTGATTTTGCTGGGCCCAGTTTTTGATCAATTCCTGGACTTGAGTGCCAATGGCCCGGGCAACAGCCACGCGGGCGTCGGTTTCCGCCTGTCGCCTCATAATAGCCGTATTGGGCGAATGCTGGGCGGTTCCCACCGCCGTAATGGAATCTTGAAAGTAAGGAGGTTCATTCCACCATTCCGTCTTTCCAGAACCACAAGCTAATAACCCGGCCAAGCACACAATCGAAATCAGGAACAAAATCGGTTTCATCATTCTTCTCCTCAAATTAAATTATCGGTTTAATGCCTGTCAATGCAGGACAAATATAAAACAGACCTCATAGCGAGGTACTTTGGTAAATTGCAGGCCACTACTGTGATTGCTGATCATGCCGTTGTATCTGATCTCTGCCCGACTCCGGTTATCGTTTCCCTCCAATTTGATCCAGGGCGGAATCTAAGTCCTGGAAGGCGTTATCAATTGAAGACGGAGAGGGAAAGGAGAGGTGCTGTTGGGTTTGCCTCTTGGTTAGCGCCTTGATTTCTGCCAGTTTGAGATTGAGATCCAATTGAGCTAGAGCATACATCCGTCGCTCTTTTGGATCGAAGTAGTATTGGCTGATAATTACATTAGGCAGTGGCATGTCAAGGATACTGCGGCTGACACTCTCGAAATAGGTGTCGAGGCTATGCTGTCCAGCCGCACCATCCTGGCGCGAGCGGGCCCAATCCTTGATCACTTCTTGTACCCGAAGATCAATTATGCGGGCGATTCCCAGCCGGGCGTCGTGCCCGGCCTGTTTCCGCATCACTGATGGATCGAAGGTCTCCTGGGCTACTCCTACCGCCATCAGTGGAGGAGGCAACGGCGGGTTGGTAATCCATTTAGGCGCGCTACCGCAGCCGGATAGTAGTATCACTATCAAGGACAGGTGGAATAAATTTGGCCTGGAGAGCGCCATTCGGCCGTGATGGGCTTTCGGTTTTATCGGCTTAGATCTCAATTGTCAATTTATCTCCAAATAGCCTTACTCTTGACTTTAGCTAGAAAGGGTCTTCTATGAGACAGACGACCGGATAGTACCTTATTCGTATCTATTATGACCTGAATAAAAACGTGACTCCTTTGGATTCAAATAAGCTGTTATCTGCTGCTCAACGGCCTGCAAGCATCTTTGTAGCAAGACCTGTTTGGCCTGAGCAAATGCCTGCTCTTGATGTCGATCGACCTGAGGGGCCGAGGTGAGTCTAACCGCTTCGGCCAGTAGATGATTATCCCGCCAAAAGGAGAGCTTGACCGAGATACTGAGTGACCTCATCGGTCCAACAGCAGCGCTTTTGATCTCTAAGTCTCCCTTGACTTCAATCCCGTTGGTATTCGCCTGCTGGGCCATGGTATATCCCTGACCACGGAGCAGCTCACTTAACTGGGTCTCAAAGCCGGACACTTGGCCCGGCTCCAACTGACGACTAGTGAAGGATAGTGCCAGGGACAAGCTCTGCCGTGTCGGTAACAGATCAACCGGAATTTCCAGCCGTTGATCCAGCAGCGGTATCAGCCGCTGCCGCAAGCGGTCATTGATCTGGCGCCAGGCCTGTGGAGCCGGACTGGCTATCAGATGCAGCCGGGTTGTGCCGGCCGGTGCTTGCCGCACAGCCGTCAGCCTCAGTTTGCCCTCCGAGCTGATACCATCCGGGCGGTCGGTGGTGATCTCTGCTACTATATCCTTCTCTTTGAAGCTGAACCTAATCGGCACTGGCCAGCGGTCTGGACCCAGAGTCAACTGCACCGACAGTTGACGGGGGCTATCCAGGCGATAGGGGATCGACAACCGTTCAGTGTCGGCTTGCAGTTTGGCCCGGGATAGTTGCTGGATAGCACCTGCCAACCGCTGAACGGTTGGCGGGGGATCGGACTGATCATTTCCCGGCGGGGGTTGAAG
>JASMLX010000243.1 GCA_030748495.1 Candidatus Poribacteria bacterium | reverse complement strand
TGTGCCGTTTACGTCAAGGCTGAACTCAACCGAGCCTTCTATCCAATGCCGTTATACTCGGCCAATCTAGTTGGACTGTCAGCCGTAGCCTTGGTGCTACTGTGGAGAAAACAATGATGGAGGCCGTAGTCGACGTCCTATTCGAAGTAGGTAAAGTTATTCTGTTTGTCGTTGTGTTTGTTCTGTCGGCTGTAGTCTCTGCCCTCATTTGGCAGAAGTGGCGCGAGTTTTTTAGATGATAGCAAGCGCAATATTGCGCATGTTGCCATACTGGGGATTTCCTCAGTGAGAGCAGAGTGGACACCGGTGTCATGTCTCGGTGATAGCAAGGGTTTTTAGCCTATTGGATGTGTGTGAGGCGGAAATTTGGTTGGGTGTTACTAATGCTGTTGGTGTTGGGGTGTGGTGAGGAAACTCAGGATTTAGTGAAAGATGGAGTGTCACTGGAGAAACGAATTATAGATCTAGGTGATGAAGATAGTTATGTGGCTCTTAAGGCTTCAGAACGATTAATTGAGTTAGGTTCTGAATCAGTTCCTGAATTGCTAAAGGTTATGCTTCTACCCGATTCTGGTAATAGAGTTCAAATGACAGTAGTTACTTTGGCCGGTATTGGCACTGCATCGATCATCCCATTAGTGGATTTGTTAGCCTTAATGACCAAGGAACAATACGAGAAGTATGGGGACCGGTTCAATAGGACCTTAGTTTTAATAGGTGAGCCTTCGATCCAGCCTTTAACACCTTTACTGGAAATTAAGGATTTAGAGCAATGGCCGTTAAACAGATGGCGTTATGATTTTGTTGTTGAAGTTCTGCTAGCTATTAACACACCTGAATCAAAATCTATAGCACAGGAATATATCAGTAGGGCAAAAGCGAAAATCGTTTCGGTTATTCCATCTAAGGATGAATTTATTAGGGCGAAACAATGGATTCTAATCACATTTAATCAACCCGTAACTTTCTTTGAAGGTCAGTGGCAAGTAGATTT
This sequence comes from Candidatus Poribacteria bacterium, assembly GCA_030748495.1. GTDB lineage: Bacteria > Poribacteria > WGA-4E > WGA-4E > UBA9662. The sequence goes on along the minus strand of JASMLX010000243.1, from coordinate 3,829 downwards.
TGTACTTCAGCTTGGGCCGGGATTGGGTTTGCATGTAAAAGGGGCGGGAAAAGAGTTTAGTTTTCAGTTGCCTAATGTTAATGGACTTGGAACTGTAAGTCTAGATTTCAGGTGGGGAAATCCTGACGGGTCAATAGGTACGAAGTCCATTAAATACAAAGTGAAACCAGAGATGGTAAAAAACGCAGACCAGACAGCACCCAAGATTTCTGGTGGTAATGTCAAAAACGGTGCCAAGGATGTCGATCCACGACCACTCAATGAACGAGGTATCGTGATTGAATTTAGCGAGAAAGTTAGCCTAGGTACAGCCCAACTAAAGCCGGAAGGTGGCGAATTTCTTGGAACTGGAGCTAGATGGGAAGACAAGAAGGTAACGCTGATCTTGTTGGCAGGGAAAACGCTGGCAAACAAAACGACTTACGTTATTCGCATCCGTGGTGTCAGAGACGTTGCTGGCAACGCACTCCAAGGTGGCACTGTCAAATTTACGACTAAGGGGAAGGAGTAGTTGCCTGAACCACTGTCAGTCAGCTACAAACACGGCTCGTAGGCGTTGCAGAACCGAGCGAGCCAGTCAATAACGGTTACCTGCTAACCAGCATCGTATCAATCGTCCCAAACAGTGTTATTTTAGGAGCTAGTTCTGCCTGTTGACAGCGTAGAATAACTCATCTCCAACAAAGGCTAAACGCACGAGGATTCGATTTAAGGCCAGGGTGTAAAATTGTATCCCCTTTGTTGATGGGGGAAGAGTTAAGTCTGGGCCATCTGGGGCGGTCTCAGCGGCTAAATTTAGGCTCTCTGCTTAGCCGGTTTTTTTGAGGTCTTGTTTCCCAGTTGAATTTCTAATATACTGTTTTTGTCAACAAGGTGATGGTACTGAAAAGAGGAGGTTCTCTTGATGCGGAAACTTAGTTTGGTTTTGTTTCTTTTTGTTGTGATTTGTTCTCTGGCTGCGGCCGAGAAGTATGCGTTATTAGTAGGCATTAATGACTACCAGGGAGAGATAAGTCCGCTACGCTATTGTGTGGCCGATGTGGAGGCATTCAGCCAGGCATTGGTTGAGACGGCTGGATTTAACCCAGATAATGTTTACCTGATGACTAGCCAGATGAGTGGACGCAAGGAACCAACTCATGTCAATGTCATCAGGCAGTTAAGCTTATTATCCGAACGAGTTAAATCCGAGGATACTTTTATCTTTTATTTCTCAGGTCATGGTATCACCAAGGCTGGTCAATCCTTCTTGCTGACTACTAACAGTGATACCACTACAAAAGATACCTTAACCATTACTGCTGTTGATCTCAACCAGGTTAACCAAATCTTATCTCGTATCCAAGCCCAACAACTGCTAACAGTGATTGATGCTTGTCGTAACGATCCTGACTCGGGTCGAGGTGAGCAAGATAACCTGTTGACTAGAGGTTTTAAAGTGAAACGGCAAAGAACCGCAGATGCGGATCCAAGCCAACCGAGTGTTAGTGCCACTCTTTATGCTTGCAATGTAGGGGAGAGAGCTTATGAGTGGCCTGAGAAACAGCATGGTGTCTTTAGTTACTACTTGTTGGAAGGTTTGAACGGCAAAGCGACTAACAGCAAGGGAGAAGTGGTGGTTACTGATCTAGCTAATTATACTGGGGAGCGGGTGGCCAAGTGGGCCCAAACCACCAGAGGTAAGAAACAGACTCCTTGGTTAGATCTGAGTGGAGGATCCAGGTTCGTATTGGTGGAGAATCAGTTAGGTGTAATGGAAGAAGAACTCAGCCAGTTGCGGAGTGATCAAGCTCTGATTCAGCAACAGTTGGAGCAAGCTCAGCAGTCCAACAGTTTGGTTGAAGCGGCAGAAGCTAAGCAGAGGCTGGCCGAGCAACAGGATAAGGTCCGTCAGGCCAAAAAAAGAGCCAAAGAGGAACGGCTGAGGCAACAAGCCTTAGAACGACAACAGGAAGAAGCAGAGAGAGAAAGACAGGAACAGTTGTTACGAGATGCCGAGGTCAGAGAAGAGGCCAGAAAGAAGCAGGCAGAGATCGAGCGACAAAAGCAACGGTTGGAAGCGGAACGGCAGAAGCTACAAGCTCAACAGTTAGAATCGATGGATGTCGGTCAGCTGTTGCAAAAGGCCAAAGAGCTACAAGATAAGATAGATCAAGTGGGCCCAGAGGTCAGGGCTGATGTCACCCGTCAGATATCGTCCATCCCCAAACCGCAGAAAACCAGTGTTGAGCCCCAAGATGAGTTTGAAACCCAAGCGATGTACGAGCAACGGCTGAATAAGGCCAGAGAAGCGGATAAAGAGAGAGAGCAACGGTATCAACGGGAAGTTGGTCAGATTAGGGGCACTATTAGCAGTGAGATCAAGTCTCGCAGCCAAGGCTATCAAGAGGCCTTGTCTTTACTTAGCCGAGACATGGTGCTAGATGAAACACAGGTGGTGCTAGACTTAGGCCGATATGACCCTGAGAATCAAGTCTTTGCTGATGCCAGTTTGTCAGCTAAGAGTGGTCGTCAGATACAGTCATTTGATTGGGAATTGAAAGCGCCGTTGAATCAGGCTAAGCAGTTCAAGCAGTCGGTAGAGAATGGGACAGTCAAGATCAGGGCCCAAGTTAAGCTAGATGCCGACCGTCAACAGGCAGTGATCGCTTCAGCAATGGTAGAAGATTTGGTGCAGAATCTGAGCTATCAGACACCTATAATGGTGATGGTGACATCCAGGCCAAAAGGGGGACAGGTGTGGGTTAATGGTGGCCAGGAGGGGGAGACTCCGTTGAAAGTAAGGCTAGCCATTGGTTCTAATCGAGTGGAGGTTAAGTTTAAAGGGACAAACTGGCGACAGGTAAAGAGCGTAGAAGTCAAAGAAGGACCATCATCTAGGGGCAACTTTGACTTTGATTTTGGAACCGATTCTGCGCCACGAATAGTGGGCCAAGACGGAGCGGAAATGGTGCTGATCCCCGCAGGGCCTTCTATTTCATTCTTCTATATGGATGTTTATGAGGTGAGCAACGCTCAATATGGAAAGTTTATGCGGGCTACGGGGCATGGCAAGCCAGGTTATTGGGATGATGCCGATTACAACCAATCGAATCAACCAGTAGCAGGAGTTAGTTGGCACGATGCCACAGCTTATGCTAAATGGGCGGGCAAACGCTTGCCTGGTGAGAAAGAGTGGGAATGGGCCGCTCGGGGTGGATTGAAAGGTAAAGAGTACCCTTGGGGCTCTGAAGATCCGAATTTGAGTAAGGCAAACTATGATTATAAGGCAGGAAAACTAACAGCAGTAGGGAGTTATCCAGCTAATGGGTATGGTTTGTATGATATGGCGGGGAATGTTAGTGAATGGTGTCAGGATTGGTATAGTAGCGATCAAGAATATCGGGTGTTGAGGGGCGGGTCTTGGAGCAGCGCCAGTACTGACTACCTACGGGTAGATGTCCGCGACAGCTACGTTCCGAATGGTAGGGGCTACGACCTCGGGTTTCGATGTGTGTCAGACCTGCCTTAATTACCCCCTTGACCCGTGCCAAGCACGGGACTTTACAAGCGGCGGAGCCGCGTCCTTGGTTAGGCCTTTAATCTGGCCATCAGCTTGGGATATCCGCGAAGCGGATCGATTTTTGGCGCTAGGCCACCAACCGAAGGGCGGATTATCCCACTGAGCCGCCTCTGTCAACCAGCAGCAGAACGGTCAATTGTGTGCCCATAGACGGGAGCTAATATCAAACCAGATTCATGGCCTTCATCCGGGAATCAAATTCCGGATTGGCTGGCCCAACTGGCCAACCATCCCCTGCTGACCGCAGAAGAGGAACTCCAACTGGGC
>JASMLX010000242.1 GCA_030748495.1 Candidatus Poribacteria bacterium | reverse complement strand
TTTATCGTCCGTTGGGTAATTCCATTTTTCAGACTGTCGATTTGAGTCGTCAATCCGGCGATCTCTTTACAGCCGAAATACCGGCTCAGGATGAAAAGGTCATAAGAATAGCATACTATATTTCTGTGACTGATGCTCAGGGAGAGGGGATTACCCACGGAAGCAGAAACGACCCAAACCAAATCCTGGCCAACCGAAAGCCGGTCATTGTTCATACCGAAATCACTCGAGTCAGGCTGGACAGTCCGGTGTCGGTATTGGCCGAAATAACCGACAGTACAGAGCGAGTGGTTAGTGCAGAGGTGTTCCACCGAACAACCGGCGATTCCCTGTTTAACCGATTAGAACTAATTTTTCAGTCCGGCAAAATATTTGAGGTCGAAATTCCAGCACCAGCAGTACAAGCTGCTGGGCTGGAATACTATATTTCTGCTACTGATAATCACGGACTAGTTTCAACACACGGTTCTGCCGAGGAGCCACACCAGGTACGGGTAAGAGTACCGCCACCTTTCGTCTCTTTTTCCCAACTGCTACGTCAGACACACGACAGTATGGTAAATCAGCTCAACAGCCAAGAACCGAACTATACGCTAGGCTTATCTCAACTGACAGCTATTTCGAAATCAAGCCTATTACCATCTGACCTGATTAGCAGTTGCCAGAGATGGATTTCCGTCTGTCAGAGGGAACTGGCCCGAAAGCCAGTGGCGCCACCCAGCCGTCCTTCCGTAGAAGTAGAAACGGTGAGTGAGCCCTCACAAACTCCAGCTCAATTGGATGAAGGAGTAGAATCAGAACCGTCTCCAGAGCCTGAAGAGGAAGCGGCACTACCAACTGAAACCTACACTATAGAACAGTTGGTTGGTATCTATACCGATGCGGTAAAAAACTATGCTATGAAAGGTCAGTCAGAGGAGGCAATTAATCGATTGAAGTTGATTGTGGAATTACAGATCAATCACCGATACTTAATGGGCAATAGCTACTTTTGGCTGGGGGTTTGCCATCGCCGTTTAGGCATGTACGACAAGGCAATACAATATTTCAATGGTGTGACCAACGAAAACAGTTTCAAATTTAAAGAGGCTCAAGTTCAACTTGGGCTAATTCCGCGATAACTATCACATCGGAATAAGGGAAGATGGTTGGTAAAAAGCCTTGTTCTCCTTATTGTCCGATTATTTTTCACTGTATAAACAATTAATTAGAAAGGCTGATTAGAGAGGTATTATCCATGTTTGTAACGACGACAATGAAACTACGTGTCTACGGTCTATTGTTACTCTTGTTGATAGGTATTATGACGGTCATTGAAGCCCAAGAACTTCGAACTAAGGAGGCGGACTCAATTAAATTGAAGTTATTGTCATTCTCGAATCCACGTGACGCCTCTGTCCTCGAATCTTGGAGCCTTGGCCAATCCGGTAACGTTCGTTTGGACCGGTCTGTTGATGGATTTCGTGCTGCAAAGGGTTCAGCTATGCAAAGAGGCGCAATTGGAAGCCCAGATCCTGATCCCCGTGGCTCAGGGGAAGTCTCTCCCACTACTAGATATCCGGTGAAACTCCAATTTCTGGCTGTAGCCAAAGTTCCCGCGGGGGTGACGCAAGTCACATGGAATCTGGCGGGAGGGAGTGCTAGTATAGTTGGTACTCCTGTGGGGGCGTCACTGGTAAATCAACATACCGCCGTGACACCCGTGGGATTAAGTCAAGTTGGGATTGAAAACACGCATTACGTAGTAAAGAGCAGTGTATCTCTTGCCCGAAACTGGGTTGATAAGCTTCAGCCAAACCGGAGGAACCCAAGTGGTATTCAACGTGTTCCACCTCCGGATGCCGGAGAAAGTAGTAAAGAGTACCCAAGCTTTTATAGGAGAGGGTTGGATGACACTGAAGTAGAATATCAACGGAAATTCAATATTGGTGCGAATGAAACCTATGTAGTGATAACATCGACGCAACTGGGACAAACTGACATCGTAGCTTCGTGTGAAGGTTCCCACGCTGGGAACTCGAGCGTTTTTGCCACGGTTGAATGGGTTGAACAGCCTCCGCCTATCGCACCATCTGATTACGATTATGTGGTCCAAATTGTCGATCGCGTCGATCCAATTGAAATGATAGATATTCCTTCAGACGAAACTGTTAACGTTGAATTTGAAGTGACAATCACCAATCGTGGTGTAGGATTACCTAAAGATTTGCTGGCCTTTAGGCTTTATCCAGACGCACGCGGTATGGACGAAAAGTGGTGGTTACCAACCCCAACCAATCAATGGTCTGCTGCTTTTTTGGACACCGATCCGCCGTCGATTAAATCGCAAGATAGAGCAACGAGTACAGCTAGTAGGCGATCAACAGGGAATTTTGCACAAGACCTTTATGACTATACTTTTCTGTGGTCGATGCTTGTAGATGATGGCCCTGCAGATGAAAATAAGATCCCAGCGGGAACTGGGTTTTCCTCAACGGTTCGTAAGGCAATATTTAGTTTTCCGATCGATCGGGCGATATTACCGGGTGGAATTCGCAGTGAGCATACTGAGCTATACTTTGTTGGACCGACCACACCTTCCAGTACTACTGGTGATATCCGATATACAGGACAACCAACAATCTTGGATATTCCTCTGGGATTAGCAGGACTTCACGCAACGACCGACGGGCAAAATGCCTCCGTATGGAATCAAGGTCTCGGCTTAATCAAGATGGTCTCAGTTAACGCTGACCCCGATCATATACTTGTCAATAAGAGCCCAGTACTTAATCCGAACGCTATTTTTAACTTCACGCAAGGTGCAGGTGCTCAACTTATCATAGAATTTGAAGTCGTTGATCCAGAGGCTCCAACAGCAACTGGTCCTATTAGTACTGTAACCGTGGGACAATAAAATATAAGGCGGAGAGATATAGTAATATCTCTCCGCCTTATCGCATTTTTTGTAACTGTAATGAACATTCAATCGTTTCCGGGGGGACATAGGAAGACTACTTTGCTTAGTTGGATTCAATAAGTTATGATTCGCCACTTTTTTATTTTTTCTATCTGTTTCTTTTTAAGCATAATGCTTCTCAAAGTTCAGGCTGAGGATAATCCCGAAGCCCAGGCTGAGGATAATTCTGATTGGAAAATTAACTTCTATCCAGATACGAAACTAGGTGAAGACCTCCAAATGGACGTTGGACAGGTAGAAAAACTCTACTTTTGGGGCTACAACGATGATGAACGGTCGATGTACCGAGTATCCTTGGAAATGACCTTTCCAGACCAGATCGACTATATTCTTGGGGCATTCCGACCACTTGTTCGTAGAGTAGATAAGAAAAGGCGTTGGGTCAAGTGGTTCCACCTCGAATCTCAGACAGTAGGAATAAAGCAAGGAGAGGCACTACCACGACCACAAGGGTGGGCCATAAGCCTTAAAGTGAAAGCCTTAAGGGCTCCAGGCATAGGTGAACTTAAAGCCAAATTGTTTTGGAATGATAAAAAGGAGGGTGGTAAGCGTTATTCCCGATCTTATTCTTTTCGTAGCGTAAGTGTAAAAGGTACTCAGCCGGAGTTGTCGATAGAGAGAGATGGGCTCAACTTCAAATTCATGACAGTTGCTCCCAAAGTGAAAATACAAATCAAAGATGAGCGGCGGCGTAGGGTTGTTAGTGAACAAACGCTGAAAAACAACAACGATCGGCTAATTGAATTTGACGCTGAAACAACCTCGGCAAGGCTGAAAACAGGTAAACAGTACACACTCAATGCATGGGCAGTTGATGAACTAGGGGAAAAGTCTGAAAAACAGAGTGAGTCTTTCCAAATACCAAAAAAGGCACAAGCCCCTACAATCACAAAAATCTCTGGTCCAACAGAATACCCTTTCAACGGCACCCCATTTTTCACTATTCAGGCCAATCATCCAGATAATGCTGAGTTAGAATATAGGTGGAAACTAGGTGGTCAACCTAGTTCAGATTGGTCTAAGTGGTCTACGGAAAACGAAGCTGCGCCCGGAAATCTCCCCTCGGGTGAATATACCCTTGTCACCCAAGCTAGAATTAAAGGCGATGTCGACTTACAATCGAAACAATTGGAACAAAATTTTACGGTTGGAGCAGAAGAGCAACCGGAAACCGAGATACAACCCGATCAGACGTCTTTCCCGGAATTATCAATTGAAAGAGATGGACTGAACTTTAAGTTCACGGCTAATGCTCCCCGAGTAGAACTGAAGATCGAAAATGAATACGGAAGACTTGTTAGTCAAAAAGATTTGGATCAGGCCAAGCTCAATAACTGGGTATCAGTTAAAAATCTGGTTAATCCTCCAATGGCGTTACAAACAGGCAAACAATATATTCTCCGCGCATACGCAATAGATGAAAAAAGACAAAAGTCTAAAGAACAGAGCGAGTCTTTTCAGATACCGGCAAAGAGACGCTCAATCTGGTGGATTGTTGTTGCTGGGGCAATTGCAATTGCTGCGAGTGTGCTGGTTGGAACCCAGATAGGAGGATAAATCGTCTGACGTTTGCATCTCCAGGTCTTCGTATATTCACCTTGAGAGCCTGTAACCGAATTTTCTTACCATCCCCCGTCCCATCATTCACTTCATTGGTGATGGATTTTGCCCCTGATTAGCTTTCTATGCCTGGCCCACCAGCCATTGGGCCAAGTCTATCACTCTGGTAGACCAACGCATCATTCACTGCACCAACACTAACTGAATACTGAACCTATCGGTGCTACTTGGCCCCTACCAAACATAACCAATCTACCCCACAGCGTAGGGCCGACGCAGCACTGAGTTATTGGTAGTTTCTCTAACTCCCGCGCAGATGATGGATTTCACCTCCGACGAGATTTGTATACTTGACCCTATATTCAATTACACCATCCGGTTTTCTGGGCGAAGGATACCACTCACACAAACCAACGCATCATTCACTGCACCAACACT
>JASMLX010000241.1 GCA_030748495.1 Candidatus Poribacteria bacterium | reverse complement strand
CATCTTTTTGCTCTGGCCACCAGTCAGGATCTGGCGGGGGACGATCCCGCCAGTACAGAGTGTAGCCTTCGGCGGTATGGATACGTTGATAATCTTGGCCCAGTGTCTCCCGCTGCAATTCTTCGATGCCGGTGGCTGTCATCCGCCAGGCCAATACATAATCGGCGGATTCTGGATACGATGTCTTGGGCCCGGAGTAGGGGCGATCTTCCATCTGATACCGATAGTTGACCGGGAAATAGTCGTAGGTGGCTTCATAGTTTCGAAGCAGTGCCACCCGATTATTCAAGCAGTAGTAACTACCGACATGCAGATAAGGATGGACATACTTTATCGGTCCCAGCGCTGGGGAGTATTTTTGCCCGGGCTTATCCAGGCATAGAACCAGAGTTGAATTTTCCTCGATTTGATTAACACTGGCGGTCATCTCCGCAATTTCTCGATCCAGAAAGTAGTTATCATGCAGAGTATAGGCCAGATGCCAAAACGATAGGCCGACCAGGATTGTGGCCAATGCATAACGCAGATACAGGTGAAAAGAGACTGTTAAAAATGGCAGTAACATCAAGACCAAATAGATATGAACACGATCGTTTATCCAGCCACCGCCCGACTGGACATGATTGGGTGAGACATAATAGATAAAGGTCAAAATCAGCGACATAATTAAAAACACGTCTTCTACTTCCATAAAACTCACCCCGCGGACACCGGGCATCGGTGCCATCTGCCGTTCCACCAAAATAGACTTGATTCGTCGCCAGAAGGTAACTAGTAAGAGCAGACCTAATAAGGCCAGCAGGATGCGCCCAATCCACTGATGATCATCACGGAAATATACCAGCGACTTCATATTTAAAAGGTACTCATTGAGCCAGGACAATTCCCTGTAGCTGCGGTTGTACCCCTGGGTTTTGGATAAAAAGTAAAACAGGGCCGCTGCGTAAACCGGCATCATGTAACCCACGAAATAGAGGAATTTCCGCAGGCGAACGTTCCTGGGGTAGACTCTCCATGATTCGGTTCAAACAAGATAACAGTCAGGAAACCAAAGACCGAAACCGAAATAACCAACAGAAACAGGATTGAAAATGAGAAAAATAGATCATCACCAACCACAGGCAGAAAATGCCCAACCGTTTGACTGTGATCTGGTGTTTATATCGCCACCAATAGCCAAGAGCGCCAAAAAATATCGGCACGCTGAGAGAAAAGTTGTAAAATCCCATCATCAACAGATAGTGATAGGAATCAATAAACCCAACTAGTCCCAGAATCAGTTTTTCCTTATTCACAATCCACAGGAAATATATCAGCGATAGCGGTAGTCCCAAGACACACAAACTTAATACAATTTTTTCACAGATCAGAGGAGGGAAAACATACATCAGGAAAGCCAGTAGAAGGTGGCTAGCCCAGTTGGGAAAGGGCGTCAAATTGAGCTGATAAACGTCGCGAATTCGATAATTCTGATGGTCGTGATAGTCCTTGAAAACTTGGGCGTTGTAGATGTGACTAGGTCCATCTTGGGTCGGGAAATAGGTCACGATCCAAATCGGCAACAGATGCACCAACAGCAGCAAGATTCCCAGCAGGTGCCAGGGAGATATTATCGGTATCTTACAGGCAGACATGTGGAGGGCGGTATGGAATAGATAAAGGCTCAGGTTGGATACTGAGCCGACTTTTTCGTACTCCGATCTGGTTCAGTCGACCTCTGCCAAAGTTCGGCCTCGGACTGGTTACATCAACCTGGCGGCAGAAAAGCAGGTCATCAACACCAAATAGACGCATTAGACGGCGATCATTTGCCCACTGAGCCTTAGCGATAATCCGCTGCACTTGGGGACCGGTGTGACTATCTCGGTGGGGTAAATAGCTTTAAGCAAGGCAGAATGAATGAAAATGTAAAAGCTGAGGCTAAATCTAGTAATTTCTGTTGCGGCCTATTCCTTCGGATTCGTGTAGGCTGGGTTTGACAGTTTCGATATCTGCTTACCGAAACTGCCGTTGGTGTAATCGATAGCACGAATCAACCACTTTCCTCTCTGCTTCTGGAAGGCAATGATCAATTCGCCATTCTGTTCCCACTTGTACTTGCCATATAATACTGCTTTGCTGGCACGAGAGTCGATTTCGACTCTCGACACGTCAGTCGCCATCTGACCACCACGCAACTTGAAGATGCCAATCCAGCCATTTTTCACCGCTCTCCAACCCTCGTACTTTTCAAAACCACCACCAGCGAAGGTCCAAGCGGTAAAAATATTTCTATCGTCGCTCTTGATCCAGAAAGACATAATATCGTCTTCTTCCTTTTGGCTGATGGCCGTATTCTGGCCAACCAGCGTTTGCCTGATCGCCTTTTCTTCGGTTAAGAAGTCAATTTCGACAACCGCGACCGTTGACTCACTCTCAGTTTCAATTATCGGTTCGGATTTGGCGACTGGATCGGTTTTATCGCTACCGCAGGCAACGAAAAAACTACAGATTAGCAGTAACCATCCAATCTCTCGTTTTTTCATGAGGATCATTCCACTGTTCCTTTCTTTTGCTATTTAGCTTTGTTTCTGGGTATCAGTCTCTGGGACACCTCATCTTGGCCTATACTGAACTTCACAAAAGAGACTTTATAGTTTGCAGTTGGTCTATAGCTAAGGCAATGTGACACTTCTGTTCGTTGGTTAGTTTAATCTCAGCGGTTACTACTGGGGAAGCTATTGGTTGACCAAAGTTGCCAGCATCGTAACGGTAGATTGGATGAACTCCACATAGTCGTCTAAGCTGGGTACAAAGCCATAAATAGGTTGTTGAACAACAACGCTCCAGTCAGTGCTCACCAAATATCCATCCAACATTATGTTGAGCATTAGCACAATGGCTTTTCGGTAACTACTGGCTCTACCAAATTACAACGTCATCCACTTTAGCACATTAGCAATCATAGGACAAGACCAAAAGTATCCCTCTCTGTTGTGGCCATTCGAGATGGCGTAACCGGTTTGATGACGCGGCAACTACATGGATCGAGATTGCCCCATAAATTACAATAGTTTTGACTAAACCGGCTACTCGAAACTAACCAAGAAAAAAGAGACAAGAGAGTCAGTTTCTGGGGGCGTTTAACTGGTCAAGGGTCTTGAATTCACCCCTGATTTTGCTTAAAAACAAAAAGTCCTCTAACTGACTAGCTAAATGATTGTGTAGGCTTACTTCAGTATCACCATTTTTCTTCTAATTAATTACAGATTATCAACCAGTCCATCTGCTCCATAGAAGTCATTGTTTTATTTCTTACGTTTTACTGAACCAGAGATTCTTGTGTTTACCTTTCGGTAGTGATAGTATATAGAGGATATTAGCGGAGATGTATATGAAAAAAGTTTTCAGTTTAAATGTAGGCTTGGTATTGATTCTAATGGTATCGTTGGCTGACGCTGCAGGTCCCAAGGATTTAATCATACATCTACCTTTTGAAGGTAATGGGAAAGAGGTGATAGATGTATCACCCAATAAATTCAAGGGTAAAGTAGAGGGCAAAGCCAAATCAGTAGAAGGTGTTGTCGGTAAAGCCTTAGAATTCGGAGGAGGGGCTGCAAAGTTCGACCCTCTAAAATTCGATGTGCCCAAAGCTATGACCATTGAGTTTTGGTTTAAGCCCAGCGAGGCGGTTAAATGTGGCGGTAGAATGGATATACTGTACCGGAAGAATGGTGGTGGAAGGCCGCATATAACCTTCTGTCGGGGTGGTGTTACACTCGGTCATTACTTTGCCACCAAGGGGGCAGAATTAGAAATTAAGAGTAAGGAACTCGAATTTGAAAATAGATGGTACTACTACGTTGCTACACAAACCAAGAAGGAGGCAGTACTGTATATCGATGGGAAACTTGATGGCAAGACTGCCGCAGGTGGTGATGTCAGAATAGATTTCCCTGAGCACGGTATGTCAGTAGCAGAAAATTCCGGCGGTGGGACCTTCTTCAAAGGGGCGGTAGATGAACTCAAGATTTGGAGTGTAGCGTTCACTCCTGATGAGGTCACGAAAGCGATGGAAGCAGCACTCGCCGTAGAACCATATAACAGGTTGACTACTAAATGGGCAGATATCAAGTTAAATCGGTAGGTCATAATATTGATTGAATCAATTGCGGCTGGTAGACGCCTCACAGACACCACCTACCGGCCGCAACCTATTGCATTGTCTCCCCAGGGTCAGGTTCCCCTACGGGGTATTGCGACTCGTGGGGGTACAGATCTTGTCCCCCATGAGTTCCTTTCACTTTTCTCCCCAATTCTAAAATTGACTTCCTTTTTCCGATCTGGATAAGCCGTAATCCTTTCTATCAGTGCATGTAAGGCTGGTTTTGGTGATTCTGTATTTTCCTGCAATTCTTTTCTTAGTAACTTTCTAAAGGTTGTTAAATCTACTGGCTTTGAAGCCAATGATTCCTCTAGTTGTTGTAAGCGACGACTAAGTTGCAATTCCTCACCCTTGTCGACTTCGTATCGGTTCTCAATTTCTTCAGCTAAGCTTGTACCAGAGGCGATAGCGTTCAGTAGATCCCGGTGGAAAAGTAACCACTGTTTGGGCTGGCCTCCAACAACACTAGTCTGTATAATCTCTCGTCTAACATGGACTCGTTCTGATGAGTCTATGTTAGGGCCTGTTAACATTCAGGCCAACCAGATGATGGTAGACACCAAGTTGAGCATAGACATACAAGTTACGATCCTGCTTTTCATCGCCCCTGACAATATGGCCAAACTGTTTAATTTTATGGCAGAAACGCTCCACCAGGTTACGGTCTTTGTAGCAGTGATCATCAGACTCTGGTTGTTGGTTGCGATTACTGTGCACTAGTATGGCTACCAGAGCTCCCATGTCTGGGATCATTTTTGGATCAAATCATTGGCCTCATATGCCTGGTCGGCAATCACCATCTCAGGATTCAAGCCCTGGATGATATCGGAA
>JASMLX010000240.1 GCA_030748495.1 Candidatus Poribacteria bacterium | reverse complement strand
CACAAACAAGCCCAAAGTCACAGCGAAAAACACCGCCAACAAACTGATTTCAAGCGTAATCACGGCCCCTTTCAGGTAGACCATCCGATAATCCCAGATAACATCGAAGTTCCAGTCATACATGACGGTCTCCTGTGGTAACCCATGAGCTCGTGGCGACACCCAGCTTTTTACATAACTTTAGATTACTCTGCATTGAAACTGATGCGCTCTTTAAGTACGCTGCAAGAATCGTTTGCAGTTAAATGGTTTTGTCTATAGGTTGTTAGTATGTTTGAACACTCAGTATATACCACGAAACTTTAGTAAAAAGCCTGCCTGGAGCACGAAATTAACTGGCCTTCGCTCCCATGTGGCCCAAGGCGGATAGTTTTCAGGCGTACCCCACCAAAACTTGGCTGCCGCTCGCATCATCGGCGCTCTTTAATCTAAGCCTAGGGATACCGTGTCCAGATGAATAACGCTACTTGACAATAGGGTTGCGGGCCTTTTTGGTATTGGTTACGGTTAAATCACTGAAAACCTGTGCGTTTTCTACGACCCGCGAGCGAGCCGAAAAGGCGCTCGGCGTCACTATCGCCTCCGGTATTTTGAGTTCCACTGACCGACTACAAAAGGATCGCCCCTGCAAACTGTGAGTCTTGCGGGCCGGGATTTGAACTTAGCCTAGATCAGGAGCTGAACCGAGAAAAGGCCGTTAGGGGAACCCGCCACCAGACAGGTTAATGCTTAAAAACTTATTCTTTGTTCCAATCTGGCCACTGTAAAAAAGGATATAACCGATTTTTCAATGAGTTATTAAGAAAATTCAACTCTTACTCACATATCATAGCCTTGCCATTTTCCGATTTGGTTGACTAGATGATAGGACCTTAGACAAACTAAGGCTGCTGTTAGCCCCCCATCTGGCAAAGGAGACACAAGCTAAAGGAGGAATTAATAATGAAGTTGATTGCTATCAGGAAATTTTTGATCGCCTTATTTTCGGGCACTTTGTTAACGACTTGGATGAGTGTCGCGTCTGCAGAGGGCATTGTCCTCAACATGGTTGGTGCCTGGCCACCAAAAATCTCATCTGCCGCAGACGTTGGTATTCGTTTTATTGAAGAAGTTAATAAACGAGCAAAAGGGAAGCTCACGATTAACTTCAAGGGAGGTAAAGAAGTCGTACCTACGTTTGATCAGCCAGAAGCGCTAGTACGCGGAGTATTCGACATTTGGTACGGTGCGCCTAATTACTGGGCTGGAATCGCCCCAGGCGGCTATGTTACGGAAATGTCCCCCTATGACATTCCTGACAACGGTCCAGGTAGTGAGTTGTTTGATTTCATGGTCAAGATGTACGAGAAAAAAGGTGCCCGGTATCTAGGACACTTTTCAGGTGACGTAGGTACAGGCAATCATTTCATGTACACACAAACGGAAGTTTCAAGCATTGGTGATTTGAAGGGCATGAAGATTAGGGTACCCCCTTTGACTCGGTTTTTTGTGAAATCTGTTGGTGGGGAGCCTGTTACCTTACCGCCGTCAGAGGTATATCTGGCCCTTGAGCGGGGAACCGTCGAAGGGTTTACCTGGCCGTACTACGACGGCTTCACCAGTTTTGGCTGGCAGGAAGTATCGAAATATGTGATTGGCCACCCGTTATACCGAGATGGTATCAGTATCATGATGAACCTGGATAAGTGGAACAGCCTACCAGCAGATACACAACAGATCATGCTGGAATCAGTTGCCACAATACAGGAATGGTCTCGAGGTTGGATATCTGCTTATCAAAACACTCAATTAGCTGGCATGATCAAGGGTGGTATGAAGGTTATCCATTTTTCTGAGGATGAAGCGAAAAGCTGGAACGATGTTTCTAACTCTGCACTCTGGGCTCACTTCAAGTCGGCCATGAGCGCTGAAGATTATTCGACAGCCCGGCGTTTAATGGGCTACGATTAGTTTATTGATCGTTTAAATCGCTGTAACACAGCAGGTCAGGTAAGAACAAACCTGACCTGCTTTTTTTCGCCGTAAATGCTAGTGACACTATTAAACGCTAACACTAAGATATTGATACCGGCATTTTCAATGAAGACATTGGTGAAAATATTCGATCAAACCCTACTTTGGGGGGGAATCCTGTCTGGATGCACCCTCATCATTATCATGTTTATGGTAACCGTTAAAGTGTTTTTCCGTTACGTCTTACACGAAGGCCTTATCGGTATCGATCTTCTAAGCGGAACTCTGCTTGTTTACATGACTTTTCTTGGCGCCGCTTGGATTCTGCAGCGTGAAGAACATGTGATTCTTGATCTATTGTTAAGCCGCGTAAAACCGGCGTTATGTCGGTGGATGAATTTCACGAGTTCATTACTGGGTGCCGCAGTTTGTTTAGTTATAACGGTGTTTGGTATATTGGAATCAGTTAGCTCATTTCAGCGTGGTATTTTGATTCCCGCTGAGATTGAAATTCCTCGAGTAGTCAACCTTGGAGTCATTCCAATCGGTTGCTTTTTTCTATGTTGTCAATTTGTGCGCCGGGCGATATCTTATTATTTAGCGTCAGACGATAACATCAGCCTTTCGAAAAACGGAAACGGAAGATAAATGGATTGGCCGGTCCTGATGGTGTTTTTTTTTGGCGGCCTTGCTGTTCTTTTGCTACTTGGTTTACCAGTAGCATTTTCATTCATACTGATTAACGTTATCGGTATATACGTATTCTGGGGTGGGTTGATAGGCTTAGAGCAATTAATTCTCAGTATAGACAGTTCTATTTCGACCTTTGTACTTGTTCCAGTCCCGATGTTTATCCTTATGGGAACAGTAATTTTCCACTCTGGAATCGCGTACCGCATGATAGATGTTTTGGACGAGTGGTTAGGACAGGTTGTTGGCCGTCTTGCCCTTTTGGCAATTGGTGCTGGTTCTCTTTTTGCAACGCTTACCGGGGTCGCTATGGGCAGCGTTGCTATGCTTGGTTCTACGCTAGTACCGGATATGGAACGTCGAGGCTACAGTAAATCAATGTCGATTGGGCCAATATTAGCCAGCGGCAGCCTGGCAATCATGATTCCACCAAGCGCCCTGGGGGTAATACTTGCCAGCCTTGGCCAATTTTCGGTGGGCAAACTTCTTGTGGGTATCCTGCTTCCAGGCATTCTACTGGCCGTCGTGTACGCAGCCTATATCGTTATCCGTTGTCTTATCCAGCCTAACCTGGCACCTGCCTACGACGTAGAGCCGACCCCGATCTGGCCGCGAATCAACAGAACTATTCGCTACGTGGTTCCGTTAGTAACAATTATCGTAGTTGTAATTGGTACGATTTTTTTCGGTATCGCAACTCCTACCGAAGCAGCTGCCTTAGGTGCGCTATTTTGTTTTCTCCTGGTAGCAATCTATGGAAAACTGAACTGGGAGGTCGTAAAAAAATCAGTTGCAGCGGCGACGTCGATCTCCGTCATGGTATTTATTATCCTCACCGGGTCCACTGCATTCAGCCAGATTCTTGCTTTTACCGGAATTACGGTTGGTATTACTGAGCTGGCGCTGGTCTGGTCAGAACACCCCATTTTTGTTCTGTTAGCCATGCAACTTATCCTCCTTCTACTTGGTATGTTTGTTGAACAGACATCAATTGTAATGATCACAACACCTATGTATTTTCCGATTGTCAGCACTTTCGGCTGGGATCCGGTCTGGTTTGGCGCGATCATGCTCCTAAATCTAGAGTTAGCGACGATATCACCACCGTTTGGCCTGTCATTGTTTGTGATGAAAGGAATAGCATCAAAAAACACAACAATGGGTGATATCTATCAAGCGGCGCTTCCCTTTGTTGCCTTAAACCTGTTAGTCATGGCCATAATGATCACGGTACCAGGAACCGTACTATGGCTACCAGGTCTGATGAAATAAACTCAACGACCAGGATCGTAAACTAGCTTGGCATATTCAACAGCTATATCCTGAATCCCTAGTCGAGTGACTCCATTCTGCCAGCACCGAAAATTTCTGGTATATAGCGTGGTGCGTCAATTGCACGGCTGAAACGTGTTTTGGTCACAACCGGATTAAAAGGGTAGGGTGGCTGAACTACTTGTAGATCCGGCTCAAGTTTAGCGGCAATAAATTCTGGGCCTTTACGATCCAACATTTCTGTCAGTGCTATTTTTAATTCTCTGGTGCTGGTCACTGTCTTGGCCCGAGCTAGCCCCAAACTCTGAGCAACTGCAGCAAGATTCAATCCTTGGTTAGTCAGGGGCTGTCCGCCTGACGCTGCGTGAACCCCATTTTGCATCACGATAATCGTCAAGTTATCAGGAGCAACTGCACCAACTGTGGCAAGCGCCCCCATGTGCATAAGCAAACCACCATCCCCTTCAATGACAATAACTCGTCGATCAGACTGAGCCGATGCTAATCCCAGGGCAAATGGCAAGGCAAGACCCATCGCATCTTCAAAATAAAAATTTTCTGGTCGGTCATTAATTACCGCCCACAAGTAAGATGAGTTACCAAGGCAAGTAACCACTAGCGCATCTGCTGGCATTCCTTTTGCCAACTCTCCGAAGTAATCTCTGCGGCTTGGGATTTTCGCATTCACCACTGCACGTCCTCGCGGCCCATCAAAAGAACGAATGGTAAAGATGCCTCCTCAGCAAATGCTGCAGCCTGTTCAACCTGCTGGCTGATTGGCGCATCAGGTCGGACCACGGCATGATGCAGGCCCATTGCCCTCAATACAGGCAACGTTACCCGACCTTTAGGAATATGAAAAAAAGTCGAGTCATGGATGGTGCCACGAAAGGAAGCCAGAATTAGCAACGGTATCTGATAGCGCATAGCCAACGACACCAACCCGGCTCCCATTGTCAGAATCCCAACGTTTTGAATAAAAAGCGCCGTCCGTGTACCACCAACCCGGGCACCGCAGGCAATAGCAAGCGCCTCTTCTTCATGCGTGGCACGAATGAGTTGCATGGTAGCCTCATTTTCTATCTCAACCAAT
>JASMLX010000023.1 GCA_030748495.1 Candidatus Poribacteria bacterium | reverse complement strand
CCGAGATTGTCCTTGGGATGGGTGTTGGAGATGGAGCCGGCGTCCAGCTAATCACAGGGAAAGTCTGCTTCCTTCTTGGGGCAATGCCACTTGATGCGGTATCGGTTCTACGCCCTGAGTTGATGTCTGCCATGGGCCTCTGGTCGATAGCGGTGGCATCGTGAGCCGCGTCCAGGCAGGTATAGTCGAGGTGGAAGCATTGGGAAGCCGGTAGCATAGCATAGTGCCGGGGAGACTACCATGACCGGCGGCTCCAGTGAGAAGTTGTGACGTTTTGAGACAAGCTATGTCCGTAGATGAAGCCGTCATGATAGGCGGACATAGCCCACCGAAGCCTCGGGGTCGTTGACCATGGCTTCCTGGGCTGGAACATGGATGGCCGCGTTTGATGCCATCTGAGGCGTGATACGTGCTTGAAGGCATGTCGTGACTGGTACGTGGCCTTTTCCCCTCCTGGTCTTGTCCTCTTTGAGTTGGCTCTTCTGCTTTTTGGTCCGCCGCAGCAGGTTGGCCGTTTCATTAGTCGGGCCACAAAGTTACAGAAGCAATCCAAAAGGGGGCTACAAGGGAATCCTCAGAACAGGCCTCGGAGTCAAGTCCAACCGAACCCATTTTTCAGGCCCGGCGTCATGGGTCAGAGATATGTCCACAAAAGGCACCTAGCCAGCATAGCTGGTAACGGTAGAAGCATTACATATTCCGATGGCTCAAACCTGGGGTTTGGCTATCAATCCGAGCTTAAGCTGGGGGAATGCTCCCAAGCAACACGTTAGCCAAACCTGACCAAATAAGTGCTCATGACTTTATATGAGTGCTCGTAGCCATCAAAGGAGATAAAATATTCTGGACCACACTGGACGCGCATCTACTGGCTCTGGATGCTAAAACGAGAACGGTTCTGTGAGGCCGGACTGTTTGCGGCCAGAAAAATTCTGAATCCCTAACGCTTGCTTCGTTAGTGGTTAAAGACTAAGGCCATCGTCGGTATCTCCGGTGCAGAATATGGCATACGTGGGTTTATCGACCTCTATTATGTGGATACCGGTGAACAAGCCTGGAGATTTTATACAGTGCCATCGAAAGATGAACTTGGTGGTGAGACTTGGGAAGGTGATTCTTGGATGACCGGTGGTAGCTCGGCTTGGGTGACGGGATCTTATGACCCCAAATTAAATCTGGTTTCCTAGGGAATGGAAAATACTGTACCTGAATTGGAACGACGATGTTCGCAAAGGGGGTAACCTCTACACTGACTGTATTGTCGCTCTGGATGATGACACTGGTAAATTGGAGTGATGTTTCCGAGCAACGCCTTACGATCTTTGGGATTGGGATGGGACTAGCGAACCTGATTGACCTGGAGATCAATGGAAAGCTCACTAAGGCCCTTATTCGGGCTAACCGGACTGGCTATTTCTATGTACTGGATCGCGCTGATGGCAAGTTCTTGTATGCCAAGACCTGATTGTGAAGTAACGTAGTCAGAAGGGCTGGATGAGAACGGTCGCCCAATCTTTAAACCCGAGGCCTTTGCCTCAGAAGAAGGCACCATCCGTATCTGTCCGGGGATAGAAGGTGGAAAAAATTGGTCGCCCTCGGCTTACGATGACCAACCTGCTCTATTTTTTGTCCTTGAGTTCTATGCTTCTTTTCATTAGAGTCGATTTTTCTACCGGAAGGGATTACCTTATCTGGGGAGTGGTATGGCGGCGGAGGGCCCGACAAGAAGTAGAACAATGCCAGGACATATATCAGCGTGGTTGACGTCTTCACCGGGGATGTTAAATGGAAACACGAAACGATTTCCCCCAATTGGGCCGGTTGCTTGACAACTAGCGGAGGTCTTGCCTTTTCCGGTGACCTAGAAAGTGAATTTATGGCATTCGATGCAGAAAGTAGGAAAGTTTCTCTGGGATTTCCAAACTGGTTCTGACGCTCATGCACCGCCGATTACCTATCAGTTAGACGGTGTGCAGTACGTTGTCATTGCCTCTAGTGCAGTGAAGTTATCAGGAGGTAAATATCCGAGCGAAGGAAATCCCTGTATGTCTTCACGCTGTTCGATGAGAAAAATTGAAGCCTAGTTGAGTAGCGGCTAAAAAAGAGTCTGGGATTTTTACCCTCACCTGTGGTCATTCCACCCCACCGTTTAAGATACCGGGACGCATTTTCGACTCTCTGCCGCCTTTGGTCTCAATCTTGGTTGTCATTTCTCTAATATTTTCTCTTTTTTGGGGCCAAATGTAAGCCGGCCGCATCTCAACTTGATTGGCTTTTGGAAGAATTGCCTGGCCATCAGGATCAGCATCGACTAGTCAATGCTGATCCTGAATTCCTAGTCTCAGATCTTCAACTGGAGAACAATCGGCCGTTGTGTCTTCGGTAATCATTGCTCGGGCCAGCCGACCATTCTGATCACGGGCCAAGCCTAATTTAGTGTTGAGCCTCTTTGGTCTGATTCATCTTCTAACTCTCTTTTGTCGCCGCCGCAGATGGCTGAACGTTGAGATAACCAGCTTCTATCATTAACCACTTAATCATCCGGCTTATCGGCTAATGGTTCCAATATTTTTTCCCAGACACCTTTATTTTATTTCTGCAGCTAATAAATCGACGCCGGCTATTGCTCCCCATAGTCCCCTTGGTCCAAGTGATAGTGGCTCTAATAACGAAAATACTTAGTATATGGTGATGGTCTAGAACTGATTTCATTTTCCTAGCCCGGATCTTTTTTCGGATCTCATAACATTTACCTCATGATTACTCTGCCCGGTACTTTACCCACAGAAATTTGGCTTTTCCGGTAACCGGTAGCCCCAGTTAGTGAGGGAACCGGTTTTGAAACTTACGCCTGTGTACCAGCCAAGTTGTCAATACAACAGACAGAGGCAGACAGCGGAGTACAATTGTATTGGGAAGGTATAACCCGGCCTTAAGCTGTCAGCTTTTGCCAGATTTGATCAAGTTCAGTACGAATAGCTTGCACATCTTCCCATAGATCAGGAAAGATTGATAAGGCATAGCTAGGTGGACCTTGTTCAGGGCAGGCGTACATCACACTATCATCAGTAGCAGTTTCCAACCACACTTCTATTACTTTCTCCGCAAAAGGCAACCAATCGATAAACTCGGAGGTAAAGTTGCCATCGTGATCCAGGGCTGAGATCTGGCAGTGATGGCCATTGAAGGGGCGAAAGTGGAATTGCGACGCATACTGAATCAGATCCACCCGTTCAGCTAACCTATCCCAGTAGGGAGGAGAAATATGTTTGATGATGGCCGGGTGAGAAAAATCCCAAGTGATTTTCATTGGACGATTTTCGGCTTTCTCATAACCTTCAGCCAGTGCATAAGTTTTTTCTGGAGTTTCGGTACAGGTATCCCGATGGACTTCGATGGCAACGTCCATCTCTAGCAAGTCAGCAGTTCGCAGGACTTGAACAGCTAAAGGCACCGCTATGTCGGTGGGAGAATCGTGATCTAGCATTTGCACATTAACACAGACGGCGCCAACCGCTTTAATCTGTTCCAATTCGGCCTGAATATTACTCTCCTCACCGATATCGTGGATAGCACAAAAAATTAGCCCTGATTGATCGACGATCTCCCTAGTAACTTGCGAGACTCGCCCCGCGAATCCATCGAATCCTGCGGTTCTAATTGCATCCAGTTTCTGTTCCATCGACCACTCACTGCTTTGGTCACCATAACCGGACAGTGTCCATAAACTAGCGATGTGGTAAATTTTAGGTTTGCTACTCATCTGTTTCTCCTCCATATTGCTCCGCAAAGTTGTAACAAAAACGATCACTCCTAATAGAAGCAGATCCAGAAAACGTTTGACTTTATAGAAGTATGAGTCTTTCTGCTTATAGAATTTTCGTTGTCTGCTCTTTTAATCCAACGAGTGAGACAGGAAATTTCGTCTTGATAGACCGTGATCTAGTCAAATAAACAGAAGGCGAATTTAGTTCGTCTGTTTGTCTTTTGCTCCAGGATTGCATTTTAAGCAGACAAGGCCATCAGTCAAAGCTTTTTTACAGCAGTCGTGCGCACATTTGTTCCCCTCTTGATGTGCTTTGGCACAGCAACTACCATCGTCAAATAGAGCCGATAACTTGGCATAAACTTCATCTGAAGCTCTGGCCTTTTCCTCCAAGTCGGTCTGTTTGTCTTTTGCTCCAGGATTGCATTTTAAGCAGACAAGGCCATCAGCCAAAGCTTTTTTACAGCAGTCGTGCGCACATTTGTTCCCCTCTTGATGTGCTTTGGCACAGCAACTGTCATCGTCAAATAGAGCCGATAATTTAGCATAAACTTCATCTGAGGCTCTGGCCTTTTCCTCCAAAGTAGTCTGTTTCTGAATAGCAGAGGTTGCTAATTTCTTAGCCACTTCTAAGTTGTCCTTTGAAACCAAGTTAACAATCGCATTGATAGCGCCAGATTGGGATAAGCCAACCGCTTTGTTAACCGGTTCTTCCAAGTGAACCAACAGTTTTTTCTTCAGTTCATACTCCCAGCCTAAGTTGACTGCTAAGTTAGGGCGATCAGCCATCAGTTTTTCCGCTACTGCTTCGGTTACTTGCGTTTTCCACAAGTAGATCTGATCCAACTTTTCTAACGGTTTCAGATGCTCTAAACCTACATCACTGACCTGTGTATTGAATATGTTTAAGTAGGTCAAGCGGGTTAAAGTTTGGAGATGTTGCAACCCATTATCACCAATACTCGTATTTTCCAGATGGAGACGCACCAGGTTAGGGAATACCGCCAATTTCGCTAGTCCATCATCTGTAATTTTGGTGCCGCCGATATCAAGCCAGTGTAATTGTTCCTTAAACGGTTGCAACAGAGTCAACTGTTCGTCTCCAATTTGGCTGGAAATCTGGCTGAAATCGACCTGAATTAAGTTGGTGTCCTGCGCGATGGGAGCGGCTAATGCCCCGATTTGCGTCAGTTTAGCCAAATCTTCGGCCGCAACAGGCGAAGCCACGACAATAGTGTCGGCTTCATTTGAAGTTTCTAAATCCTGTTGATCAAAATTTGCCCCTTCATTGATCCACTGTTTGATTAGTTCCTGATCAGCTGTAGAGAGTGGGGAGCCAAAATCGCTGGGTGGCATGATTTCTTGGTCGTCTTCGGGCAAAGAAATTCGTCTAAAAAGTTCACTCTCATCAGCCTTTCCAGCAACCAACAAAAGCCCATCCGCATTGGCATCCATAATGTCGGCAACACTGTCCAACCGCAAGCCTTTTGCCTGCTCATCTGGCCCATGACAGGAAATGCAATTCTTCTGAAAGATCGGTAGGACTCGTTTGCTAAAGTTAACTAGGCCGGTTTCGGCCCCTGATTCCGCCGGAATGGTCGCAACAGATTCGATTTCTTTCTCAGAATTTTCTTCTTCGAAACCTTTGTAACTAGGCCACACAGCTCCCCGGTGTATCCAATGGATAATTTGCAAAGATTCTTCAGCTGTCAGTCTCGGTCTATCCTTAGGAGGCATGGTTTTTTCATCGTCTGACGGCAAAGTAAACCGGTGAACGATTGCACTGTCTAACGGTTTGCCAGGAGCAATACCTGGTGTACCGCTATTCCCACCTTTCAATGCACTAGGCCGATCATCTAGGCGCAAGCCACTCTTTTGCCGATCGACGCCATGGCAATCGAAACACTTGGCCTTCAACAACTCTTGAGTTGCATATGCTTCTTGGTCCGCGACTTTATTCTCTTCTTGTGCTGAGGAAGTCAGATTGATGACCGTCAGCAGCGTAAAACAAAGTCCCGCGAGACGAACAGATAGACCTGTTTTCGGGGGATTCTTAACGGAAGGACAACAATAAATATTCATGGCAGCTCTCATCCTAATCAAATTTGCTGGAAATACATTTTTATAAAGCAGGGAACCCCTTTAGACTGGGTCTCTAAGCTAAAATATCGCCAATAACCTTGGCCTCTTCGACACCGGTTAAACGGTGGTCTAACCCTTGAAATTTAACTGATAGACGTCGGTGATCAACACCCAGTTGGCTCAGAATAGTGGCGTTTAGTTGGTGAATATGAACAGGATCACGTAAAATGTTATAGCTGAAATCGTCAGTTTCACCGTGTACAATACCTGGCTGGATCCCAGCTCCAGCCATCCAGACAGTATAGCACTTAGGATGGTGGTCACGACCATAATTAGTCCGAGAAAGTCCGCCTTGACAGTATATCGTTCGACCAAACTCTCCTCCCCATACCACTAGCGTATCATCCAACATGCCACGCTGCTTGAGGTCTTGTACGAGTGCCGTGGCCGGTTGATCGACATCTCTCGCTTGGTTGGGTAAGTCTCCAGTCACATTCCCGTGTTGGTCCCAACCACGGTGGAAGATTTGGGTAAATCGAACGCCTCGCTCGGCCAGTCGCCTAGCCATTAAGCAACAATAGGCGAAGGTCCCAGGTTTATGAACATCCGGTCCATACATGTCCAAAATGTATGGAGGTTCTTTCGAAAAATCGGTCAGTTCTGGCACTGAAGTCTGCATACGAAAAGCCATCTCGTACTGAGAAATACGGGCATGTATCTCTGGATCGCCGACCTCTTGATAATTTTTTCGGTTGAGCTGATTGAGTGCCGCCAGCATCTGTTGTCGTGTTTGGGGGACAACACCGTCCGGATTGGAAAGGAATAAAATGGGATCACCACTACTTCTCAACAGCACGCCTTGATGCTGAGAAGGTAAGAAACCTGCCCCCCACAGGCGATTGTAAAGGGCTTGTGCCGATTTTCGACCCGTCCAAGTGGCATTCATCACCACAAAAGCGGGTAAATCCTCGTTCTCACTGCCTAGACCATAACTCAACCAAGCCCCAAGACTCGGTTTGCCTGGCAGTTGATCACCTGTACAAATGTAGGTAATAGCCGGATCGTGGTTGATGGCCTCGGTATGAACCGTTTTGACGATGGCTAAGTCGCTGACCATAGTAGAATGGTGGGGCAAAAGTTCACTAATCCAAGCTCCATCACCACCATTATCGTACTTTTTGAACTTGTAGATAGACGGCGCGATCGGGAAGCGATTTTGGCCAGAGGTCATGGTGGTCAACCGTTGTCCTCGACGAATCGATTCCGGCAAATCTTGATCAAACCAGTCTTTCATCTTAGGCTTATAGTCAAACAAGTCCAACTGTGATGGTGCTCCAGACATAAACAGATAGATGGCTCGCTTGGCATTAGGTGAACTGTGCGGGGATTTTAGCATCCCGTTTCCTGATTCGCCGGTATTTTGCAGGCTTTCATTCGCACTCAAAGCCGGCGGCGTCAGGGTGGCCAAAGCTGCTCCGCCAAGTCCCAAAGCGGCTTTGCCAAAAAATTGGCGACGTGTTTCTGTTTGCAAGTACTCTCTAATTGGTAGCATTCGTCTTACCTTTCGTTGAATTATCCTTTAGTTAAAACTTCATCCAAATTCAGAATCAGATTAGCAATCATGGTCCAAGCGGCTAACTTAGTCGTTTCTATTGATTCATTTGCCATGGATTCACCAATTTTGATTAACTGTTGTGCTGACTCTGGATCTGACTGGAATTGGGATAGGTGATTTTCTAGGGTACTTTGTAAAATCGAGATTTCCCGTTCATCAGGCAACCGAGCTGTGGCTAACTCGAAGCCGAAGGCCAACTGCTCTTGAATAGTGACACCCCCTTCTTTGAGAATTCGTTCAGCCAGAGCACGAGCAGCTTCCAAAAATTGTGGATCGTTCATCAGCATCAGGGCTTGTAGTGGCGTGTTGGTCCGTTCACGGCGAATGGTGCAGACCTCGCGTGATGGGGCGTCCATAATCGCCATTTGGGGTGGTGGTGCCGTTCGCTTCCAGAACGTGTAGAGACTGCGACGATGCACTTTATCCTTTCCTTCATCTTGAACAAAGCGAGCTGTATTTGAGTCCGTATAGGCTACTGCATGCCAAAGGCCGTCGGGTTGAGGTGGCTTGACGCTTGGGCCACCAATCTTTTGATGTAGCAGGCCACTAACGGCTAGGGCTTGATCCCTAATCATCTCAGCATCCAAGCGATATCTTGGCCCACGGGCGTAAAGACGGTTATCAGGATCTTTGTTCAACATTTGATCGGTAACATTGGCTGTCTGCTTGTAGGCAGCAGATGTTACTAGCAATCGAACCATCCGCTTAATATCCCAATCAGTTTGGATAAACTCAGTAGCTAACCAATCCAGCAATTGAGGATGGCTAGGACGCTCACCTTGACTACCAAAGTCCTCCGCCGTTTTCACGATTCCCGTACCAAATATCTGCTGCCACAACCTATTGACTGCCACTCGCGAAGTGAGTGGGTGTTGGGGGGAAACCAACCAATTGGCCACAGCCATCCGATTTGGTGGAGAATCGGCAGGTATAGGAGGCAAAATGTCAGGAGTGTCAGGCCTGACCTGTTCTCTACGTTTAGTGTAATCTCCACGATGCAACATGTAGGCACCACGAGGTGTTTCTCGCTCGGCCATGACTAACGTGGTAGCAATGACACTTTCGATGGCAGTTTTTTTGGTCTCGTTTTCCTTGAGTGATTTCCGAATCTGTTTCAAGGCTTGATATGGCGACAGATGAGCGCGATAGTATAGGCGAAACTCTTTTTCCTGTTCTTCACTTCGTTCCGATTCGGCAACAACAGCTAAATCGACTAAATGTGCTGGTATCAGCTCTACCTTATCTGGCAAGGCAAAATAAAAGCCGGATGCCCCGCCATAGTTGATGATCTTCAGCAAAATTTCGTTTTTCCCCTGATTGAGGTTGACTACTACCTGATCTTGCCCAATCGCTACACCGCGGCTAACGTCGTTAGCCAATACCTCGGTACCATTGACCCACCCTTTAATCGCATCATCACTCCCCAATGACAGCGTGATTCGTTGAGCAGCAGACGAGTTAATTTGGCGATAGAGAAAGAGTGAATGCTTGTCTGGAATCTGTGTCGAATGGATTTTACCATCGTCGTATTTTTTTTCTTCTTTCCAAGCTAAGGTTTTGTTCCCAACTTCATAGGTTTGGACCAAGTTAACAGCCGACTCCTCCGGCTCGTGTACCTGGGCAAAATTCTCAGTTGGAAATGGGCCAACGGAATACCAGTTTTCTACAGTGGGTCTAGGCTTCATCTGTGCATACTTATCTGATACCGTAGTCGCCAAACGAACCCGACCAAAGTTGTGTTGGATGTGAGGGGACTCATGTTTGAGCCAAACACGGAGTTGAATGTCGGTATTATCACCAAACGCCTCTTTGGCTAAGAAGATTGCCTGTCGGTTTTCACGCTTATTGGCTCCGTCAGTAGCCCAACCTGTTTCGGCTTTACCATCAATAGCATTTGCAACCTTGAAGTCACCGTTTGGTTGTTCATGGTCAGCCCAAGCTCGACTAAACTCAATTTTCTGCCACTGGTTAGGCCGGTTTGAGGTGGCAAATTTGGCTTCAAACTCACTCAGTACCACATTACTATTCTTGCTTCTACCAGCCCCTATGTGGGGTAGAGACTGATCTGTCAACCCTTCCAGGCGAATGGCAGTGTAATATCCTGCTTTTAGTTTGGCTTCGATCTGATAGACCTCGCGGTCAGGATTTTTACCGCTGGCTAAAATCGAATTATCAACCTGTACTTCTAGCTTAGCGCCACCGGCTGAAGTGTAAGTTGTCGGTTGTAGAATGGTCCAGCGTGGCAATTGACTTTCCCATTTTCGTTGCTCGGCATCCACTTCTGGAATCGGTTGTTGTTGCTCTACCTTCAAATCTTCGATTTTTTGGCTGATCTGTTCTAGTTCCTCTATTTGGTCGGATGTTGGCACTTTGACCACAGGTGGAACGGCTTGGGCATTTCCATCCATTGCTTGCTCAGTAATGTTGTTAAAGTAAGCATAGAATTCATAGAATTCTTTTTGTGTAATTGGGTCAAATTTGTGATTATGGCAAACGGCGCATCCCATCGTTAGCCCCATCCAGACCGTTGCGGTGGTACTGGCTCGATCAATCGCATAGCGAACATAATATTCCTCAGCAATAGAACCACCTTCACTAGTAGTGACATTACAGCGATTAAAACCAGTAGCAATTTTTTGACCCAGTGTCGGTTCTGGTAATAGGTCACCAGCCAACTGCTCGATAGTAAACTGGTCGAACGGCATATTTTGGTTGAAGGCCTGAATTACCCAATCACGATAAGGCCACATTTGGCGAAAATTGTCTAAGTGTAAACCGTGTGTGTCGCCATAGCGGGCAACATCTAACCAAAATCTGGCCATATGTTCTCCGTATTGTGGTTTGGCTAATAATCGATCCACTAGATGTTCGTAAGCAGTTGGACTATCATCCGATAGAAATTGGTTGATCTCTTGGCTCGTGGGAGGCAATCCCGTCAGGTCAAACGTCACTCGCCGAATCAATGATCTCTTATTAGCTTGGGGCGAATTGGCCAATTCTGCGAGTTTTAGGCGTTTTTGAATAAAATAGTCAATTGGATGTCCTCGCCGGTCGGGAGAAACTTCTGGTCGCTGCGGAGCTGTGAATGACCAATGCCCTTTCCACTTAGCCCCTTCTTCAATCCACCGTTTAAGCAGATCTACTTCTGCTTGAGAGAGAGAAATCTCCGAATCGAGCGGTGGCATCAAGTCTTTTGTATGTTCAGCCGTGACCCGTTGGTAAAGTCGGCTTTCGGACGGTTGTCCCGGCGAAATAATAAAATAATCGTCACGTTCGGCCAAGGTGGAGGTTTTTAGATCTAATCGCAGGTTGGCTTTCCGTTGCTTTTCGTCTGGTCCATGGCAAGCATAGCACTTATCTGATAAAATCGGTTGAATATCTCGACCGAAATCAACGTCATCTGCGAGCACCTGGCAAAATGGTGAAGCGACTAGTGCCAATAGTAGTACCGTATAGCATAAGTGAATGTAATCAGCCCGGGCGGAAGGCAGAATACACTTGCTGGCAAGGATGTGAAAGGTCATTCTTAATCTCGTATCTCGGTTTGATATTACCGGTTTCTGGAGCGAGAGGATCATGTTTTCACCTTCAATTTATGCAGAAAACTGTGTCGGTTCAGTGCTAATTCCGTTCCGGAAATAGACTTCATTATTACAAAAAGGCAACTGCTTGTCAAGGCCAAATGTTAGCCGTAAAATAGAGGCTGCAACCATGCCAATAAAAAACTAGTAGAAATAGAGCCCCGATCTCTATCCTTGATTAACTGCTTTTCTGATTCAGATATTTAAGCTAGAGCGTTTCCTTTTCCTTTGTATATAGTATGCTTCGCTTATTTGTCAGAAGAGTTAAGACAGCAGTTCATATAAGTGAACTCACGGGTTAAATATCGCGCAGGTCTGCCTTTAAAATTTGAAGTTAGTGACTGTGTGCCAAGACCACAAATTCTTTCTCCTTCTGCCTTATGCCCTTTTTCCTACACGACCTTTCGTTCGACCAACCGCACGCCAATTCCAGAATCCGGAGATCAGGGCCGTAATCGGAATGGTCAACACCAAGCCGAGGGTGCCAGCCAAGATACGCAGAATCTCGGCTGACATCATGCCGACGCTAAGCAATTCAACCGGTGGATATTGGAAGAGTTGGAGGTCGGGAGAGGCTACGGCCATCAACAACAGCAAGCGAACACCGAGGCAGGCGAAGACCAGCGTGTTGACCATAGTGCCTAGGATGTCGGTACCCACATTCATACCGGAGGTAATCAGCCTCCAGTTGGACATACTGGGGTTAGCTCGACGAATTTCTTCCATCGAAGAAGAGACTTCAATGGCGCCGTCAACTGCTACGCCTAGAAGACCGATCAGCATTCCAGCAAGCAACAGTTGTTGAAAATTGAAGGGCGGTGTCCGCAGGGCCTCTACGATGTCGACGGCTATTGCATCTTCCATGCCGCTAAAGTGGAGAAATTGCTGGGCGGCAATGACTATCACCGCCGATGTCATCACTCCGCCCATAGTTCCGAGAACAGCGGAAAAGGTCTTTCGGCTGGGGCCAATCACAAAGACCAGCGAACAAAAAGCGATCATACCGCTGCTCAAAGTGACGATCAAGACAGGCGGTTTACCGTCTGCGATCAGGGGCAACATAAAGAAGTAGACCACAATGCCGGCGCCGACCAGGGCACAAACGGTTCTGACCCCTTCGTCACGACCCACCAAGATGACGCAGATCAACATCAATCCCAACATCCAGATCAGAAACCGGTCCCGACCGTATTCCTGTACCTGCTTGACCAGTCCCACCTGGTCCGGGGTGCCACCCAACCGGCAGAGTACAATGTCGCCCGGTTCCGCGGGGATGCTCAGCAACGGCATGTTGGGGGTAATGATGTTCCGTACCACCATCTGTTGCCCTTTATACATGCCGGACATAACCTTGATTTCTAGGATGTCGTTTTGCCTGGCGTTACTGGATGTATTCTGCTCTAACCGCCGCAGGATACGACCCTTCACATATTCAGATGTGGATAGAATTTCACCCTCACTTCCGGTGAAAGTGGAGATGGCGGCCGCTTCTCGCTGGATCCGGTGTTGCAACAAAAACGTCAGACCGATGACCACCATCAGGGCGATGGGGACCAGGTAAGGTATGTTATGACCTGTGCCGATCTCGGCCGGTTCCTGAACGATGCCGACGGCTCCCGCTGGGCCAGCTCGGTCATCGTCATCGGCAGGCATTGCCCAGCGGGTAGACAATCCTGCCACCACTGCCGTAATCGGCACTGTTAGTACCAGGCCTATGGTACCGACAATGGCTTGAATCAGAGAAACAGCGGTCGCCTCGTCGTTGATCAACCGCAGAAAGGGATAGGAAACGCCGACCTCTGGGAACTCGATCCGGGGCAGGAGAAGGGTAATAATATCAGCGCCCAGATAAGCAAAGATCAGGGTATCAGCCATGGTGCCCATTACGTCTCTCCCGACGTTCATACCGGCGCTAATCGCTTGGTGCACTGTTACCCTTGGGTTGACCGTCTTGACTTCGTAGACGGCAGATGAAATCGACATGGCGACATCCATCATAGCACCAACTGCACCTAAAATCATACCTGCCACCAAGATGCCATGGAAATTCCAACCGTGTGAGGCTGGTGTTCGCCAGAGGGCAATACCGAGTTCCAAGTAACCAAACTCTTCGGCTAAACCAGTGAAGTACATCACCCTTTGACAGATCACCGATAGGATACCAACTGCTGCCAACCCGCCTAATGTGCCGATGACACCGGAGACCACTTTTCGGCTCAGCCCGGTGATAAAGACGAAGGTCAACACAGTTAGCAGCGCAGAAATAGCCAGTGCTACTGTAATAGGGTTGTAGCCTTTAACCAGTAACGGTAGCAGGATGAAGAAGACGACCATGGCAGAGACGCAAAGTGCCAGCAAGGCGCGAATTCCTTTCACGCCACCGACCAATACCATCAGGCAGCTAAAGATACCTGCCAGGTAAAGCAGAAAGGGCGTACGAAACCGTTCCAGTAATTGAACCGAAGTGACCGTCTGCTGATCTTTGCTACGAAGCGGTATTTCTAAAAAAACGCGGTTGCCGATGAAAAAGTCACGGTCACTGAAGATACGGCCGATCTTTTTGTTGTTGAAGTCGATTGTCTGACCCCGGAATCGGCCAGAGGTGATCTGTAGGCTAACAATCTGGTCGATATCTTCCGTCGTATTCAGGCGGATGACCTTACCGATACAGATAACGGCGTCAAGCGCGCCACGGCTAACAGTGGTGGAGAAGCGCACCAAGCGGATGTGAAGAACAAAAACTACTGCCAGTATGACGGAGACGCTAATCAGTTTCAATCGCCAGTTCATCATGTCTAGCAGTCTACGATGAACATTGATTATTAATCATTGATAGCGAACCGGCCATCAATAGGCCGAGTTGAGGTAGGTTTTTACGAAATTGGATGGCTTCGGTCAGACGTCCATCGAAGATAACGAAAATCCCGTCGCTGAGGTCCAGCACCTCTTTCAGTTTGTGGCTAATAAAGATAATCAGGCGACCTTCGGCTTTAAGTTGGCCAAGAACTAGAAGTAGTTCCTCAGATTGACTGAGGAAAATGTTTTTGGCAACAGTCAATGTTGAAAATAACATGAAGTGCTGGTATACCGTGTCAATATCCAGCGCTACTGCCTCGTTGGGTGAGTTGAGCCTGATGACGCAGCCATCATGACAATTTTACCTGCACCGGGTTGAGAGAGTGCATAGATCAGATCCATCAACGTCAATTTACCGGCGCTGTTTTCACCGAGTAGGGGATGGTTTTGACCTGATCGGAAGGTTATCTGATCGACGGCAACCTGTTGGCCGAAAGATTTGGTGATATTTCGAAGTCTGAGCATTTAGAGCTTCAGCAAATCCCGTCCGGATTATGGTGAATTACGACGCTTTTTAAGAAAGAACAACATTCCTGAGTTGCGTAAAGATAGACCTAAAAGTCCAATAATTATTAAACTAAACCAAAAGGGTGGGTTGATTTGTTTTTTAGTTGTCTCGCTGGGGTTCTCATCCAATCTTTGTTGGCCGGTTTCCGGCCGGAGTTCAGTTGAACTGTCGACTATTTTGTTTGGGTTGTCAGGCAGTTCTTCGCTGGCGAAAACCGTTGTGTAAATTGGCGATAAAAGGAGAACAACAGTTGCTAATTTAAATAGTGAAGAGTAAATTTTCAATCTTGTCAGTGAAGCAACTCTCACTTATGAGCTGCCATAAGTAAAGGATCTGGAGTAACCTCTAAATTGGGTGACTAATTCCTGACAGATCAGCTTTAACATGGCGGTCAATGGAACGGCCATTAACATGCCGATCAGTCCCAAAAGTTGCTCACCGACCAGAACTACGACCACTGTTGTAATCGGGTCAAGCTCAACGCTCTTGCCAATCAAAAGTGGAGTAATCAGAGCCGTATCGATAATTTGGACACCAACGGTGATGATGGCAATACCTCCTAAGCTAGTACCCAGGCCAAATCTGGAGCCAACCAGAACCATGATAATGGCAGGAATAGCCCCAAGGAAAGGACCAATATAAGGAATCAGATTAGCCAGTCCAGCAATGACACCTAGTATGATGGCAAGGGGCAACCCTAGTATGACGTATCCAACCATACAAACCGCCGCAATAATCCCGGTTTGGATAACACGGCTTCGGAGGTAATCGCCAAGTTGTTGGTCAATGCCATCCAATAAGACCAAAATCGGTTCAAAGATGCGGTTAGGAATAGATCGCATAAAAGCCTTTTTCATCTTTCGCCCACCACTCAAAAAGAAAAATGAGGTGAATAAAATAATGATACCGTTGATAAAGGCGGAAAATAGACCTCTAGTAGCCCCAATAATCTGATTTGACTGGCCGATGATTAGCTCTTCCAATCGCTTCATAGAAGCCTCGATGACCTGTTGTGTATCCAAACTTGATCCGCTAGCATCAACTTCAACCCGCAATAGCTCAATCAACCTGGTTTGCCAAACAGGGGGTAAGGAATTCAGTATCTGCTCTACTTGCCCAACCATGGCTTGGTCTTGACTCGCTTGGAGCTGATCCAACTGATTTGCTACGGTGATGACAACAAAAATCAAACCGATGACAACTTCAGCTAGAATGCCCAGCGTGACCCCTGTAACGGCAAGGGACCTGGGAATACCGAGCCCTTCAAAATAATCGACTAAAGGTGCTAGAATATAGGCGATCAAGAAGGAGATCATGATGATGGTTAGGGTATCCCGTATCAAGTAGATCAAGGAGGCCAGAATAGCGATGAAAACGATCATCATGGTCATACTAATCAATCGGAGAGAAATGTTTTGCTCTTGAATACCTTGTGTCTGTTTTCGGGACTCACGGCTTAATGCTCGGTTACTACTGGAAATGTTTGCTAAGGTTGTTGAAAGTGGAAGCAGCGTTTCAGTCAGTACTTCGATCGAATCAGTGGGTTGAACCTCCGTTTGTGTTGTTGATTGGCTTTCCATATTGATCCCCTTAAACAATCTCAGCCTTTATTTTTGTTTGATCTGCTTCCGATACCTGTAATGTCTCAAGGGTAGTTTTCAACTGGTCGATCTCGCTTTGTGCCTCCTGCAGTTTTCGGTTAGTGAACCGCAATCGAGAAGCAACAATTTTAGCTAAAGTAAAAATTAGGTTGGAGGCTAAACGGGCCTGAGAATCCATTAGGTCCAATAGCTCAGGTCGAAAAAAACCGATCATCTCAGAATCACGAACTGCTTGCACAGTCGCTGTGCGAGGCGAATTGTCGATCAACCCAACATCGCCAAAAAAGTTGCCACTGTCTAGCGTGGCCAAACGGACGACGGAACCGTCTGCCAGCTCTTTTGTTACCTCTACCTCGCCATCCATAATAATATACATTCCAGCCGCATCTTGCCCTTCGATAACAATCGCTTCGCCGGCTGCATAAAAACGACGGTAGGCGATTTGCGCAATCTGTCGCAAATCGCGATCGCTTAAATCTTCAAATAGTTCCATCTGCTTCAACAAGGCTGTAATATCTTGTTCGATCTTTTTCCGGTCGTTATACTTCCCGACCTCTTGCCAAATTCCGTCTGATCGTGACATCTTGATTTACATCTCCCTATTTACCCACCCATTCACTAATATGTCAATCGGCCAACTGGCCTCTTCCATTAAAATCTATTACTATTAGTCTAACATCTTATGGGATATTGGCGAATTTAGCAAGGCTTATTTTAATCGTCTACTTGTCGAGTCTTTGGTTGTAATAAATTTTGATAGACCTGTCTCAACTTATTACCGATAGCAGACCAACCGTAATCTTGTTCCACCCGTTCCCGGCCTTTTAACCCCAAATTTCGTCTTCGTTCTGAATCCGCCAGCAACCCGATCACGGAGTCGGCAAATTGATCAGGTCGGTCTGCCAACACGATTTCCTGCTGGTCAACCAGATTCAGTCCTTCTGCTCCAACGGTGGTAGAAACAATGGCCTTTTGCATAGCTAATGCCTCTAAGATCTTTAGGCGAGTACCACCACCGATGCGTAACGGAACCACGTAGACACCAGCCTGAGCGATGTAGGGTTTTACATCCTCAACACGTCCGGTAACAACCACTTCTCCTTGGGTGTTAGATGTTGTGGTCTCTTCAACCACACGCCTCAACTTTTCGGTTGGCCGCTGTCCAACCACCGACAACCGCACTTGTGGATAAGTTCGCCAGATGTTGGGTAGAATTGATTGCAGAAAAAAAATCACCGCATCTTCGTTCGGATACCAATCCATACTACCGGTATAGATCAACGTTTCTGGTCGTTCCTGACCAAGGTCAGGTTGGTAGAGGTCTAAATCCACCCCGTTTGGAATTACATGGACAGGCAAATCAGAACGAGCTTTTTTCAACAGCACCTGATCGGTTTCTGAGACGCAAGTCACAGCAGTGAAATCGGCACCCCGAACTCTCTCGTAGTGGGCAAATGCTAGCGTCTGTGACCAGTAAATCGCCTTTTTAAGTGGGTTTCTTGTTTCCTGACCTAACCGTCGCCAAATGTAGGAATCCACATTCTGGGTCGATAATACAGTGGGGATATCTGTTTTGACGGCAAACTGGGCAGCGTGAAACATCTCATAGTGGATCAGGTCGTAGTGGGCCGACCTACTGTCGGCATTTGCTAACAGGTGGTGAAATTGGCGGGCTAAAGCCGGTAGGTCGTAGCGGGCAACCGTAATCGGTTGCCGTTGCCAGATCGCACGAAGTACTGTTTGGACCGTAATTGGTGGTAGATCCGGCGAGTTAGGAACCAGATGGCACTCAATCCCTAACTTGGTTAAATAATCGATGCCGGCCTGGTCTGTCCCGGTTGTTTCCAGAGCCAGAAAGGTAACCTGCTCGGTTTTAGCAATTTGTTTCAGTAGATTGAGAACACGAATTCGTCCCCCGTCTATGGCCGGGAATGGAACTGTGATCGAAAAGAAAAGGATCTGCACTAAGTCTGGAGGTAATGTCTAGAAAACGGGAACTTCGACTGCTACCTCTTCCCCACAAGTTTGCGATCTGAAGATACCATCCATAATGACGTTGGTCAACAGAACCCCCTCTGGCGGAATTGGGGATGGTGATCCCGTGCGGACAGCGTTACCAAAGGCTTTCATTTGCGCTTCCCAGACGTCAACACCGGGTAATCCGGTGAATGTAATATCAAGCATCTCTTGACCGAACCAGCCTTTACCTGCTTCCTCGGTTTTTATACCGTAATCGTTGGTTTTCGCTAATTCTTGAAGTTGATCGGTCAGGCTATCAGCGTAGACAACAGGGCCACCCAGCGATAAACCGGCATCTTTACCCAAGAAATAGGTGCCACCTAGCGAGTTTTGGTGAATGGCCCATGAGACTTTGAACAACAGAACCCCGCCATTTTCAAAACGAATCCAGGCAGCACCAAACTCCTCTACAT
Organism: Candidatus Poribacteria bacterium; assembly: GCA_030748495.1. Classification (GTDB taxonomy): domain Bacteria; phylum Poribacteria; class WGA-4E; order WGA-4E; family UBA9662. Next base: position 43,238 of record JASMLX010000023.1, on the reverse strand, counting down.
CCATCTCGTCCCATCGTGAGTCTCGATGAGCAATATAGTCAGCCGTGGTGGCGGAGACGCGAACGGGTTTGGGGTAGCCCATAACATAGAGGGCATTATGCATATTATAGATCCCGATATCGACGACGGCACCCGCTCCGGCCGTTTTCTGGTAGATGAACGTACCGCCTGGGATCCCGCGCCGACGGGTTGCTGCTGTCTCTGCATAATAGATATCACCCAAAACACCGTGGTCTACCAGTTGGCGAGCAAACTGCGTGTCACTCCCGAAGGTGCTATGGATACCAATCTGTAGAATCCGACCGGACGACCTGGCAACACGTACCATTTCGGTGGCATCTTCTAGCGTGGCGGCCATCGGCTTTTCACAAAAAACATGTTTTCCCGCTTGCAGGGCAGTAACAGTTGGATCTTTATGCGCCTGGTTATAGGTGCAAACACTAACCGTATCCACATCAGTCGCCTCTAACATCTCTTCGACGTCAGTAAAGGCATTCTTTTTTGGTACTCCCCACTCTTCTGCCGCTTTCAAGGCTTTATCTTCAAAGATATCGCAGACGGCCGCAATCTCGAACCCACCCGCTTTTTGATAAGCCTTCTGGTGTGCCCTGGAAATACCACCCGTTCCGACAATGCCAACACGAATTGTATCCATAACTATTCCTCTATTTTGCTGTTTAGTTCAATCTGGATAAATCTACCAAAGTGAAAATCACTCGTTTCTCAAGGTAGCGACAATAGCATCGCCGAGTTCTGAGGTTTTTAGATGGCCGTTCAAATCAGGCGTACCGATACCGTCTGTGGCCATCACCTGAGTTACAGTTTCAGACAGTCGTTTTGCTTGGTCAGCACAAACGGTATCGCCCTGCTGTTCAGCCAACCAGGACAACATTAGACCAGCGGATAGGATCATGGCAATAGGGTTAGCGATTCCTTTCCCCGCGATGTCGGGGGCAGTACCGTGCGAGGGTTGAAAGACTGCTGCCTTGTCACCAATATCAGCCGAAGGTGCCATCCCCATACCACCAACTAAGCCCGCAGCTAAGTCTGACAAAATGTCGCCATACATATTTTCTGTCACAATTACGTCGTAGTCTTGCGGACGCTGAACCAGATACAACGCCATGGCATCGATATAGGCATAGTCGCTAGTAATTTTAGGATAATCGGCTGCTATCTGGTCGTATATTTGTCGAAAGAAGGCCATTGACCGGAAGACATTGGCTTTGTCGACACAGGTTACCTTCTGCTGTCGATGGCGACGGTCAGCTAATTCGAAGGCGAAGCGTGTAACCCGTTCGGTTCCCATTTGGGTGATGACCATGGAGTCGATGGCAACCTCCTCCCGAATCTGGATTCCCGCGTTCATAGAGGCAAATAGACCTTCGACGTTCTCCCGGATAATAACGAAGTCGATCTCGCCAGTGCCAAGACCTTTGAGGGGGGTATGGTCAGGATGGTAGAGGTAAATTGGGCGTACGCCAGCATATAAATCTAATTTGAAACGAAGATCGACCTGTGGTCGCATCTCGGTACCATCCGGCCAACGGACGTCTGGCAACCCCATAGCCCCCAGCAGAACGGCATCTGCTTGCCGGCACCCTTCAACTGTTGTTTCAGGCAGTGGATCTCCATATTTCAGATAGCAGCCAGCCCCACAAGGATAGGGTTTCAGATCAAAACTGAGCGGGCTAGTTTGCTGAATAGCGTCTAAGATTTTGACCGCTTCAGCCATGACCTCAACGCCGACACCATCTCCTGCCAAAATTGCGATTTGGTAACAACGATGGTCCTTAGCTTGGCAAGCGGTTGGCATTAGGCTTGATTGTTAACCAAAATGCCTCCACCTTGGAGTTGCCCTTGATTGTTTCGGTTAGCTTCAGCCGTTGGGTTAACTTTCTGTTGTCCTCCTTGATCGGCTTTCTGTGTTTGGCCTGTAGTTTCAGTTTTGTCTTTCACCTCTTGCGTAGCTTGTTCTTTTCCCGCTTGGTTGGATTGCTGGGTTGCTTGCGATAATTTGGCATCTGCTGATTGTCCTGACATAACGGCAGTCGATGTGCTAAGTGTTAGTTCAGACATGGTAACCTCCGAGTATAAAAATTGTGTGTCTTTAGGAAATTCAACTGAATGATTACGATAGTTGAGCCGAACGATCCAATCTGATAAGTCTGTTCCCAAACTATATCATATTACAGGATAGACTTAATTGCAAGCGATTCGTGCGATAACAACCGTTAATTTAGAATATTCTAGAAGAGGGTATAGATAAAAGGGGCTAAAGGTGAGGTTTGAGCGAAAACAAGCAAGATTCCGAGCAAAACCAGAATCACAAAAATCGGCATCAGCCAGAATTTTTTCCGAACTTTGAGAAAATACCAAAACTCGGCCAGAATCGAAATCTTGTTAACTCGCTGATCTTGATTTTCTAACAGTATTGGACTCCTGTCAACCCAATAACTGTCCGCAGCTCGATCAATCCGTTGCGTTAGTGGATCTCTACCCGATAGGCGCATCACTAAGCCGACGGGTGTAAAGATCAAATAAAAAATCAGGCCCAGCAAAATCCGGGTATTAATCCATCCTAATACTGTTGCTAACCTCATCCAAATTTTGTAACCCGGTGCCAGTATTTTGGGTGTCAAGAGCCCGCTTAAGACCAAAAATCCACCTACTGACCACAAGACAATCCTCGCTGTAGGGTGGATTTGTCGATACAACTGCCATCCGCCAACTAGAATTAGCACGGTACCAACCATCCAACCGAATTGCCTCAACTGCTTCTGGGTTGCCGCCGGTGTCACTGCATAGAACGTCATTTTCAAATCATCATTTTCAAATCAATCGAGTTCAAATCAATCGAGTTCAAATTCGGTTTGCCAATCGACGTCGTTGGTCAGTGGTTTCTGATCTCGTTTATCCAGCAGAAAATTACCCAAAATCAGGTAGTCCATCTCCGTCCGCATAAAACAACGATAGGCATCTTCCGGTGTGCAGACAATCGGTTCACCCCTCACATTGAAACTGGTATTGACCAGTACCGCACAGCCTGTCAACTGCTGAAATGTTTTGATTAGACGATAATAACGAGGATGATCCGCTTCTGCTACTGTCTGGATCCGTGCCGAATAGTCGACATGCGTTACAGCGGGAATTTCTGATCTGCTAACATTGAGCCGATCGATGCCAAATAGCTCTTGATCTTCAACGGAAACCTTTCGGCGAATTTTCTTCTGAATTGGTGCGACAAGTAGCATATACGGACTGTCACTGTCCATCTCAAAATATTCGGAAACCGATTCTCTTAGGACGCTGGGGGCAAAAGGTCGAAAAGACTCTCGATGCTTGATTTTCAAGTTCATAACCGACTGCGTTTTTTCTGATCTCGGGTCACCCAGAATGGACCGATTGCCCAACGCCCTGGGGCCAAACTCCATTCGCCCCTGAAACCAACCCACTATACTTTGCTCTGCAATTAACTTGGCGACAATCCGAAATAGAGATTCATCTTCTAGATAGGTAGCTTTATACTGATAATTAGACAGAAAAGATTCGATGTCGGACTGACTAAATGAAGGGCCTAAGAGTGAGGACCGTTGCAGATCTTGTTGATCTTGCACTATTCTTGGCCGATCTACATGGCGGTAGTAGGTGTCCAATGCCGCCCCGAGTGCGCCACCAGCATCACCGGCTGCCGGTTGAATCCAAACTTGATCGAAAATGCCTTCTCGCAAGATCTTGCCGTTACCGACACAGTTTAAGGCCACACCACCAGCTAAACAGAGACGCTCACCACTGACTTGCCGAACATGACGAGCCAGACGTAGCATGGCCTCTTCTATCACCTCTTGGACTGAACGGGCTAGGTCCATCTCCTTTTGGGTCAATAAGGTTTCTGGCTGACGGGGGTGGCCCACCGAACAACTGATGAAACTTATCATTGGTCATAGTCAATCCGGTGCAGTAATTAAAATAGGCCATGTTGAGACGAAAAGAGCCATCGGATTTCAGGTCGATCAGATGATCGTAAATCAGGTCGACATATCTTGGTTCTCCGTAAGGAGCCAGCCCCATGACTTTGTATTCCCCGGAATTAACTTTGAATCCAAGGTAGTAGGTAAAGGCACTATACAACAAGCCCAAAGAGTGTGGAAACTTGGTTTCCTGCTTTAGTTCAAACTGGTTTCCTTGACCGACTCCCCAGCTGGCGGTGGTCCATTCCCCCACACCGTCGATGGTGAGTATGGCCGCACTAGTGAGCGTTGAAGCCAAGAAAGCACTGGCAGCATGAGAATCGTGGTGATCACAAATATAGAACGGTCCCTCTATAACCGAGTTGTTTTTGAATGGTGTCAGGTATCCACAGTTTCTCCTTGATCCACAAGGGCATAGCTTGCAGAAAAGAGCGAAATCCTCGTGGTGCAAAAGCGAGGTAGGTCTCTAACAATCGCTCAAACTTAGCAAAGGGTTTTTCGTAAAAAACGACGTAGTCGAGTTGTTGGGAGATGATATTGCCTTCTGATAGGCAGTATTGGATGGCTTGACGAGGGAACCGATGATCGTGTTTGCGGCGAGTGAAGCGTTCCTCTTGTGCTGCTGCGATAATTTGACCATCGTGAACTAATGCGGCAGCACTATCGTGGTAAAAAGCAGAGATGCCAAGTATCTTCATAGAGATGAAACCCGGTTAACAGTTGTGATGCTATTGGCCAGCGATTTTCGGGGTTAAGAATCGAGAAATTATTCTACCATATCAGGCTGCCATCAGAGTAGATTGAAGCTGTCCTCACCGGCAACGGCAATATGAATTGATAAATTGCCTGCAATAGACTATAATTGCCGGACGATTCCTGCCCTGATCCGGTATTGATAGATTGGCAAAAATGCAGATTATAAAGAGCGTCGATGGCTTAATCGGTAACACGCCGATGGTTCGTCTCAACTGCGGCGATGCGGCTGATCGTGCCACTATTTTTGCCAAGGTCGAATCTTATAACCCCGGCGGTAGCATCAAAGATCGGATCTGTTTATCGATGATTGAAGCCGCTGAGCAGTCGGGTAATCTGAAACCGGGCGATACAATTGTGGAGCCGACGGCCGGTAATACGGGAATCGGATTATCGATTGTTGCCATTGCCAAAGGTTATCACATGGTCCTAAGTATGCCGGAAAACGTCAGTCAGGAAAAATATAGCCTGCTGTCGGCTTTCGGAGCGGAAATTGTCCTAACCTCTGGTGACTCTGGGATGGCAGGAGCGATTTGGGAGGCTGAAGAGATTGTCCGTCGTAAGCCTCGGCATTTCATGCCTAACCAATTTTCAAATCCAGCTAACCCGTTGGCTCATGAGCAAACGACAGGTCAGGAAATCCTAAAAGCACTACAGGAAAGCGGTTGTCAAAAATTGGACTATTTTGTCACAGGAGTTGGCACAGGTGGCACACTAACCGGCGTCGGTCGAGTGTTAAAACGTCATTTCCCGGCAGTAAAGATTGTGGCTGTTGAACCGAGTATTTCGCCCGTCATCTCCGGTGGCCAACCGGCCCCTACCAGAATTGATGGAATAGGAGCGGGCATGATCCCCGAAGTATTGGATGTCGATCTGATTGATGAGGTAATGACTGTTTCCGATGAGGATGCCTACCAGGTCATGCGGTATATTGCGCAAGTGGAGGGATATCTGGTTGGCATCTCTTCCGGTGCCAATCTACACGCTACACTGAAATTAGCTGAAGAAGTTGGCGCAGATAAAACAGTGGTCACGATCTTGTGTGATACAGGCGAGCGCTACTTAAGCTTGGTACAACATTTTGAGCCGGATAGCATTGACTGATCAGATCACTGATCAAGTCGGTGACACGTACGTACTGTTGCCAAGAGACAGCTTCCTCGTTAAGACTTACTCTTAAGCCTACAATTAACATAACTTGACAGCGGAACTAGATGATGGATAACCTGCCAGATCGATCTCCCAGACCTAAGCCGGCGGAGACCCCTGACGGCTCACGACCACGAGAGTTCTGGCCTGAACTGAGCCGAGAAATAGAGCGCATAGCAGATCCGCAAACCATACTATTTGAGCTATTCAAGCGATTTGATGATCGTGCGGCTATTATTACTAGTGGCCAGATTACAGGAATGGCACTGGTTCAGATGGCGTGGGAAAACCAACTTCCGTTTCGGGTCTGTACCATTGATACTGGTCGGTTATTTCCCCAAACCTACGATTTTTTAGAACTGGTTGAAGATCGCTACGGGATTCAAATCGAAAGAGTCTCTGCAGATCCAGACACTATCAACCGCATGGTAACCCAACACGGTGAGTATCTATTTTTTGATAGTCAAGCCAAACAGGAGTACTGTTGTAAGATTCGGAAAGTCAAACCACAGGAACGACTGCTGGATACACTCGATGTTTGGATTACCGGGCTGCGATGGGATCAGTCTGAGTTCCGCCAACAAGTGCCAAAGGCCCAGTTCATAGATCATCAGCAACGAACTATCTTGAAAGTTAGCGCTCTAGCCGATTGGAGTAATGAGCAGGTCTGGGACTATATCGAGCGAAACCAGGTGCCGGTAAATCCATTGTTACGCTCAAAAACGCGGGACGCTTACTATGAATCTCTCGGTTGTGTGATCTGTACCACGCCGATTCGTCCCGGTGAGCCAAAACGCGCCGGCCGATGGCGCTGGCAACATAACGAAGAAAATAAAAAAGAGTGTGGTTTGCACTTCTCCATTTAATTGGTTGAAGGTACAGAGGCCTAACTCGGTTGCGATGAAATTGAGAATTGAGAAGTTAGAGGTTGTTCGACCTACAGTCGGTCACGACCTAACCCCTTCACCCAACTTTAGTCAACCGCCGACCTCCGGTCGGCGACCATTCCCCGATCAAGTCAGGGACATATATCTGTGTTAGCGAATTTAAGGAGTAATACCCCCATGGCCGTTGTTGTTAGAATCCCAACCCCTCTCAGAAAAATGACCCAGAACGAAGCCGAAGTAGAGGCCGAAGGAAACGACATTGACAGTTTAATCGAAGATCTAGAAAGCCGTTATCCTGGCATTAAAGACCGTATTTGCGATGACCAGGGCGAGATCCGACGCTTTGTGAATGTCTATCTGAACGATGAAGATATTCGCTTTTTAAACGGCAGAAAGACAGATGTCAAGGACGGCGACGAGGTCTCAATCATACCTGCTATTGCTGGTGGGAACTAAGCGTAAGAGATAGGTGGTATGCGCCGACCATATGCAGTCGACGACCACTACACATTCGCTCCTCGTCCTTCACATAAGTTGTGTTACATTTGCAACCCCAGACACTAAAGAAAATTTCTGAACACGCTCAAGCGGAATATCCAGAAGAGTGTTGTGGGATTATCTTAAGTGGGAATGCAGTCCTTGATCAGCCTACCGAGGCGACTCAGCAAGAGTATGTACGTCCCTGCCGAAATGTTCAGAATCAGCGGCACGCTGACGACCCGGAAGCCTATCCGCGCGATGCCCGAACCGCCTATCTGATGGCCCCCGGAGATCTGTTGCGGATTCACAAGGAATCGGAGCAAGAAAATCGTCCGATCAAGGCTTTTTACCATTCGCATCCCGACCACGATTCCTATTTCTCCGACAAGGATAAAGCCGACGCTATCCTGTGGGGGGAGCCGGTTTCTCCGGATAGCGCCTACGTTGTGCTGTCTGTTTATGGAGGGGAAGTTCGGGATATCAAAGCCTTTGCTTGGAATGAGCAACAATCGGACTTTGTTCCAGTCGAGATTTTGCCGGTTGGCGACTAGTGGTCGTCAACCGCTAGCCAGACAGATTTAGCCATGACAAACAAAGATGACAGTGGTAATAACTTCCCGCCACCGGTCGATGACACGACATCGGCGCAATCCAATTCATGCCTGATTGTTCCACTTGATTTCCCAGATTTGGCAACAGCGTTGGTTATGGTCGATCAACTGGATACGACGATCAGTTGGTTTAAGGTGGGCAAGGAACTGTTCACTGCAGTTGGGCCGATGGCTGTTGAGTCGTTGCGAGATCGAGGGAAACAGGTTTTTTTAGATCTAAAGTTTCACGACATTCCAAATACTGTCGCCGGGGCGGTTGCTGCGGCTACAGCGGTCGGTGCTAATTTGACAAACGTCCATGCATCTGGCGGTTTAGAGATGATGAAAGCAGCCAAACAGTCTGCCACACACGAGGCAGAGAAACTTGGAATTCCAAGACCTAAACTACTCGCTGTTACAGTCTTGACCAGCGTTGATCAAACTACTTTTGCACGCGATTTTGATAGTCGCAGAAAGATTGTTGAGCAGGTCGTCTACTTGGCGGAACTATCTCAAAAAGCAGGCATGGATGGGGTGGTAGCCTCCCCTCTGGAGATTGAACAAATTCGCCAAGCCTGTGGGCGTGAATTTTGGATTGTAACTCCAGGGATTCGTCCCGGCGGACGCTCTTTCTGCGGAAAGGATGCGCTCAACGATCAAAAACGGGTTATGACACCAAAACAAGCTATTGGCGCCGGTGCTAATCAACTGGTTGTCGGACGTCCGATTACCCAAGCCGATAATCCGGTACAGGCGGCAAACCAGATTTTAGCTGAAATATCCGCCGCGGCCGGTGTCTTCTCAAACTCTTCATTGGTTTGAAAACATAGAGTGTGAGCCTAATAAATTAAGTGGCACATAGTAAATAATGATTACAGAACAACGTGTCTTAGAGATTTTTGAAGAGACAAACGGTCTTTTGACTGGCCACTTTCGGCTGAGATCCGGTCTACACAGTGCCAAGTTTTTGCAGACAGCAGTCGTTTTGCAGTACCCAGAAATTGCCAACATGCTGTGTAGTCAGGTTGCTAGTCGTCTACAAAAAGACCTGAACCTAGATGCTGATAGTATCGATATTGTTATGGGGCCCGCCATTGGTGGCGTTATTCTAGCCCATGAAGTAGCAAGATCTTTGGATTGCCGTGCCATGTTTGGTGAGAAATCTGGTGATAGCATGATTTTGCGCCCCGGATTTGAAATTCAGCCCAATGACCGCGTCGTCGTAATTGACGATATCCTGACAACCGGCGGCTCCGTTGCAAGGTTAATTTCGCTTTGCCAGCAGCAATTCAAAGCTGAAGTTATTGCTACGGCTTTCTTGATAGATCGATCCAGCAACGACACTGAAATTACATCGTCGCAGTCTCCGGCCCTCAATCGGAGTCGAGGGCAGGTTTTCCAGTCGACGTCCACAGTCGGACACCTACCAAATCTAGCGGACATACCGAGAGTTTCCTTGGCAACAATTGATATTCCAACCTACCAACCATCTGACTGCCCCATGTGCCAAGAGAATCTGACAAATGGCCGGCAACCACTGACTGAACCGTGAGAAGTATGACTAATCAGTATATCCGTAACTATTGTATTCTAGGTCATATCGACCATGGGAAAAGTACGCTTAGTGACCGTCTGCTGGAGTTCACCAATACTCTGTCTCAACGCGAAATGAAAGAGCAGGTTTTGGATCAGATGGATTTAGAGCGAGAACGAGGCATTACCATTAAAGCTACTGTGGTTCGATTGGAGTATTTAGCTAAGGATAACAATACCTATGAGCTAAATCTAATCGACACCCCTGGGCATGTCGATTTCTCTTACGAAGTTTCTCGCAGTTTATCAGCTTGTGAAGGCGCGATCCTGATCGTGGATGCAGCACAAGGGGTTGAAGCTCAAACGTTAGCTAATGCCTACCTGGCTGTAGATCAAGATTTGGAAATTGTAGCTGTCATCAATAAGATAGATCTACCTCACGCACAGCCAGAACAGGTCAAAACACAGATCGAGGAAATTATCGGTATTCCTGCGGATTTAGCCTTAGCCGTTAGTGCCAAGGAAGGCCTAGGCATTCAGGATGTACTCGAAGCGATTGTCGAGCAGATTCCAGCTCCAGCCGGCCAGGCGGTGGCACCACTGAAAGCATTGGTAATTGATTCTTTCTACGACAGTTATCGCGGTGTCGTTTTATATGTTCGGATTTTCGACGGAGAGGTTAAAAAAGGTGATCAGATCTGCTTAATGGCGGCTAATTGTAACTATGAGGTTGAGGAAGTTGGCGTTTTCATGCCTGAAATGAGATGCGTGGATAAACTCTCAACCGGATCCGTCGGGTACCTGACTGCCAGTATTAAAGAGATCAACGACGCCAAAATCGGTGATACCATCACCCACTGGGATAACCCTACATTAGAGCCGTTACCGGGTTATCGCGACACCAAGCCGGTCGTCTTCTGTGGCCTTTATCCGGCAGATACCAACGACTTTACCGGGTTGCGGGATGCACTGGAGAAGTTGAAGTTAAACGATGCCTCTTTCAATTTTGAGCCCGAAAGTTCAATTGCACTGGGGTATGGATTCCGTTGTGGTTTTCTGGGTCTTCTACACATGGAAATCATCCAGGAAAGGTTGGAGCGGGAGTTTGACCTGACCCTGATTCGGACCTCGCCCAGCGTTCAGTATAAGGTTTATAAAACCGACGGTTCAATAGTTCAGATTGATAATCCTGCACATATACCACCAGCCGATCAAATCGATCGAATAGAGGAGCCTTATATTCAAGCGGAGATCATTGTCCCTTCGGAGTTTATCGGTAACATTATGGACCTTTGCCAAAAAAGAAGAGGTGCATATGTCCGAATGAACCATTTAGACGCTACCCGTGCTCAACTGATCTATCAACTCCCACTGTGTGAAATCTTGATCGATTTTTACGACAAACTTAAGTCGCTTTCTCGTGGTTACGCGTCGCTTGAATATGAAATAGGCGACTATAAATCCTCCAAACTAGCTAAGCTCGACATCCTGATCAACGAAAAGCCGGTCGATGCCCTATCAACCATTTTACATCGAGACATGGCCTATGAACGTGGACGTGCATTGAGCCGAAAACTGCGGGAAATTATTCCACGTCAAATGTTTCCGGTACCAATTCAAGCGGCCATCGGTAACAAGGTGATTGCACGTGAAACAGTGCGGGCCTTCCGCAAAAATGTAACAGCTAAATGCTATGGTGGCGATATTACCAGAAAGCGAAAACTATTGGAAAAACAAAAAGAGGGCAAGAAACGGATGAAACAGGTTGGTAATGTTGAAGTGCCGCAAGAGGCCTTCATGGCAATCTTGTCCATCGACGATGACGAATAATGAAGGGTGAAAAGGGTTGGTGATTACCGCTTAGCCCACTATAAGACCGAAGGCTCAATTTTATGGAAACGTCAGCTACCGAAAAACAGTTAGATCCATTATCAACGGAAACTTGGCTGCGACTGATTAAGCGATTCTTTGGGGCTGAGATGACCCAAATGATAATTGTTGCTATTGCTTTTGTATTCGGGTTTGTGCGTCCGTTTGTCGTCGAAGCCTACAAAATCCCATCTGGATCCATGGAAGATACACTATTGGTTGGGGATCGGATCTTGGTCTGGAAATGTATGTACGGCATTAAGGTCCCAGGTATCAAAAAGCAGTTCTTCGCTTTTCATCAACCATCGCGAGGCGATGTCTTTGTTTTTTTGCCGCCACACGAGCGAGCCAAAAACTTTATTAAGCGAATCGTGGCCGTCGAAGGTGACACAGTAGAAGTTAGAGGAAGAACCTTAATCGTAAATGGAAAATCGGTTGAGGGGAACTACACTAAACATACGGGCGGTCCAGATATGTTTCCACCTTTTCGGTATTATCCTCTTGCACCGCAGTATCAGCCTAATTTCGAGAGTTGGTCAACCTTTTCTGATTTCGATGAAGCCTCTTTTGACGAGACATTTCAAGACCACCTATTGTCACCTAGAGAGTTTATGAGACGGTTTCCAGACGGAAAACCATTTAAAGTCCCAGAAGGCTATGTATTTGCCATGGGTGACAATCGAGACAATAGTCTCGACAGTCGAGTTTGGGGGCCAGTGGCGGCCAACGACATCAAGGGCCAAGCCTTTCTGATCTATTTTTCGATGGGACCCGATCCGCTAGGCAAATTTCCATTTCTACTCAAATTAGACCGTATCTGTCAACCCATCAAAACCGAATTCGATTGAACCAATAGATTTGGATAAGCCTATCTCAACCCATTCTGAGTTACCCAAACGAACGAAGGGATAAAAACGAGACCTCAGTATGTCCGTTAAAGTTAGACTGGATCAAGTTGAAAAAACGTTAAGCCGGGGTGTAAACGATACTACTTTGGCCATGAATCGAGTCAGCCTCGAAATCGAGCCGGGTGAGTTGTTTTTTCTGCTGGGGCCTTCTGGTTGTGGTAAGTCGACCTGCCTACGCACAATCGCTGGGTTTTATCAGCCTGATAGTGGTCAGTTGTTCTTCGACGGCAATTTGATGAACGATGTCCCCCCTCATAAGCGAAACACCGGTATGGTCTTTCAGAATTACGCACTTTGGCCGCATATGACGGTTGCTCAAAATATCGAATACGGGTTGAACCTAAGAAAAATTGACAAAGAAACCCGTACGCAAAAAGTTGCTGACGTTTTACAGATTGTTAAAATGGAAGAATATGCTGATCGCCCGGTTAACGCAATTTCAGGTGGTCAGCAACAGCGAATTGCATTGGCACGTGCTATCGTCATTGAACCGGACGTGCTCTTGCTGGATGAACCACTGAGTAATTTAGACGCTAAACTTCGCCTGGAACTCCGAAATGAAATCAAGCGAATTCATGGACACGCCGATATCACGGCTATCTATGTCACTCACGACCAGAGCGAGGCCCTCTCCTTAGCCGACCGGATTGCCGTCATGTGCGACGGGGTCATTATTCAGGTGGGAACACCGCAAGAAATCTACCGTCAACCGATTAACACCTTTGTAGCAAACTTTATTGGTGAAACCAACTTTGTACAAGGACGGGTGATGGGAAAGACAGCGGAATTCTTACAAATTGAGACACCAATCGGCAATTTGCAAGCCACAATCAGCCAACAACATAATTTCAAGACCGGAGAAAATGTCTATTGTTCTATCCGACCAGAGGCTATAAAATTTGGTGATGTGATAGGAGCAGAATCGTCCGACATCAATCTGTTTCAGGCATCTACTCAGGACATTACCTATTTAGGCCAAATAGAGGAATACGAACTTGCCGTTGGACCATCGGCTTCAACAGTAAGCGAAGCAACTTTTACTGCGGCCTTAAATTTCAAAGCTATTTTATACAATCCAAGTCACGATCAACGACTGTCAGCAGCAAGCGACCAACCAATTGTTTGTTATGTTGCACCAGAAGATGTAATTGTCCTGCCGCTAGAAGAGCCAGACCCACCGTCTCAATCTACTACCAACCCTTGATCCGCCTTAACCTGTCGAGTCAGAATTTATCCTACTTTTTAGCTAACTTGATCGTTGCGTTAGTGGTTCAAGCCAACGATCAAATTGTCCCCGTCGATTTAGCCTCGACATACCTACTCAAAATTTCAGCTAAACCTGCTGACTTAACGGACCAGAGACTGGCGACTTTACAACAACACACGCCTTTCAAACTGCGTTATCGTGCATCGACGATTGCCTTGGTTGAAATATTGCTATCGCACCGGCATGAGACCAACACTATAATGTCGGTTGTTTCGCAACTACAATTACGACTGCAACAAGAATTAGGCCAACAAAAATTAGGTCAGGCCAGCATCGATATTTTAGACCAGCAATCCGCTTCAGCGACTGCCGACTACTACCTGCTAGATATTGACCTGTTGCCTAAATTGTCCGATCAGGTTGTTGTCATAAACATCTTCGATGATGCGGTAGGTCAGGTCGCATTGGTTCGGGCTGATCAACCCGGCGAACTTCGGCGCCTACCCGTCCATTTTCGAGCCAAACTACCCGTTGATATTAGCTTGGAACTCCGGTTTGAAAAACGCTTGGCACTCGCTCCACAAGCGGAAGTTGACAATCTACTCCAGCAAGTCTCAGTTAAGCAGTGGCGCGATTTAATTCAGACCATGACTCTCAATGAGGATTTGTTGACTACCGGGCACCGGTTTCTGAGCCGTTACGCGTTACGAGTTCATCAAGCCGTACAACACGACGGACAACCTAAACCAGATATAGCTTGTGATAACTCTGCTGACTGGATTGCCCAAAAGTTCCAGCGGCTGGGACTTGAGGTGGAAATAGATAGCTTTCAGCACGCTCGGTCACAGATTGGAAAAGGTAAAATAGGCGACTATACTATGCGTAATGTAGTGGCAACACTACCAGGCCGGGGGCCACATAAAGATCAGGTTTACCTACTCACCGCCCATTACGACAGCATAGCTTCTAAGACAGAAGGCTGGGAACAGCAATGGCGAACCATGCCTGCCCCCGGCTCGTCTGACAATGCCTCTGGCGTGGCTATTTTGCTGGAGACGGCCCGACTCATCCGTCATCTGGATCTAGATTACAGTGTGAGGTTCATCGCTTTTTCGGGCGAGGAACTGTTTCTCTATGGCAGCCGATACTATTGCGACCTGGTTCAATCTCAGCGCTCGGATTTGTCCGCTGACCAAATTGCCGGTGTCCTCAACTTTGACCTGATCGGCCACGACCAGGACGGCCGCCTCGACATTCACGTAGTACACGATGAGCGGTCAAGGTGGATAGCTCAGGTACTTCACAGTGTCACCGAAAAGTACGGTCTTCCGTTAGACCTGCGTTTACAGTACAACCCCGGTTTTATCTATAGCGATCACTCTCCGTTTTGGGAGATTGGTATCCCTGCTGTTTTGCTCTCAGAAGAGTCTGCTTTCAATTCCAGAGAATCGATCAAATACATCCATAGCCAAGCAGATAATATGGAGAAGATTACCGATCCACTGGGTGAATTAGCACTCAAACTCGCTGTGGCGACCACGGTGGAGTTGGCTGGTGTTGGCGATTCTGCCGCAACACAACCGGTAGCCATGTCCGAAAAACTACTATGGAATGTTATCCTGTTTCCTAATCCGGTCAACTTGGCCCATGATCAATCGCTAAGTTTGGACTACTTCTTGAGTCAACCGGCCCGGATACAAATCGACCTCTACAACACTAACGGACAAAAAGTTTACGAACAAAACTATCGGTTGGGAAAAATTGGAGGTAAGCAAGGAAGAAATGGGGTATTCCGTTGGAATGGGCGTGCTAATACAGGCAACCGAATTGCCAGCGGGGTTTACCTATTGAGGGTAACTGCCACACCGGCCTCAGGTGAAAGCGAGATAATTAATCTACAGGTTGCGCTGGTTCATTAAGCTCCGGCTTCGACTGCAAGGGTCGATGTCCAACCTCCAACGGCATCTTACCTCTGGTTGATATCGACTCGATCCTCGCTTTGGCGAAGAGGGGCTAGCCAATCTAGCGTACGGGTATCGCCGATCTCTGTTGCCCAGTTGCGGAGTTGGTTCTGTAGCGTCTGGGAGATGGCGGCATACTGAGGGTTGTGAACTAAGTTGCGCATTTCATAGGAATCGGTTTTGAGGTCGAAGAGCTGTTCTCGGTTAGCACCTGAACCGTAGAGAATATACTTGAATTGATGGTCACGGATCATCCGACTATTGGCGCTTTCTACTACCAGTGTCCGGCGCCAATCGCCGGGAGTTTCACCTGCGGCCAGACTGCGAAAACTGGTGCCAGGCAATCCTGCTGGAGGGGCAACTCCCGCATAATCGCACAGTGTTGGTAGTAGATCCAGACCGTTGGAGACTAAATGGGCGTCATCGACAACGCCCATTTGCGTTTCACCGGCCAGAGAAACTATAAGTGGAACACGAGCCACTTCCTCATAAGGAAAAGTCTTATGCTCCATCTTCCGTGCACCGTCGTGGTCACCGTGGTCACTGGTAAAGATAACTACCGTATTGTTCTCCAAACCAGATTGACGCAACGCTTGTAGCACCCGCTCGATCTGCGCATCCACCATCTCAGTCAGGCGACCGTAAGCCCAGCGATGCATACGCCACTCTTTCTCAGTCCACTTTTCTCGAGCTATCGCCCGAAAAGGCCTCAGTTCCAGAATCTCCTGTACGGCTTCTGGTTCATCCTCGAGAGGCTGGTGATTGACAGGTAGCGGTGGGCACCGCTCCATCAGGAATGTCTCTTCGTCGATATCTGGTGGTATTTCTAGGGCGTGATTCAACACGCTGATTTCCGTTTTACCGTTTTCTATCAGGCGTCGCTCTTGATCGTCTTCCATAGAGTCGCGGATAGCGAGATAGCAGATGTCGTGTGGGTTAACAAAGGATGTAACTAAGAGAAATGGTTGTTCCAGAGACGTTCGGCGAAGCAAGAAATCCGCACAAACATCAGCGCAGATGTCACGCTGATCCCTGGTTAAAACCGTGAACCCGCAATCTTCTACTGTCATCTTCGGGAAATGGTGTTTGCCCGCATAGAAGGTTTCGTAGCCTGCTGTTCGCATCGTATGTCCAAGCGAATGATCGATAACCTCCTGGGGAATCGTCTCGATATTGTTGTCACTAATCGAATGTAGCTTGTTAGCAACAGTCAAATCAATCGCACTCGGCATTCGACCTGTCATGAAACTGAAACGAGAGGCGATACAGATAGGGAAAGAACAGTAGGCGCGCTCGAACCGTGTCCCTCGCCCGGCTAAGCTATCCATGGCCGGCGTCTGAAAATAGCGGTTTCCAGCGCAACTCATCATGGTTGCACTCTGTTGATCAGTAAGAATAACCAGGATATTGGGTTGTGTCATGGGGTTTTTTCCCTAAAGTATCCCTGATCAGTTACCATTTTACGATCCGGCCGAGCAGCAATCGCTGTTCATCAGTCCCTTCTGCCAATAACTTGCCGGCACGAGGTCCGCGGATAGGTTCTCTCGACTTCATCCAGGCATTTTGATAGCACATCAAGCAAACCCGCCTCCTTTGGTCGGAGTGGTTGGCTGCTCCTCGATGAAAGAGCCACCCGTCGAACAAAACCGCTTGCCCCGGTTTGGCCATCATATATTTTTCGTCGGGAAATTTGGGATGGCCTTCGGGGGGTCGAAAAAGGGCTCGTTGGCTACCTGGTACAATCACAATTGGACCGTTCTCCATTGTCAACTCGTCCAGGTAGTAACCACAGTTGATCTGCCCCGGTAGGCTACCATAGGGCGTGCCGCTAGGGTCGACTGGCCAGGGGCCGTCCCGATGCCAATTCTGGTCGCCTTCACCCGGCTTAGTAATTCGGGAAGTGGCACTGTGCAACTGAATACAATTACCCAAAATAGCTTTGATACGCTGTAAAACAGGTGGATTGTCCAGTAAAAAGAGAAAGCGATCATCCTCCTCCAACAAATCGCCGATAAATTGTGACTTGGCCTCTTGGTACGCCAGGTCGATAGCCTGCCTTAGGACTTCGACCTGTTCAGTAGTAATAGCATCCTCAACGACAAGATAGCCCCATTTTTGAAAAAACTCAACTTCGGCTCGAAGTTCGGGGGACAATAGCGGGTTAAGAACGGTTGGAATACCTGTGTCCGTCATCACAACTTTAACTCTCCGATTCGTTTGTGTTGAGTATTTGATTTGGTTATAGTTAAGCGGATAGTGAATTCTAAATCTGAATTACCAGTTGGCACGACGGTTTTGCCACAGATGATCCTGTATCGATTCCAGATTGAGGTCGGTACCCCAGCCAGGAGTTGTTGGCACGTTCATATATCCGTCGGAGATCTCCGGAACGGTGGTGACCAGATCGTTTTTCCACGGCACATCGTCGATGTCGATCTCCAAAATTCGGACATTGGGTAAAACTGCGCATAAGCTAGCGCTGATGAAAGAGGCTAGATGACTATAGTAGTTATGTGGAGCCACATTGAGCTGATAAACTTCGGCTAGATCACCGATCTTTTTGGATTGGGAAAAGCCGTTCCACGGCACATCAATCATAAATATATCGGCCGCACGAGACTCAAAGTAGGGGATAAATTCCCGCATATAAAACAGGTTTTCACCAGTACAGATTTTGGTCGAGGTTGAGTCCTTGATCTGGCGGATGGCCTGATGGTCGTACATGTCGATCTCCAACCAGAGCAGGTCAAAAGACTCCAACACCTGAGCGATACGCATACAGGCCTCCGGTTTGAAGTTGAAGTTGAGGTCCAGATTAATATCCACCTCTGGGCCAACCGCATCTCTTAAGGTACCGATCAACGTTTCGATCTGGGTTAGTAGGCGTTTACTGACCGCACCGTCGGTAGTGCCGGGCTCACCACCAAAACCGGTAAAATAGACTGAGGCCGGATCTCCTGGCATCACGATATTGGTCTTGAGGGCAGTGAAGCCTTTGCTGACAACTTCTCGACCCAGTGCCGCGATATCGTCCATAGTTTCGAGAGGCGGCGTACCCAGCAGTTGGTAGTGTCGGGCTCTGGTGGTACCACAATGTGACCAATACAGGCGGACCTCCTCCCGTGTCGGTCCGCCAAAAAGCTCTACTACCGAAATCCCCAAAGCTCTGGCTTTGATATCGACCAGGGCCAGTTCGATGCCGGCGATCCCCTTGGCCGCAATTCCGCCAGGACTCTGACGCGTTCCTCGGATCATATCCCAAAACCGCATCTCATAAGCGCGGGGATCTCTACC
Organism: Candidatus Poribacteria bacterium; assembly: GCA_030748495.1. Lineage (GTDB taxonomy): Bacteria > Poribacteria > WGA-4E > WGA-4E > UBA9662. The sequence continues at coordinate 24,636 of JASMLX010000023.1, read as the reverse complement.
AATCAACAAAGGCTTCATATCTTCAATGGCGCCGACAACAGCACGCGGATTCCGCCCGTCGCTGCACTCTCCAAAACCGGTAATACCCTGATCCGTGTCGATCTGAATAAAGATCCACGGTCGCCAACCGGCATCAACCACGTAAGTTGTTATTTCAGTTATCTTCATTTGCACCTCGTCACTGTTTTGTCTGTTTATCTGTTCTCAGGGAGAGTTGGTTGGTTGCCAAGTTGACACCCGATGGTAAAGACAATATAATAATTCCCACAGGGAAGATTTCGATCAGTCTGACCAGTCATGTCATTGCCCAACTTCCAGTCACCGACTGGCAAGTCGGCGACCACCTAGCAGGAGTACTTCGTGAGCGATCAAACCCAAAGACCTAACATTTTATTCATCATGTCGGATGATCACGCCTCGCACGCCATCAGTGCCTACGGTAGTCAGATCAACCAGACCCCCAATATCGATCGAATTGCCGAAGGCGGCATGAGATTCAACAACTGTTTCTGTACCAATTCGATTTGTACACCCAGTCGAGCCACCATTCTAACAGGAACCCATAATCATGTCAATAACGTGACCACACTCTCTTCCAGACTGGATGGTCGCCTGACCACTTTCCCTAAATTATTGCAGGCTGAAAGGTACCAGACAGCTATCGTCGGCAAATGGCATCTAGGTCACGGTGGACACGCAGACCCAACCGGCTTCGACTATTGGAACGTGCTGCCGGGACAAGGGTTATACCACGATCCGGAAATGATTGACATGGGCGAAAAGAGAGTCTTTCCCGGTTACACAACCGATATTATCACAGATTTATCGCTGGATTGGCTAAAGGCACGGGACACCGATCGCCCCTTCATGTTGATGTCCCACCACAAGGCGCCGCATCGTCCCTGGGATCCGGACGAAAAGCTGATGCACCTCTACGAAGATATCGATATCCCGGAACCGGAAACCTTCAACGACGACTACAGCAATCGGGCTTCAGCAGCTAGGGAGGCCAAGATGCGCATCGACCGGGACATGACGCCCCGCGACCTCAAGTTTCCCGTCCCAGAGGGATTAACGGCTGAAGAAGAGAAGAAATGGAAATATCAACGCTACATTAAGGACTACCTGAGATGCGTGGCCTCCATCGACAACAATATAGGACGGTTGCTGGATTACCTAGACCAGGAAGGATTAGCCGAGAACACGATCGTGGTCTACACCTCCGACCAGGGCTTTTTCCTGGGCGATCACGGTTGGTATGACAAGCGATTTATGTATGAAGAGTCGCTGCGCATGCCGTATGTTATGCGCTACCCACGCGAGATTGAAGCGGGCACGATCAACGACGACATGATTCTCAACCTTGACTTTGCGCCGACGTTTCTCGATTGCGCTGGGGTCGATACGCCTAATGAGATGCAAGGCACCAGTTTCCGCCCCCTAATGCGGGGCGGGTTACCGCAAGGTTGGCGTACCTCGATGTATTACCGCTACTGGATGCACCTGGCCCATCACAATGTCTACGCACATTATGGCGTGAGAACCCACCGATATAAGTTGATCTACTATTATGCCGATGGGTTGGACACTCCCGGCTCGGCCGATGATCCGCGTCCGCCTGAATGGGAGATGTTCGACTTGGAAAAAGATCCCTGCGAAATGAACAGCGTCTACGATGATCCCGCTTATGCCCAAATTCAAGCCGAATTGACGGTGGAGTTGGACCGGTTGCAAGCTGAGGCCGGCGACCAGCCTTATATTGTAGAATAGCGAATTAGTGAATTCCAAATCTCAATTACCGGTTCTGCATACCGGTTTTGCCAACGGTGAATTCTAAAGTGTCAAGACCAAAGAAATTGGGTGGAGATAGGGGTTGGCAGTCATACTGTTCCTCGCTTATCAGCACCTACCTCTATTGAGACGGATCGATGATGGTATAGGTCAATAGGGTATCGGTATCGGCGCCTTCGACGTCGAATTGAAGCGGTAAAACTTGATCTTCCCTGACGCTTACCTTGAAGGTGAAGTAGCCGGCCCCATTTGGTCCGGATCAGCGATATAGATCAGTGTAGATGAGATATCGAATAACCGGTCTGAGGCTAGCTATTAGCTACCGCTAACATCGGATACGATGATGGCGTTGCTGAGGATCCCGTTTTGAGTTGCCGTCATCTCTGAACGCCCGAATCGATAGCATTGGATCCACTGCCCGTGCGGATAGTTGGCCAACCGAGATTCGATTGCTCCGACACCTTCTTCCCGTCTGCCATTATCGATTAGGATCTCTACCAGTGCTCGCTCGCCGGTCGCGGTTCAGGCCAAGCGGATCTTGGGAGCGCGCCGAACGCACTCCCATCTGACGAATTGTCAAGGTGGAGCCTAATCGGCATCGTATGGAGTTTAGCATTAATGGGTGTATAAGTCTGAAGGCGGTTGCCGGTAAAGGCTTTCCTGAACTATCGATGGGTCTATATCGGTATGGGATGGATCGTTCTGATTACGGTTAGACCACTTTGGCTTTTAGTGCTAAAGACAGGTTTACTATGGATTCTTTCGGGTGGGATTGCCCGTAAGAATAGGCTTCTGAATGGCCATGGCTGTTGCAGTCAGTCCGTCTTCTGGTGTTGCGACTACAGGGTTACCCCTTCGAACGGTGTTGAAGAATGCACGCACTATTGTACTCCATCAAGGTGAATCGCTTAGGCGCTTGAAACCTCTCGACTGTAGATTCTTTGGCCTCCCTTAGGGCCCATTCCAGCGTATACGGCAACCACAGCCTTCCGCTTATGCGTGCCGGTCTGTTCTTTGTCCAAATCTCCAGAAGATATCCGCCATCGACACAAGCCGCACCGATTCCACCACAGGTCAGCGAAGCCTCTGGCATAGGACACCAGCCCATCATCAGATTAACATTCGCCATCCACCCTTTGCCCAGATTGCCTGTCATCAGTTCTCGCAACCGTACCATTGCCGGCATACAACGGATCGGAAATTCGATCTGACAGCGCGCATCAAAACTGTGGCACAACTCAACCAGTTCTCTTCCAATTTGGACATTTCCAGCCCAGGGCTTCTCGATCAGCGCCTGGCGGTGTTTGGGCATCACCGCCAGTGCGATCATGTCCAGCGACTCTCATCATCCATCATCTGGTCCGCATCTTGGTAAAGCCTGAGATCATTTTCCTTCTCACAGGCTTCAGTACCGCCCATACTGTCCAGGCGGGCGGGCATATTCTCAGCGGCGGTTGCAACCTGGGCGCCCTCGATTTTCTTTACTGTTTCCACCATCCATGACCCAAGCCAACAATGCTGAGCTTGACAGATGCCATCTCAACTCCTTTGGCTAAGGTGATCTAACACGGTTCCATTTAACTATGCCATTCTAATAAAAACCCCGTTATAACCGGGGGGATCTCCAAATTTCCTGACACGAAAATTCACCCTTTTATCCATAAAGAACACACTGGAGGACAGACTTCGTATCGTGAATCCCTCATATCTGGTTCATCTTAACAAAAAAGGAGTACCCAATGTTGGATACTCCTTTTTCTTTTTGGTCAGCTCTTTTCTCTAGTCTGAATATTTCATAAAAAGGGTGATAATCGTTGAACTAATTGAGTATGATAAAGTTTTTGGTAAAGCTATTCGGAAGAATGAAAAAGAGAAACACCATCACTCAGTCCAGTCCGGCACAACTTCGATTCCCTGCAAGCAATGGGTTAACAATCTGCGCTGATTTTAATGCTGGTCTACTCTCTACGGATTAAGCTCCTCTGATCCTCAGTAGAGTAGAGCGGCCGATTCAACTGACTTGACCTATCAAATAGCGTAATGATCAACCTCATCCTTCCGACATTGACCAGCGACGGGTCGATCTGATGGGGCAACGCGTCTCTCGAATCGCCGGCGGCTATGAAGAGGCCAATGACGCCAATCCACTTGGCAAAGACCCTCGGTTCAAGATGGGGGTGGGGCGTTCCCTTCTCGAAGAAGATCTGGATCTGGCCCGTGCGGCCACCTTTTCCGGCCGGGAGAATGTGGCCACATCACAAGACCTCTATCGACGGGCTCAGGTTTTGGTGGATAAGTTCATCGGCTGTTATTCCAGAGTTGCCATCGTGATTGTTCTGGACCTGGACCATGCCGAAGATGAAACTCATGGGCCACAGGAGTTTTCCTTTCACAACCATCACCACTATGGCGACTGTGGCCTCGGTTTCTCTTTGAAGGCCTCTGGGGAAAATTCATCCCCGCGGTGCTTCGTGCCGGCCGAGGCCCAAGGCATCACGATTAGAGCTAAATCATTATAGTATGGCATAATAGACGCCATGACATGTTGCCTCAATTTTCGAACCACAGTTTTTCCGATCCAAGAGAAAAAGGACTGACTTTTGAACCCGTCAGTCACCAGTTTAATCTTTCCATTCGGACACTTTTTAGTTGGCAGAAAAAACTAACGCCAACCATGGGCTAAACTGGCAACCAAGGTTGAGACGGCTTTACTGGCCCAAGAGATTGAGTTCCGGCCGGATGATTGTCAATGGCAACCAGCCAAACTGCTTGGTTACCCATTAACTTGATCGAAATGACCATTGGAGACAGTTTGATTGGCCAAGAGATGGGATGAACGAGGTTCTGCCGTACAGTGCACCTTGGTAAAGGGAGGGCTTCAGTTCTATTCTGATTTTTCTGGGGAGGGGTACTCAATGTGAACTAAAGGTAGTTTTGAAGGATTAATGGGGTTTTCCGGCTAGGATTTCACCTTAGCCCAAAAGACGGCTAACTTCTCCTTACCTGTTACTGAGAGTATTCCTTTTTCCATGATTTCCCTGATCTCCTTAGCATCCAAAACTTCAGTCCAGATGGAAAAATCATCCATCCAGCCGTGGAACCAGTGAGAGTTATCACCTCTTTGGTCCCCACCAATCCATTGTGGTAACGGTTTTACGTCTGTTACCGCTCCATCTGCCTCCATTTCGACCTTACCGTCAATGTACATCATAAACTTTTTATTAGACTTATCCCGTATAAAGACCAGGTGGTGCCACTTCCCATCCCTCAAATCCCGCTTAGCTTTATGATCGCGCTCTCCATTGTTCCACCACCATCTAACCTGACCTAGGGCATGGATCTCGATATTACAATTATTGGGCTTATTGTAATTACCCATTATTACACCAACACGAGTGTTATTGTTAGCACCTTTGGGCACCTTGACCCATAGAGGAATACTAAGGTCGGTATCACCATACGGGTATGCCTCTTCGATAGCAATTCGTTTAGCCTCTGCCTTACCGGCAAAAGAGATACCTTTTCCAAACTTGCCCGCTCCGATCTCAGTCACTCCTTTTATTTTACCGGCAAACTTTTTGTCATTGACTTCATTAATAATAGTATCCCCTTTGATATTATCGAAACTATAGTAAGCGATCAAGTTACCAAAATCCTTAGCTAATAAGTGTGCGGTTGAAGTGATCATTAGACTTACTACTAAAATCAAACTGATATTTTTCATCACCGGTCTCCCAAGAAACTAGGTGCAACTGAGACTCAAGCTCTATCAAACACGCTACCCCTCTGATACAGGTGGGTTTAGCAAGGGTTGGATAATTACGAATTTTAAACTGAAAGTGATTATCCAACGTTCTCTATTAGACCAAAGGTCAGTATTCAGAGATTCACGGTTGCGTGCCTGTACTCTTTACAATTTCAGCCATTATACCCCGAAGTACGAAACTATCAACTCTTCTGCTAACTCAATCATCTCACTGGCTGAAATAGCAGGTAGGTGGAATATCGTTGTAGTTGGTAAATTTCTAGTAGATCAGGGATAGCCTAATCTTAGCGAAAGAACAACAGAAATGCTACAAATACTGTTTTTTTAATGTGAAGTTGAAACAGGGATTGACAAATCCCTCATTTTGTAGGAAAATATGACATCCGAATATAGTATCAAGATAAATGATTTTGCCAACTTACCACTTTCAAATTAGACTTCAAGTCGTCTGTCTTTTGCTTAGCATTTTTTGCTCAAGGCAAATTATTGCAGAAGAGATGTCGTCTCCCGACGCCAACGATACTGCCTGTATCGCCCATTTGGACCGGGGTGTAATGCTAATGTTTCAGGGGGAAACAGAAGCTGCTATCAACCAACTGGAGAGAGCGGCTGAACTCGACCCCAACCGCCACGAAATACAATACTACTTGGCTATGGGGTACACTGAAACGGAACTCTGGAACAGTACCATCGATGCCACCACTAAATCGCTATCTATAGCCACAGACGATATTGAGTCCCTTTATTTGCAAGCAAAATCCTACTTTAACCTGGGGGAATGGGAGATGGCGGAAAGCAAATTAAAACGAGTAATTGAGCAAGATCCGTTCCATGCCCGGGCTTTGAAAACAAGTGGCCAAACACAACTGAAGCTACGCCAATTTGCCCAAGCAACCCAATCTCTGATCAAAGCCTCGGAGTTGAATCCCTTTTCAACTGTAATTCAGTACTATTTGGGGATGTCCTACCTCAATCGTAAAATGTATCAACAGGCAATAACCCAATTCGAGGAATCGATCCGACTGGCACCGGGTTATGCCCAACCCTACCATGGCTTGGGCACCGCTTATCTTCGGCTGGGACAACGCGAAAAAGGGCAATCTGCCATGGCGGAGTTTCAGCGATTGCAGAAATCATCCGCTGAATATGAGCGTTTATCCCGCCTGACGCAGGTCGACCCTGATAACGTCGAAGCTTGGACCGATTTAGCTCATGTTTCGATGGAGAGTTTCAATTATCAACTTGCCATTAAAATCTTTAGGCGCTGTTTGCAATATGAACCACAAAATGTATCACACCACTTGGGGCTAAGTCGGGCTTTTATCAGTCTGGATCAGCCTGTTCCGGCCAGACGAGCCCTCTTCCGTGCAATTGAGATAAGTCCAAACGAGCCGATTTTATACAACACGTTAGGTTCGACCTACGCGATGCAAGGAGATGTCGCCAAAGCAATTGGCTCTTTCCAACGGGCAGCAGAATTGGATCCGACTCAACCCTACTACCACCTCAACTTGGCTCGTCTGTATCAACAGATTGGAGAACAATCATTGATGCAACAACACTATCGGACTTATGAGAAATTGCTGGCGGAACAGATGGAAGAAGGTCCTGAATGAGGTTGGTCCCCTACCTGATTTTTATCATTTTGACCTGGGGATGGAGAGGGGCTATTGGCCAAGAAATGGAGATGGTAAAGGTGCCAGCCGGCTGGTTTACGATGGGCCATGATAACCGGGGGCCCGATCAGAGACCAGCGCATCGGGTCTATCTGGACGAATTCGAGATTGGGCGCCACGAGGTGACCAACGCACAATACTATGAGTTTTGGCGCTCGACAGGGAAGAATCCAGCAGCCAATTTTCCCGACAGTATCGGTAACTGGCCGGAACGCGCGCTAGATAATCCGCAGCATCCAGTGGTTGGTATTTCCTGGTTAGACGCGGTGGCTTACGCCAAATGGGTAGGCGGGCGTCTGCCAACCGAAGCTGAATGGGAAAAAGCGTCATCAGGTCCGGTTGATCGACTCTGGCCCTGGGGGAATAGCCCTAACCCATTTGCCAACAGTTGGAATGGTAGTGATCAGTACGACAACACAATAGCCCCGGTCGGCTCTTATCCTCAAGGCAAAAGCTACTATGGAGCGATGGATATGGCCGGTAACGTTTGGGAGTGGACCCGCGATTGGTATAGCGATGTCTACTACAGCTATTCAGGAAATAGAAACCCGACCGGTCCAGCGGCAGGAAGTTGGCGGGTTATTAGAGGCGGATCTTGGATTGACGACCTCAACCGATGCACAACCACTATGAGATTACACCTTTATCCTACACTAAAGCTTTCATTCGTCGGTTTCAGGGTAATTCGTTCTATTGAATTAACCAACCCCCTAGATCAATCCGATAAACCACCCGTGACAATTCCACCTGAATAAGCCTTATGCGGTTATCCTTGCCATCAGTACCTATTTCAACGATTCTGTTTTTCACACTCGTGCTGGTACAAATGATGAGCATTGTTCCAAATGCTGATAGTCATCGTCAGGCGACAGGTCACAGTCGATCTCAACCCTTTACTATCGACCGACGCGTCTCTCCGGTTGTCAAAAATCTTTCCCCAACCAGTGGTCCCGCTAAAGGCGGAACGATTGTAACACTGACAGGTAACCATTTTTATTCAGGTTTGACACAGGTAGAGATTAATGGCTTGGCGAGCCAATCGGTCAGAATTATTTCAAAAACAGAACTGCGTATTACCATGCCTAAAAATGAGGTGGGTTGGGCGTCCTTGCTGATTATGAATCCGGGTGGAGCATCCCTGCAATTGCCAAACGCTTTCAAATATTTTTCAGCTTTGTTACCGGTTGAGCCGATTCCCAGCGATGTAAACCAAGATCAGGTAATCGATATTCTGGACCTGGTCTTAGTAGCCAGTCAATTTGGTAGAGAAGGAAATGCACTGGTAGGGGATGTGGATGGGGATGGGCGAGTTAGCATTTTTGACCTAGTGATGGTCGCCAACCAGTTCGGTCAGAACCCGTTAGCTCAGCTACCTGCGGTTGCCCCTTCACAACTAGAGCAGATGGCAACCGAGTTATCCGCTGACCAGAGACTACGGGCAATCAAAGCGATAGATGAATTGGCCGCTGACTCGAGCCAATCGGCGGAGATACTGGCTTTTCTGCAACGCGTTTCACTCACGCTTCGACCAAGGGCAATACCCTCAATGACACAGTTGTTGCCTAATTACCCTAACCCTTTCAACCCCGAAACCTGGATTCCGTTTCGACTGGCTAGCAACACCGGGGTTCGGTTGCTGATCTATAGCGCCAGTGGGCAGTTGGTTCGACAGTTAGTTCTAGGTTCATTGCCAGCAGGCGACTATCTTACACCAGACCGATCCGCTTACTGGGATGGACGAGATCAAAAAGGGAGAATTGTACCCAGTGGCATCTACTTTTGCCGACTAGATGTAATACCTTTGAAAATGCCGTCAACGGTCAACGGCCGGCTGTATCGTCAACTGACTCTCTTAAAATGACCCACTTACCTGGTCAACGTGTAATGTCAAAAACGTTTGTCAAAAATTATCTTAGGGCAGAAGATCCCAGGACGAGTAACCTGAGGAACAGGATTGACAGTACCTGTTTGTGGACGGTTCTTACCCTCATACTGTGGGGGGTCGTTGCCTATGGACAGCAGGTTGATGAACAACAACTTGGGCAGAATAGTACCCCGATTGTCACCAATGTAACGGCCCAGCAAGTGAACCTCGACCAGGTTCAGATTGACTACGATGTTATCGATCCGGACGGGGATCAGATGACTGTAAAGCTCTGGATATTTGAAGGGAACCAACCTGGTTTCCAGCCGAAACGTTTGGAGGGCGATGTGGGACGCGGGATCGTCAGTGGACAGAGAAAACAGGTTTTCTGGAACATCGGCAACGAAATTCCTCTGCACCATCTGGGTACCGACTATGTAGTCGAAGTGGTGGCCGATGACCAGCATCTGCCGCCGACTATCTTACAGTGGGATAAGGACACGACAGAAATGGTCCGTATTCCCGCTGGCAGTTTTGAAATGGGTAGCGATAACATCACTTATGCTACCCCTATTCACACAGTTACGCTGGATGCCTTTTATATCGATCGTCGGGAGGTGACGGTCGGCCAGTTCAAGCAGTTTGTCGAACAGAGTGGCTATCCGTACGATCTGTGGGAACAGGTCGCAGAATATGTGCCAACCGACCACTGCCCAATGATCTTTGTTACCTGGTACGACGCCATGGCTTACGCCAATTGGGCCGGAAAACGGCTCCCCACCGAAGCTGAATGGGAATACGCTGCCCGCGGTGGATTAGCCCGGCGAGATTATCCGTGGGGCAACGGTATCAACCATCAGCATGCCAATTATAACGGTATTGGTGGTGCAGACCAGTGGGAACTGAAACCCGCCCCTGTTGGGAGTTTCCCGCCTAACGGTTATGGATTGTACGATCTGGCTGGCAATGTCTTCGAATGGTGCCTAGATGCCTTTGACACCGAATTTTACAAACAGAGCCCACGTCGAAATCCACTGGCGGGTGGACTCAATCTGGAAGAGATTCACCAACAGTTTTCTCAGGTAGATTCTGGCCGTGTTCTGCGCGGTGGTTCTTACCACTATACTCTGGAGTATGTGCGAGTGGATTACCGCGACTACGCTAGTCCCGACCACCGGTTTGATGCAGGCGGCTTTCGCTGCGTAGTCGAGGAAACTAAGGTAACGAATTAAGAGAAGGGGAAGATTATAATTGAAAGATACAAGTCTTGGCTGTTTATCTGGGAACCTATCTCGATTTTTAAGCTGGCTGTATTTGGGTAGCACTATTTTCTCTCTATCGGTGAACGCAGGGCCGGTAATTACTGGCGGGCCACTGTTAAAAGAGAAAGAGATGGCTCAACCCGATATACCTCGCTTAAACCAAAAGCGATCAGATGCGCCCTGGATCCTCAACTGGTATGGCCCGGATAGTGGTTATATGAATAATGGTGATGCTCAGAAATCCGCTTCGACAGATCACATTAAGATCGCAAGCAGCGGCGTCCTAGATCAACCTAGCCTATCCACCATGAAAGGCTTGTTAAGAACCGCGGACGTCCGGTTAGACTTTGGTCCGGAACATATGATGCCGGGAACGGAAGGTGACTGGATGGTTATCAGCTTAGGAACCAGGGCGGATGCCGCTGGGGGGCGGAATATGTCTTCCCGCTACGGTTTTCGGGATCTCAATAATTTCGACACTTGGCAAATTATCGTCATTCATGCCTCTGAAAGCCTGAAAGCGGTTATGTCACCGGCCCAGGACGATTATGCCCAAATCTGGATCAACGGTGAGAAGTGGCACAACGATGCTGAGTGGACGGGCAGTCCAATTGAGGTTGATTTCGACGTTGAAGTCGAGTTTAAAGCTGGCAATAACGTCTTGCTCTATCGATGTGGTGAATCAGGCGGTCACGAATATGCCAACCTCCACTTCGATGACGAAACCATGCGTCAGGTCAAGATTATCCCCGATAAAGCCAAAACTAAAGACGCCTTTTTTGATGAATTGGCCAATCTATCTACCCCTGTTGAGCCACAACACAAGTTATCCTGTTTCTGGGCCGGAATCAAACATGGGACAATAACCAGGCCATAGAAACCAAACCGTAGAGTAGTATTCCTCTATCGAGTTACCCTTTTAACCGATGAGTTGTTGGGCTTCTCGTTGGGTGAATGCTTGTAGGTATCCTTAACCAATGTTGCTAGAATTTGGAGAAATGAGTTTATGAACCACCGAGGCCAGTTGAAGCGTCCTGATGCTTGTATTATCCTATGCCTTCTTTTTTATATTCTGTCGATGGGTTTGACCGGTTGCGATTTAGTGCCGGATGTGGTCAAAGAACAATACTTAGGCAGAGGGAAAATCGATCCTTCAGTTCTAAAAGATCGGATGGTATGGGAAAAAGACCAGGCTGAAATGGTGCTGATTCCAGCAGGTGGGTTTCAGATGGGTGATGCTGACCTATATCCGGAAGCCGACCTTGAGATAGAAGGGCAAAGTGGGGAAAAACCACCTCGGCCGGTACACCCGGTCGAACTCGACGCTTTTTACATGGATGTTCACGAGGTAACCGTCGGCCAATATAAGACATTTGCTGCTGCTACTGGACGAACCGTTAGAACTTCGGGACAGGGAATTGAATTGTCTCGACTCTCCCCAACGGATCGGCATCCGATCGTTTTTGTGACCTGGTATGAAGCGGAAGCCTATGCGGAATGGGCGGGGAAACGGATTCCGACTGAAGCTGAATGGGAATATGCCGCTCGAGGCGGATTGAAAGGGAAGCAATACCCTTGGGGAGATAACCCACCAGATGGAACACAGTGCAACTTTGGTGATAGGAATATGTTCTCGATTTTAGAGTATGTTGGTTACGACCCGGTCTATCAGATTCGAAATCTCGTAACGCGAGCCACCAACGTGGGTGATTTTGAACGAAATCTAATTTTGGGCTTACTAGATAGCCCCAATGGTTTGCAATTGCTGTTAAAAAACGGTGACCAGTTTCGACAGTCAGATGACGACCGGTTACGTGCCTTTTATATCGACGACGGCCACGATATGTTAGCTCCGGTCGGTAGTTATCTGCCCAACGGCTATGGGCTACACGATATGTCAGGTAATGCCATCGAATGGATCGCCGACTGGTTTCAACGAGACTATTATACTGTCTCCCCGATCAAAAACCCGAAAGGGCCAGACAACGGGACATATAAAGTGATTCGTGGGGGAACTTATCTGCATGGAGCGACAGAGCAACACGTTTCCCGGCGTGACTTTCGGCGTCCTGATTCTGACATTAGCTACGCGATCAGTTTTCGCTGTGTGGTCGATGTAGATAGGGCCCTTGATAATATGGCTAATGTGGCGCCGCCACTGGCACGGGATTGACTTTTTTGCGATCATGCTAGTTTTCTTTCTTTTTAGCCCCAACTGATACTGCCGGCAGTGATTGCTCTTGAGCAATAATATTTAAATTGTTAAATTGATTATCTCTATCAATCTGCTTGGCATCTTCAAGTGTCTTTTTGTTCACTTGCGGGCTATAGCCTAAACCATGAAGCATAAAATCCAAGGGTTGTTTTTCCTATATTGTATCCTTGCTCTTTCATCGCTTCCGCCAGGTCTCTTCCACTTTGGCGGGGCCATTTTAATGGGTTTTCAGCATCTCCTTTTGAGGTAGGGCCAACTAAATTATCTAGTGCTTCCAAAATACCGGCTTGTGTGACTTGATAAGACCTCCTTCCACCGCCTTTTTGCCTAACTCTACCAACATCTTTGATATTTTTTTAGTTCCTGAATCCCTTTATAAATTTTATAAATTGTAGCTACCAATTGCTTGACAAACCAGCGTCGAACCATCATAACCAGAAGCACTGACCTCTGTTGTGGCCCACCGTCTACGACTTTTTTCGCTCAAACAATCTTTAATACCATTGTATTTTTCTGGCGTTTTTCTGATATCATCTTCATGTATAGCTAATCAGTTTTTCTTAATAAAACATTACTGAAATAGTTATATGCAGTTTTAATGTTCGGCAATAGTCTTAAATCGGAGGATCCTATGAAGGCGGCTGTAATCGGTTGCGGGGCGCAAGGTAGAGGTGGGCACGTTGCCAACTACAATAAGATAGATGACGTTGATCTGGTTGCTGTTTGTGACGTCAATTTAGAACAAGCACAGACTGTCGCTACAGAATTTGGTATTTCGTATGTTTACTCGGACTACCGAGAGTTATTAGACAAACATAATCTGGATTTGGTAAGCGTCTGTACCCCACACGCATTTCACCGGGACCAAACCGTCGATGCGTTTGAAGCAGGAGCAAATGTGATTTGTGAAAAAGCATTGGCGGTCAGCAGTGCCGAGGCTGCAGAGATGATTGCCGCTTGTAAACGACACAACAAGAAAATGAGCATGGGACTTCAGAACCGTGGCAGTACAGAAGGTCGTGTACTTAAACAATTTATCAATGACGGTGGTTTGGGCAAAATCTACCACACTCGGGTTGTTTCGGGGCATGTGATGAATATTCCGGGCTATAGTGTGTTTCATAAAAAAGATCTATCTGGTGGAGGTGTACTCTACAGTACGGCGGTACATACTCTTGACCTGGCAAACTGGATTATTGGCGATCCAACGCCCGTAGCAGCCATGGGAACAGTTTATCAGAAAGTACACCACATGAAAAACCCACTGATCTCGTGGAAAGGAACACTGGAGGATTTTGAAACAGAAGATTTCGCCGCCGGTTACATCCGTTTTGAAAACGATTCTGGACTGTCGATCGAAAGTAATTGGCTGACCCATCCCTGGAAAATCCGCCCGCAGATTGAGATCCTAGGAGATTATGGTGTGGCTGAGATTCCTTTAAAGGTTTACGTGGATCAAGGCGATCAGGTTTTCGATAGAACACCGAAAATTACTGAATCGGGGAATCATTTTTTTGCAGTGTTAAAAGACTTTGTCGATGCGGTTCGTGAAGATCGAACACCGATCGTCAGATTCAGCCAGATGCTGCACGTGCAACAGATGATGGAGGGGATCTACCAATCTGCGGAAATTGGACGGGAAGTTCAAATCGGGTAATAAGTAATTGTAAAATATTAACCAATGGTGCTGATTTAGCGGGATTTCTTCAGATCAAAAACACCGTCCGAATCGGCAACCGGACTTTGGGCAAATATCAGATAATTGTTGAGGGACAGAAACTGATGCCGAAGATTAAGATGCCAGATGCAAAATTACGGTGAATTTGTAAATATTGAACCTTGTATCTTGTTCAGCAACTCTGCAGAGGATACTACTGACGCCTTGATTATAAGTCGACTCGGAGGAATTCTCCCAAGAGGGACAAGGTATCTGTACTCACCGTAGCCTATTCCGACTGCATGCTAGTTCAGCCAAACACGCCCTCAGACCTCGCTTAAACAGCTAGAGTAGCGAAGGAAAGCGCTCCTACCTATCGATAGATCATAGCAACCTTTGCGGTATTGTATCTATTTCTCTTTCAAAGGTTCATCTCTCATGCTCTCAGGTCTTCAAAAACTGCCTGTCCAGACTCAAAAATCAGTCCAATCACCCCGGTTGGTCTTTCTGGCAAACTATGGCATTGTACAAGTAGATTGTCCAGATAAAATTCGAGCATCGTCCTTCGGAGCAAAAGTCTGAAGGGATGCGCTTTACCAGATTCAACACCTATTTCTGCTCTATGAACTAGAGTAAAAGAGGCATTGTTATCTATCGTTGCGGTCTCAGTGCACCCTCTTGTCTCAAGTATAATTCCGGTGCCTCTGTGCGCTTCAGCATTCTGTTCGACATAAACCCCGATGCCACTCCAGCGTTCTAGACGAAGGCGTCCATCTGCGTCCACCACGGCCCATTTCAAGGGTGCCATCCAGATGCGGGGGCCATCCCCAAAAACCTCTATGGAATGGTGGTTGACAAATAGCCCCTCTGGTGTTGGATAGAATCTTAAAAGCACGTACCGTTGGATACTAAGAGTCTATACGCCTCCTTATCAGGCATAAACGGCCCCTCAGGAGTCTCCCCAACGAAACCTGTTGTTGCCCCTTCGGCTGATCCGCTTGGTTATAACTCGAATCCATATAAAACTCGTCCAGTCTCACCGTGTATACTGACAAAGCACTGCTCATATTGTTCAGGCTCTGTAATCCAACGCCCTGCTCCAGCAGTTGGGGCTAAAAATATTAAGAAGAGGCAATAGAACCCAGCTTTTATTTCTTCTGTTTCAGTTGCCCCCAAATGGTAGTCAATTTATTTTTGGGATGGACCGCCAGGATATCCTGTTGGGTGAAATCCATCTGTTCTTTCACCTCTTTCAGGCTTAAGGCCCGATTCCAGATCTTCACTTCGTCCAGTAATCCGGCCCAGTACTCATTCTTCCCCGCCCCGCCTGCATCTACGACATTGCCGATGCCAACTGGATCCGGAATGACATTAATCTTTCCTTTGGCCGCAATATCTCCAACCGAATCACCGTTTAGATATAGAACCATCGTCTTTCCATTATAGGTATTAGCCACATGGGTCCATTTCCCAATTTCAGCATTGGGGCCAACCACCTTCTGCCAGCCGCCCATATTAAGTGAGAACCGGTAGGTACCCGATTTATCTGTTCGCAGATCGTAAGCAAAGGTAGCTTGGCCCAATACGTTGGTGGGTGATTTTCCAATGATGGTTCGCCAATCTTCCAACAAATTTTTTGACGGCTTAACCCAGGCCATCATGGTGATTGCGCTCTTAATGTCCAAACTCTCACTAGTTGGTACAACCACCTGGTCATCACTACCATCGAATTCTATAGCTCTTCCAATTCGGCCTTTATCCCATTTCGGGTTGCCCGAAATTTTACCGTCATTCTGGTGGGCAGACAGATCCTTGATCTCATCGACCACCTCTTTGTCAAATGAAAAATATAGAACCAGAGATTCTTCCTGGGCATCACCCGGAAATGGCCAACATGCCAAGAGACTAAGTCCGCAAATAGTCAGTAGAGTTCTCATATCAATTTCCCTTCATTATTGTTAGGAATTGTTAGGATTTACTTCAATTTAGAAATTCATCCTACGACAAAATTTGACGGTTGTCAAGTTAAGTCACGTTAATGAGCCATCCTATAAATTGGAAGGGTAAAAGCTAAGACAGGTATCAGTGATAGCGCTTTGAATGAAAAACGAGAAAGAGAAAAATAAATGGGTTTGAGCTTTGACAGAATGGGGAAACTGTGAGATAATGAAGTAAACTTTACTCAAAACTAAAGTTGAAAGTTCACCCCTGCCGAGTACCATCTCGGCTTTTTTTGTGTCTGCACGATTTATCAACACCAATGACTGACAGCGACTCCGCTGCTTAACCCCGTTGCGGTAGTCGTAATAGAATTTCTAAGCAAGTTTGAGGCTTAAAAGGGAATTTATCTAGCCAACCTATTCATCTCCTATTGGTGTGAAAATATAGCGTTTGCTCAATATCTACACCATGAACTGGAAACCAGAAACCGCCAGCTTTAGATGATAGCTAAAATTGATATATTTTGCTATTCTACCAACACTAAAAGCACATGACAAAGCGTTCAAGAAATACCAAATTTCAAGCATCTTACTGCATTGTACTGATGACAGTTTGGCTGGCTTTTGGCTCAGCCATCCATGCGGATCTGGTTGCCTATTGGCCGCTGGACGGTCAGTTGAAAGACGCCGCACCGTCTGGACACACCAAAGATAATGGTGAGTTCATCGGCCAGGCGACCTTCAAGAACGGCAAAATTGGCCAGGGCATTGTACTGGATGGCTCCAACCATGTCTCGATTCCGACCAGCCCGGATCTCGAAGCACGGAATAAGAATATCTCCATCTCTGCTTGGTTTCGGGTCGATGCCTGGTCTGAAAGATATGAAACCCTGCTGGCTAAAGGGAGTGGTAATAATTACCGCCTAGCTCGCCACGCTGTTGATCCCGATAGACTGGCCTATTTCGGCGGTATCCAGGGAGACCCGCTTGAGGCTCCCGCTGGGGGAATAGTGAATGACGGTCGTTGGCACCAGGTGGTTGCTATCACCGTCGCTGAAACCAAAACACTACTTTTCATTGACGGCGTACTGGTAAAATCCGGGGGAGCCGATATGGCCAGCCTGGGAGACTCTGGTCGCCCTCTGTTGCTGGGTAAAAACCCGGAGAATTCGTGGGAAAACCAGAACGGCAAGATCGGGAACTGGATCGGCGCCATTGATGATGTGGGCATTTTCTCAACCGCACTCACCAATTCAGAGGCCGGTTCTATCTACGCGCTGTCAACCGACAAAGCCCTGGGCTACGACCTGGGAGCTTGTGCCAAACTCATCCGTTTACATCGCAAGCAATCTCCCAACCTTATCAACATCGGCCACAAAAAATGGAAGTACGCCCCGGCAGATTCGACCGACGGCCAACCGTTCGTTGTCCTGTCGGAAAAGGGTAGCGGTGTGACCTGTTCCCCACGGCCAAGTGTCGTGTCGTTTCGCACCTCCAGCCGTTTTCTCGATCCAGGAGATTCGGCGCGACTTCAATGGTTGGTCACCGAGGATACGGCAGATGTCCACATTACTCCGCAACCAGGCGTCGTTGGGCAGAAATCAGGAACACTGACGATTACTCCTAGAAATACCACAGAATATAAAATCACGGCCCGGAACAGGTATGGCCAGAGCCAGGCCACAGTGACAGTCCATGTGGGCTACGCATTTTCCGCTCCCCACATTAGCGAGTTCATGGCTGACAGTACGGGTGAGTATCCAGACGAAGATGGAGAATCATCCGATTGGATTGAGTTGCACAATCCCGGTCCGAAAATAGCCAGTACCTCCAATTTGTTCCTGACCGATGAGACCGAAAATCCCACCAAATGGTCAGTACCGGAAATAATCATGGAACCGAACCGGGCGATTGTTATTTTTGCCTCAGGCAAGGACCGGCAGAACGCTAACGCAGAGCTTCACACAAATTTCAAACTAGGTGCAAAAGGGGAGTACTTGGCGCTCATCCGCAGCGCCGGTAACACAACCGAACTGGTCTCCTTTTTCGGGCCTCGTTATCCGACACAGGAACGCGGCATCTCCTTTGGTCTAGGCCCGGATGAT
The DNA here is from genome assembly GCA_030748495.1 of Candidatus Poribacteria bacterium. Lineage (GTDB taxonomy): Bacteria > Poribacteria > WGA-4E > WGA-4E > UBA9662. The sequence goes on along the minus strand of JASMLX010000023.1, from coordinate 6,360 downwards.
AGCACTGGGATCTTATCAGTGCCAACGCCTGGTGGACGTAACACCGAAGTCGTAATGGGAGATTTGGGCCCGGTGCAATTCAGTCACCAGAGATCCCTGTGCGAATCGCCTTTTCGACTCATCCTGACCAATGCATCGCCTCCAGCCGTCATTTACTATACAACGGACGGCACAATACCAACATCAACGACAGCCCAGCGCTACCTGCGTCCTATCGCTATCGCATCGACAACGGTGGTAAGAGCCGCGGCCTTCCAGCCGCGAATGCGTCGTAGCCCAATCTCGACACACACCTACATCTTTCCCACGGCAGTCGCACACCAACCGAAAGAACCGGCGGGGTTTCCAGACACGTGGGAGTCCCTGCCCGCAGACTACGCGATGGACCCCAGGATCACACAAAACGCGGCTTACCGAGACGATCTACTGCAGGGACTGCGTACCATTGCCACCATGTCGATTGCTATGCCCCAGGTCGACCTGTTCGGTCCAAATGGTATCTATTCGCATCCGATGGACCATGGGGAATCGTGGGAAAGAGCCACTTCACTGGAGTTCATTCAACCTGATGACACCGAGGGATTTCAAATTGACTGCGGCCTGCGGATTTACGGCGGATTCGGGCGCAACCGCATATTCCCTAAGCACAGCCTGCGGGTTCTGTTCAAGGGAATCTACGGCGCAACTAAGCTCCATTTCCCTCTTTTCCCGGATGAAGAAGCTACCACCTCTTTTGACACACTGATACTCCGGGCAGGCTTTAACAACTCATGGCATGCTACCGGATCCTCTCGGTCACAGCATCTTCGTGATGAGTTTATACGAGGTTCACAATTGGCGATGGGACACCCCTCCAGCCACGGCATCTTTGTTCATCTGTACCTGAATGGACTCTATTGGGGGGTCTACAATCTGGTAGAGCGTCCTAGCGGGAGCTTTGCCGCCGCCTACCTGGGTGGAAAGCGAAATGACTACGATGTACTCACATCCGGCAAAGCCATCGACGGCACAACGGAATCCTGGTGGGAAATGCACCAACTGGCACGAAACTCTACACGAGAAAACGTAGTAGAGACGCTGAGCTCATTCGTCAATTTAGATAATCTAATCGACTACATGCTGGTTAATTTTTATGGCGGCAACGACGATTGGGATAGCCACAACTGGTATGCCGCACGCAAACGTAATGGCGGTAGTGGGTATCATTTCTTTTCCTGGGACGCGGAGCGTACTCTCGAGGACGTTACCGGCGCCGACAAAACCCGAACCAATAACGGAAACAACCCTTCATTCTTGTTTAATCAGCTGTTGCGAGCTGATACTTTCCGCCAGAGAGTGCTGTCACGAGTGCAACTTCACCTCTTTGACGATGGAGCACTGACACCCGCACAGGCTGCTGGCCGCTACGCGGAACTGGCGGATCAGATCGAAGATGCTATCGTGGCGGAGTCGGCGCGATGGGGCGATGCCCAGCGGCAGAATCCATTGACTCGTAATGACGCCTGGATCCCTGAGCGAGATCGCCTGCTGAAAAGCTGGTTTCCCAAACGCACAGATGTTGTGCTGGAACAACTCAATGCCGCCGGCAATCTGGGCTACATCAAACCTCCCCTGCTGAAAGTCAGCGGAAATTCGGTCGAGATTTTGGCCATGAAAGGGATGGTGTATTTCACCACCGACGGCAGTGATCCACGGCAAGAGGACGGCAGACCAAATCCCACGGCAACGATTATCAAAGGGTTTACGGTCGAGAACGTATTGTTGCCAAAGTCGTCCGAGTGGAAGTACCTAGACGACGGAAGCGACCAGGGACAGGCCTGGTTTGAAGCTGAATTCGACGACTCCAGATGGAGGTCAGGTAAAGCCAGGCTCGGTTATGGAAATGATGGCGAAATTACGAAGATCCGGTATGGGCCCGATTCAGAAAACAAGTACATCACCACATATTTTCGTCGATCTTTCTCCGTACCAACTATCAGCCATCTCGATTTTGTCCAACTTCTGCTCAGCCGGGATGACGGAGCCGTTGTCTATCTGAATGGAAGAGAAATCCTGCGAAGCAACATGCCGAGCAAAGGTAAGATTACTTATCACACGCTAGCCGTAAGGACCCATGATGAGCGTCAGTTTCTCGAGTTTGAGATACCATTCGAACTTCTGAGTCCGGGACAAAATATTATTGCCGTAGAAGTTCATCAGGGAACGCCCGCATCCAGCGATACTGGATTTGATCTGGCTATTCGAGGAATTAAACAGAACCGAACTACCATCCCAATTGGATCGATTCACTCATTGAAGGCGCGTGTGTATATTAATAAAACGTGGTCCCCGCTAAGCATCTATCCCTCGCAAGCAGATAAATAACTGTTACGGGAGTAGGGACAAAGCAGATGTCATCCAACCGATTCCACCATCAACCGGCTACTGGCATTGACCTGCGTTGGAGGATTGGTTTCTCTGCTTGGCCCACATTTGAGCATAATATCAAGACCCCTTTGGGCCAAGCAACCAACTCCTTCTCAATCATCATCTCTCAATGCCTAAACAACTATTTTGCCTCTCGATCATCCCTCTCATCTGCTTGGCCCCTACAGGCAGGCGCTATCCCCACAAAAATTCGATCTGCTCCGCAGATAAAAAGTAGTAAAGGACGCTCCTTCGTCGCTTGTAAAGGCCCGTGCTTCGCACGGGTCAGGGGTAATTAACGCAATCCTGACACACATCGAAACCCGTAGGAGTTGTACCTATTATCCGGAGAGCTGTTGGCGCGGTAAGCTACCCGCAGGAGGCTAGTATTGTTGTACCAATGCCCACCCCGCAACACCCGGCGTTTGCCCGTGCCCGGCCCTGGTGGATTCTCAGCTGGGGAAATTGTATAGTAGTTTCCATCATACCAATCCTGACACCACTCCCAAACGTTACCGGCCATGTCGTAGAGTCCATAGCCGTTAGGCTTGAAACTGCCTACTGGCGCACATTTACTCCACTTGTCCCTACCACCGGTATCACTATAATTGGCACAATCTCGTGCCACCTTTTTATCGTCCCCCCAAGGATACCGTTTGCCTACCCGACCACCCCGGGCCGCGTACTCCCATTCCGCTTCTGTCGGTAGCCGCTTGCCAGACCATTTGGCATAAGCAGTCGCGTCGTTCCAGCTAACATAAACCACCGGGTGTTTATCGGTAGGCGACCATTTTTTCACCTCATTCCAGAGTCTATTGATATCCCAGCCTCTCTTAACCGCCTCAGGCTTATATCCACTCTCCTTGAGAAATCTCTTAAATTGACCAACTGTTATCTCGTGGCTATCCATGTAAAAACCATCTAGCTTTACCTTATGCACTGGTCGTTCCCATGCAGTCCCTTCATTAAAATGGTCCCCCATCTGAAAGGATCCGCCTGGGATCAGCACCATTTTTGATCCATCCTTCTGCCAGGTGATCTTGTCAGGTAATTTTTTAGGCTTTTCTTCCTTTTCCTCTTCCTTTTCTTCTTCTTTGGGCTCGGGCTCTTCTGGTTTAGGCTCTGGTTTTTCCTCCACTAATTTATCCATCTCAAAACTGACGGTATTGGCCGCCGAGTCCAGCAAAGTAATAGATTGACTCCGCTCTGATACCAGTTGCCCATCAGCTAGAATCTCAACCTTGATGTTAACCGTATCACCAACCAGTAGATTTGGAATCGTAACCTGTTGAACACCGCCCTGTTCCGGATCAACAGTTAGTGGAATAGTCTGCATGACGGTATCCATCTCCGGTGACGAGACCGTCACCTTCAACTGCCAGTCTCCTATCAACCCCTTTTGCGGGGCTAGATGAATCGGCATCTGGATAGTGGTTGTCTCCGGATCTCGGTCGCAGCCAAACAGACCAAAGGATAGAATCAAAAGGCAAAATAATCTCTTCACTACATTATCCTCCACTGGCTAAGGTATCACTACTGATATGTTTAGGGCGGTGGTCTTTTCCGGCACTTCCGCCTCATCTTCCGCTCCGGTAAACAGGAAAGCGGCCACACTGGCCCCAACAACGGCCAATCCGCCACCAATCCAAGGCCATTTGGCTCCTTTTTTCTTGGCTTCGACGGGTCGAGGTTCTGACTTCTCAGGCACCAACGAAACCAGGTCAACTTTCAATTCTGTGGTCTGATTGGCCTCCACGGTCACCTGTTGCTGGTAGTCCTGGTAATCGGAGAGGGTTAATTTGATCGAATGGAGACCAGTAGCCAACGCTTTTAAGGTGGTGGGTGTTTTCTGGCTCTGTCGTTTGTCACCCAGAAAAATCCTGGCCCCCTTGGGGTTGGAACTGATGTAAAGACTGCCGGTTAAGGGTTTGACCTTTTTTAAGGTGGTACTGAGTTGAACACTAGCCGTACTCTGATCGGCCGAGGTGCGAATTTGATGTGTCCAATCCTGATAACCGGCCAGGGACAGTTTTAGCTGATGGGCCTGCAGATCTATCTTAGTAGAGAAAGGCGTCTGGCCGCTTTGCAACCCCCCGTCCAAATAGACATCAGCGCCCGGCGGATGCGAATTGACCACCAGTCGACGGCTTTTAGGGAGCTCAATTTTGACCAGTTGCAGGTTCTTCAGTTCCACCAGTTGTCCACCGACTAGCTCAGCTTTGATAATCAAGGTTTCGTATCCGGCTAGCTCCAGACCCACCTCCACCTCTTTTTGGCGGCTAATGCCGGTATCGATCCGCAACACGGCCGGCGTTTTCTCCACCATCTGCTGCTGGTTGATATAGACAGTGGCACCTTGCGGTACAGAACTGACAAACAGGGTGGCTTTGGTCTCGACTGTTTCAACCTTAACTGCTTCCGTCGGTTGATCGACTTTGACCGCTTCCTCCACCACATTTGCGGCCAGGATCAGCTTAGCCCCTCCTTGAAGACTTAGCCAAGGCGTCTGCTTTTTGCCTCGATAGGTTTGAGCCCAATCCACCACTTTCTGCTGCGTGTAGTCGGCCAGGTCGGTAATGGTCACATCACCCTTGGCATTGGCCGCCTCACCTTTCAAACCTTGCAACAGATAGTAGCTAAAAACACCCTGTTCTTTCTCTGACCATTCGTAGGCCCGTTCACCCACACTGCAAGCGTAGAGGGTAGCGCTGACGGCCGGTTTGCCCGACAGTCCGGCCTGGCGCTGGACTTTGAATCCACGAGCAAAATCGTCGCTCAATAGGTTATCCTGGTTGCCCCGACCGGAGGCCGGATCGTTGCGACAGGCATCGATGATGGTCAGCAGTTGTTGAGCCTTGACTTCGGACAAAATCTCATTCACCTCGTTAATGGGAATAGCACTCCTTTTGAGTGTCCTGGAGGTGGTAGTATCACTGTCCAAAGCCAACAAATATGATTGGTCTTGGGTAGAAATACCGTGGCCCGAGAAATAAAAAATCAAAGTGTCTTGTGGCTGCACCTGACTCGCTAAATTTTCCAGCCGCAGAAGGACATTATTGAATTCTGGCAAATCCCGACCCGACATTTGGTCAGTCATCAGATGAACATTTGCTGGCTTATAACCGGCCGTTTCGATCAGGGCGTCACGAAAAGCCTCCACATCGGCCACGCAGTATTTGAGAGCCCCAATATCGTTCTGATAGTCGTTGATACCGACCAGCAAAGCCCATTTTTCAGCTTTGAGCGGTAAAACCAGTGAGACCAATAACAACAGTAGTCCAAGTTGTTTTTTCATGTCATTACCTCCTATTCCCCTCCAGTTTGTTGAACTGGTTTTCGGAACCTTCACTTCTTCACCTATGGTCAAGGCATCGACGACTTTAATTCCTAGCTTTGAGTTCGTAGCTTTAGTTCGTCGCTTGGGTTATTATATTCTGTTCAGATAGTAACATATTTCGGATTCTATTTGATTGTCAATCGTTAGTAGATAGTCTGTTCTCATGGTTGGACCTATCATCCCACCAGCCTGCACTCGACCTGTTTAAATGCGAATTTTATCGAAAATTCAGGCTACCACTGATCAAGCAACGATTGTAGCCAACCGATATGTTTTTCGATCTGTTCCCTTCTTTTGTCGCTCTCCTCCACACTACTAATTGTAGTTGTAAAGCGACAGAGCGCCTTTTGCCAACGACCAATTTCACTCTCTATCTGGTAGCGTAAAAGGGTAGCTCGACTCCTCCACAGAAAGGGACCCAGATAGATCAGGTCAGACACGGATAGCCGTCTATCCGTCTGGTAAGGATTAAGCGGGTTCCCTTGTTCAGCCACTAAAATGGTGTGAGTTTTTGGCTTGCGACGCGACTTCTCTTCTACCATCTGTTCTTCTACCAGTTCCCAACCGTTATCTAGCAACCACTGCCGCACGACTTGCGGATGACGAGTTGGTTGCAG
>JASMLX010000239.1 GCA_030748495.1 Candidatus Poribacteria bacterium | reverse complement strand
ACCTGAACCAGGAGGTTGATTCAGCCACATAGTTGCCACCAAATATCTACTTACTGCCACTTTCTTTCTGATAAACTTGATGTTATGATAGGATTAATCAGACTACTGTTCTCAAACCCATTGCTCGACTCAAGGTGACTAACATGAAACCTAAGATCGCTCATCTTATTTGGCTGGCTTTGACATTAGCCATTTTGCCCACTATCAGTTTAGCCGACAACCTGCCTAACCAGATCCTGTGGAATAAGGACGGTGCTGAGATGTCTTATATTCCGGCTGGTTCCTTTGAGATGGGTGATCATCTGAACAATATGAGTAGTGCCCTGCCGGTTCATACAGTCACGCTAGATGGCTTCTATATGGATAAAACTGAGGTGACGGTGAGGCAGTTTAAGGCTTTTCTGGCTGACAATAGTAGTTACAGTTGGGGCGGTAATTGGGATAATGTAGCTAGATACTCACCCACCGATGATCATCCGATGATTTATGTAACTTGGAGTGATGCAGTTGCTTATGCCGAGTGGGCCGGTAAACGCCTACCAACCGAAGCCGAGTGGGAGTACGCCGCTCGAGGGGGCTTAGAAGGAAAGCGTTATCCTTGGGGGGATGAGATTAGCCACGATGATGCTAATTATAGGGAGACTGATGGTAAGGATAAATGGGATGAACAAGCAGCACCAGTAGGTAGTTTTGGTGCTAATGGGTATGGATTATATGATCTGGCCGGCAATGTTTGGGAGTGGTGTGCTGACTGGTATGATCAAGATTATTACATCAACTCACCAGCCAGCAACCCACTGGGGCCGGAGAATGGCCAAGTATTTAATAGTGGCCTAGGGCCATTTCGAGTGTTGCGGGGTGGTGGTTGGCTCAACGGTACGGGCCCCCTGCGGGTGGCTCTCCGCAATGGCTACCTTCCGTCTGATGGGGACGTCGACTTCGGGTTTCGATGTGTGTCAGGATTGAATTTTACCCTTGACCTCTCCGCGGGAGGGGACCTTACCGGCGATGAAGAGGCTTCTTCTAACGAGGAAGTGGCTTTACCACCGGCAGATGACCAGGCAGCTGAGGCTGATGACCAGGGGCAAGGACAGGAAGTCGCTGGAGCCGATGGTCAGGATCAAGGACAGGAAGCAGCTGAGGCTGATGGCCAGGGGCAAGACCAGGAAGCGGCTGGAGAGGAAGTAGAGGGAGTATCAGCGCCGGTGATTGAGGAGCCGGACTTTGAGTGGTCCAGTGGCGGCATCAACACGGTACAGACGATTGAATTGACGCCCCGGGTGAAGGGGACTTGGGATCCGACGAGTCCGTATTCGGTCGACAAACTGGGTTATTATCTGCCGCATAGCATCGTCGAGGGCCCGCAGCACGGGACGGCCGAGTTGGAAACCTTTGATCTGCAGGGGCAACCGGGGGGAACTCGCCTGGTCTATACGCCGGAGACCGACTTTGCCGGTCGGGATAGCTTAACCTTCCAGGCCAAGACCAAAGATGGCAAGATAGTCAGTGAGATTGCCACCCTATGGTTGACAATCTACCGTCCAGCCGTGGATCAAACGCTGATCACCGAGTCAGGCCAGGCGGTGGAGATAGCCTTATGGGATGCAGCTAGTCTGAAGGAAGGACAGTCTAACGGCCATGTGATTAAGAGCCAACCGCAGAACGGGACTCTAGTGGAGGGGGAACAAACCTCACCCAATGTGACCTATACACCCAAAGTGGGTTTTGTAGGCAGTGATAGTTTCACTTTTCATCTGCTCAATTATCCGGATCAGTTGGTAACCAACATAGCCACGGTGACCATTACGGTAGCGGCGGAGGAAAAAGAGCTGGTAGCCGTGGATCAAGTGGTCAGGACCAAGCAAGGCCAGCCGGTGCGGATCCTGCTATCGGAGGGTTTGCCAGAGGCCTTGGTCTTGACCTTGCCCAGCCATGGCAGTTTAGCAGGTGGCGTTGGTAATCTTCCAATTCGGCTAGAGCCGAGACAAGAGCTGGCCTATACACCGCTGGCCGATTTCGTGGGCAGTGACAGTTTGACCTTCAAAACAGTTAGTACAGACCAGCTGTTGGCAGGGCAGACGCTGGCAGAGATTGCTCAAGATGAGCAAATGGGCAGTAACATAGCCACGGTGATCATCAATGTGGCTCAGATCATCAAAGTTCGGCTGCCAGGAGGGCAATCGCTGAGTTTGAATGCCACCATCAAAGAAGCCGGCCAACCGGTTAATATCCAGACGGCTGTCTACCAAAAGGAACCCGAGGATGATGGCTTAGCCGTGAAGCCAGGAACCTTCATTGAATATCAGCGCAAAATACCAGCTGATAGTGCCATCCAAACCGGTGGTGTATATGTCCATACAGCTAGCGGGAAAACGCTCAGTCCTGAGGGCATAGTGAGCGCTGGTGTGCAAGAAATGAGGAGTGTGGAAGGTGACAGCGAGTGGACGCACCAGAAAATCTCGCTGGATCCGATCGCCGGAGAGGTAATTTCTGCAATCACCATTGGAACTCAACTGGAATCAGCCCCGGTAGGTCAGTTTAGTCTGCAAGTCGATAACATCCAGTTAACGGATGGGGCTAAGTTAGTGGAGCCGATTTGGCTTTCTTCGACGGTGGCGGATGTGCAAACCGAACTGGAGACCTACGGCAAGGTGATCGGAGTGGAGAAAGCTGAATTATCAGTCAAGAAAGTAGAAGAAGTGATGACTGAAGAGGAGGTAGTGGAACCACCAATCGAACTGGTGGAGGAACCAACGCTCGCTGGAGATGTTAACGCAGATAACACAGTCAATATCTTTGATCTAGTATTGGTGGCTAGTCAATTTGGACTGACAGGTACTGATTTAAACGGAGATGTTAATGGAGATCGATCAGTCAATATCTTCGACCTGGTATTGGTGGCCTCGAACTTTGGTCAGTCGGTGCTGGCAACGGCCCCGGCAATAGTTGGGTCGGTACAATTGACTTCCCAGCAGAAACGTCAGGTGGTAGCGGCAATCGCGACCTTGGAAGGCAATTTGGCCCGTTCGGCGGCGGAGGAAATGGCTTTGCATCTGTTAAAGGCAATCATAGTCGAGAGGTTACCGATGGAGAGCCGATTGTTGGCTAACTACCCTAATCCTTTCAACCCCGAGACTTGGATACCTTTCGAGTTGAGTCAAGATACAGCCGCGACCATCACCATCTACGATGTAATAGGTCGGCGGGTCCGGCAGTTGGATTTGGGTTATAGACTGGCAGGTCGTTATGTGTCGGTTGAGAACTCGGCTTACTGGGATGGCAAAACAGAAAGGGGCGAGGATGTATCATCAGGCACCTACTTCTATCAGATCCAAGCAGGAGACTACACAGAAACACGCAAGATGGTGATTCTGAAGTAAGTCGGTATTTAAAAGACTAACAGAATTAATCAGTCTCTAACCGGACCACAGGCCATAACTTGATCGTCAATTTACTCCCTGTTTTCATCCAAGGCGTACACTTTCACCCTTCTTCGATGATTCTAGAATCGCTTGTGAAATCCGCAGCGTTTCATAACCATCCCATGCATTCACCATCGGCTGACTACCATTCATAATAGCATCGATAAAATCATTTGTTTCTGCCTGGTAGGACATTACATCCAGATTGTCATGTAGCATCTCAACACGTTCGTATTCATCATCATCTGTCTTGACATGAAAACTGGTTGAACACCATATACCGTTGTTGCCCAAAGCCGTCCCTTCCACAAAAGCGGTCCCTTTCTGGCCCAGTACACCGCGCGAATTTACGCCAATCCGGCTAGACCAACTGGCGTTGATCACAGCAGACGCACCTTTTTTCATCTTAATTAAGACCTGAGCATTATTATCAAAATTAGGCAAATCGGCTACCGTACTGTACACATGTGCTGTCACCGTAACTGTCTCATCGCTTAAAATCCAACGCATTAAATCAATATCGTGAGAAAGTGATTCAATGGTCATGCCACAACACTGATCTGAATTTGTCCGCCAATTATCCAGCTGAACCTGCCCATTCCCACCAGCGCCCATGCCAAATCGGTGCGACCAAAAATGATATACTGGCCCCAATTCGCCTGATGCTACCACGTTTTTCAACCTTCTGTATCCTGTCCGATAACGTTGGTTAAACCCTATCATTGCAATCAAACCTCTGCTCTGTGCAGCTTCTGCAATGGCTTTACCATCCTCCGGTACAATAGCTAATGGTTTTTCACAAAAGACATGTTTGCCAGCTTCAATGGCTATCATTGCATACTGTCTTCGAAAGGAAGGAGGGGTTAAAATATAAATGGCATCCGCCTGACTGACACAGTCAGAAAGAGATGGGTAAGACTTGGCACCATGCTTTTTGGCATAAGCCTCTGCCTTTTCAGTATCCACATCAACTGAGCCAATGATCTCGGCGTTATGATTGTCCATGAGTGCTTGACCATGATGCTTGGCAATACCACCAGTACCAACAACAATGACTTTTACTGACATGTTTAATCCTTAAATCACTTTTGATTATATTTTGCAGAAAAAGGGCCTGAAATAATGTCATAATATCTGTAAGTGTATGAACGAGTGGAAGAATTGTAACACCTCCTCCCTTTACATTCATAACGGTAATAGTGGAAACCCTTGCTACTACTGAGACAGGACACCGGTGTCCACTCTGGTTTCTCCCCTTGACGATTACCTTCCTCAAGACCAAGACCAAAAATCCTGGTCCCCACAGAGATAAGTCACCGCTGTTTTGAAAAAAGGACCGTTACTTTGCCACACTAAGTTAATTGAAACAAACCGCCCCAAACTGGCCCAAACCGTATCAAAAGACTGTTTTAATAAAACAGGTGTGATATTGACCAGATGTTGATGAGTTAGCTGAAACAGACCCACTAAGTAACCAGGGCAGTGCAGGAGTGGATCAGGCTGTGATCTACCTGTTCCGTGTAGACCATTGAGCTAAAGAATTAGTGGAAGCTGGTCGTCCTATACTGATCCACAAAGAGGGTTTAAAATACTAACGCCAGCGGGTCTAGAGGTGCAGATATTTG
>JASMLX010000238.1 GCA_030748495.1 Candidatus Poribacteria bacterium | reverse complement strand
TCCGACCCGGCGTGCAACCAGGATACCAAAAAGATAGGGGGAAAGAACTACCAGTGCAGGTCTGTACCGCATACCTGAAAACAAGTTACTTCCGTGATTGAGTCTGCTGGAAATCTGTAGAAGTCACAAAAACCTATAGTGCTGATTTGATTTCAGCTTTGACTGCCGGGTTTTCCTCAATTGGTAGACGATGCATCAGGGCGTCTTTCGCTTGACAGTTATTGATCTGACCGAGTGCCCAAGCCGCATGCTGACGAACCAGCGGTTCTTCGTCAGTCATAGCTTGACTGAGTACTGGAACCGTGTCCGGATCTCTGGCATTCCCCATAGCTACTGCAACGTTGCGTAAAAAACCACGCCGCTTAGCACGCTTAATTGGACTGCCTTTAAATCTCTGGTCAAAATCGACCTGCGTCATCTGCAACAGAGAATCTAACTTGGGTAGAAGGTTCTCTTTTCGAGGTCGAAAAGCTTCAATCGCTGTCGGCTTTGACTTGGAGTTCCATGGGCAGACCTCCTGACAGATGTCACAGCCAAAGATCAGGTTACCGAGACCCGGTCTCAGGTCAAGGGGAATGGCTCCTTTCAACTCGATGGTCAAATAGGAGATACATCGCCTGGAATCGACTTGATTAGGCGCAACAATGGCGTCTGTCGGGCAGGCTTCGATACAGAGGGTACAACTGCCACAGTCACCGCGAAGTGGCGGCGTCTCAACGCTCAGGTCCAGGTTAATCAAAATCTCTGACAGAAAGTACCAAGATCCTCGCTTCCAGTTAATCAGGTTGGTGTTTTTGCCGATCCAGCCAAGCTCTGCCGTTTGGGCATAGCCTCGCTCCAAAATCGGACCGGAATCGACGAAAACGCGGTTTGTGGTTTCCTGTCTAGTCACCTTTTCAATCACTCGGGTCAGTCGCTTCAACTTTTTCCGGATTACGTCGTGATAGTCGTCTCCCCAGGCATAGCGTGAAATTTGTCCACGAGTGGGATCCACTTTCCGTGCCGGATCCGGCTCTATAGTATAGTAGTTCATCCCCATGACGATGATCGACCGGGCCTCAGCCAGGACGGTTTTGGGATCCCGCTTCAGCGGCAGGTGACGGTGCAGATAGTCCATCTCACCTGCGTAGCCATTTTGGAGCCACTGCTCATATCGTTGGATCAGTTTCGGTGGATTAGCCGGTATAATACCGACTAAATCAAAGCCCAGTTTTTGTGCCTGCTGTCGAATTTGCTCACCTAGCCTTGACGAAGATGACACGCCTAAATCTGCCCCCACTCCTGAAACAGTTGCCAGTTTCTGCCCGGCACATCAGACCTGAACATCTCCACGTTTCCTCGATCGGCCACTGTAACGTAACAAGTCATTCCGTCGCTGCCGCCAAAAGCAATATTGGTGCAGTGCTGGCCTGCCAGTTCAACTTCAGTGATAACATCACCGGTAGGAGAGACTTTGGCCACCGTACCTTTACCGTGCCGGGTTACCAGTAAGTTACCCTCAATATCACAACGCATCCCATCCATGCCAAAATTAGGGAACTGAATCAACAGTCTTTTATTGGAAATTTCTCCTGTTGAGGATAGGTCGTAGGCCCAGATGTTGCGCTGAACTGACTCGTTGACATAGAGCGTAGTTTCGTCCGGGCTGACCTCAATGCCATTGGTAGTTCCCATATTGGTTTCAAGTAAGATGACGCTACCATCGGTTTCGACCTGCCAGATTTGACCACTCGATTGCCCCCAATTTGGATCGCTGGCAAAAACCGTTCCGTCCCGACGAATAGCAATATCGTTGGGTTGATTCATAGTCGGCTCATGGGCGTGAACTGAGATCTCCCGTGTCTCCATATTGACCGAGAGTACATTGTGATTGGTATAGTCGGCGATTAACATCTTCCCTTGTGAGTTGAAGCGAATCCCATTGCCGATACTACCATTCGGAAGTTCGACAAAAACACTGCATTCGCCCTCCGGTGTAACCTTGCCAATGGTATGCTGCCGCTCAAAATTGACAGCATACAGGTTTCCTGTTGCATCACAGGCTGGCCCTTCTATGCCGGACGTAAATCCGTTTTCCGCTGTGAACTGGCGGCCAGTGAATATTTGGTTCATTTTTCTATCCTATTTAGATTTCAGTTGATTTGGTTGATCCCATTTTAACACAGATTCTGTTTAGACAGTTAAAAGAACAGCCGACTTAACAAATCTCGTATTAGTCAGCACACTTGTGAGATGGTATTATCTAGTAACATAAAAAAATATTTTCTGCATAACTGATTAGGTTCGGAACGATGCTACCTGTCTGTTCTATTCGTCTAAGACACGCTTTCACTATCTATTCGTTGGTTCTATTTTGGATTACTAGCCTGGGTATAGCGCAATTTTTCGGTACTCCTCCCGAAATTGTCAGAGCCACGACGGTAACTTCACAAAATCAGTACCGGCCAGGTGACAATTTTCAGATCGCTGTTCAGTTGAAAATCCAGGAGGGTTGGCATACCAATGCGAATCCTGCCGGTGAAGATTTTCTGATTCCAACTGAGTTGATATTGCCGGATCTGCCTGCGCTCAATTTTGATCAAATCGTCTATCCTGCCGGAGAGATAACCGAACTAGCCTCAGTGGGCAGTGTTCCCCTCTATCACCACCAAGTGACGATCGGATTGGAAGGGTGGGTCCAGCAGACTACCGACCCCGGTCAGATCGACCTTCCTCTCAGGTTGCGTTACCAGGCCTGTAACGACCAGAGTTGTCTGATACCAACCGAACTAAATATCAATCTATCGCTGAAGATTGTCGGTACCAACACATCCATAGAACTTATCAATACCGTGATTTTTGAACGGATTCCGTTCACTGTAGCATCCGTCCCTTCAGAAGCCTCAAAGTTGATGGCCACCAATTCGCCCAACCAGTTTTCAACGGCTCTGTCCAGAGGCTATTTTTGGGCCTTTCTGTTCGTCTTTGTCGGCGGTATCCTGACCAGTTTAACCCCCTGCGTCTACCCGCTAATTCCGATTACGGTCTCCGTTTTTGGCGCGGGTAAGGGGGCTAGTCGAAGTAAATCCTTCTTTTTGTCGGTGACCTACGTCTTAGGAATGGCGGTGATGTACTCAATTCTAGGCGTCGTGGTAGCTTCCACCGGCGCGCTCTTCGGTACTATTATGATCAATCCGGTCGCCATCGGCATTGCCTGTACAATTCTCATTGCACTGGGGTTATCGATGTTAGGCGCGTTTGAAATCCAACTGCCAACGGTACTACAGAACCGGCTGAATACGGTCGGTGGAGCCGGTTTTGGCGGGTCTTTTCTAATGGGAACCGTGGCTGGTGTCATCGCTGCACCTTGTACCGGCCCGGCACTAGGCGCCGTTTTGTCTTACGTTGCTACCACCAATAATGTAATCTTGGGCTTCTTTCTGATGCTAACCTATGCTCTCGGTATGGGACTGCTCTTTATTCTGATCGGCACCTTCTCTGGACTATTATCGTCGTTACCGACCTCTGGTAATTGGATGTATGTTTTAGAAAACATCTTCGGCGTGGCTATCATCGGTATGGCGCTCTTTTTCCTCAAAAATATTTGGATTCCACTCAACCTGATTCTGCGGAATTCGGTCGAGTTTCTGGCTATTGGTCTTCTCTTTATGGTCAATGGTGTCCAGATCGGCCAATTCACCCGGCGGTTCAAAGACCTGTCTGGCCTAACCAAAGTGCAGAAAGCATTCGGTGTGTTGATGGCCGTAGTCGGATTTTATATCGTGGCTGGAGGATTTATTAATGGTGGGTTTCGATTTGTGGAACCGGCAGGATCTGGATCTATGGAGTCTGTTATCAACTGGATCACCGACGAATCAACCGGTTTTGCCACTGCCAAACGAGAGGGTAAACCTGTTATGATCGACTGCTATGCTGATTGGTGTTCAGTCTGCAAAGAACTGGAACACCGAACTTTCTCTGACCCAGAAGTAGCAAAACGCCTATCCGGGTTTTTTGTAACTATCAAACTCGACTTTACCAATCCCAAAGATCCACAAATCCAATCACTGAAGCGCAAGTACCAAATCGGTGGACTACCCGTAGTCCTCTTTTTTGATGCTAACGGACAGGAACTCAAAAGCAAACGGTTTGAATCCTTTATGCCCGCCAGCAGGTTTCTAACCTGGATTGCCGATATTCAGTAGTCATATACTCAACTAGAAGCAAGCAGCAAGTCTAAAATCATCAGTATTTATGGGTGTATCCTAAGATTTTGTGTAAGTGGCAATTTGGGTTAAGTAGAGCTTAGTTCAGAACTATTAAGACACAAAGGGAACCAATGGAACTTAACGATGCACACATTGATGAACTCCTCAAACAGTTAACAAAACGTCTTGTGGAACGGATGCGGAATGAAGAACTAACCGATTACCCTAGTGTATGAGAAAAATGACATTGCGGGTAGAAGTAGTGGCAATTCCCGCAATGGTCACACCAATAAAAACATACTAAGAGACCATGACATAAGCGTCAAGAATAGAGTACTTGGATGGGAATAGAACCTCAGGTAGCTTTGGCTGGTTGCCAGTACTCATCCCATTGATGATTGAGAATCATTTGTCGCCAACAATAGAAGGCGGTCGGCCCCAATCTGGCTCCAGTTTTGCCTTCTTAATTTCTGTCGTCGGCAAACTAACAGATCGGCTGTCTTTTCTACCAGAGCTAAACCGATATAATAGCCCGCTTGCTGAAACTGGTGATAGTCAATGGGTGAATTAGAGCGTTGAAATCTATCGCCTACGAGGCAATTAGGCTCAAACCTTTCAATCCAAATCTACTTCTAACCATTTGGATAGTTAGAAGTAGATAACTGCCAAAATGCATGTTAGTTTCTGTATTTGCCTTAACGACATACTCAAGTTTGGACAATATAGTGCATCTTGAAGCCATTTGATTGAAGTTAGGTAGTATCTAGAGTTTAGAGTCTCACCAAACAAATAGGAGAAACAATGTATAAAAATAGTTGACATTGCGACCCAAAAATCGTTGCCGCTCCTGGAACCGCTTTGGCTTTTTAACAGCTGTTCCAGGAGCGGCCAGAAGAAGGAAATT
>JASMLX010000237.1 GCA_030748495.1 Candidatus Poribacteria bacterium | reverse complement strand
GAAATAGAAAGTAGGGTGGTTGCTTTAAGTCATGTGGAATCTGCTTTTGCTGTTTGTGAAGACGACAATTTTTCGTTGTTTGTGAAGTTTAATCAATTAACACCTGATGACAGTCAACTTCAGTCAGTTCGTAATGCTCTTCCACGTTGTGTATCTACGGTTAGTCTAAATACTTTATCACATGTTCCACTAACAGTATCTGGTAAACCAGACTTATCGCAGTTATCTGAATGCACATTCGCCGCAGGGGCTAGCACTGTTCGAGACTGTGTCGCTACAGATGACGCTGTTATCTCAAGGATGAAGGCTACCTTTAGTCAGCTACTAAAAGTTGATGTCATTCATCATGATGATAACTTTGCCACCTTAAAAGGTGAAATTGACAGGGTAGGCTTAAGCATTCACGGTTTTACAGACGTGTTTTAGACTTATAGCCCGAGTAGACCTCACCTGTGTAAACAAGAGGCACGATTGAGAACTTCTTAGCATCTTTAGGATCCACAAAGATCTGCATCTCTAAACCTGCTAGCGTTAGTATTTTAAACCCTCTTTGTGGATCGGTATAGGACGACCAGCTTCTACCAATTCCTTGGCTTGATGGGTCTACACGGAACAGGTAAACCACAGCCTGATCCACTCCTGCACCGTCCTGGTTACTTAGTGGGTCTGTTTCAGCTAACTCATTAACAGGTGGTCAATATCGTGTTTGTTTTATCAAAACAGTCTTTTGATACGGTTTGGGCCTGTTTGGGTCGGTTTGTTTCAGAGAACTAAATGTGTTAGAAAAAGGGTCCTTTTTTTGCTACAGCCAGTGCTGGTGACACCAATCTCTCCTGTTCAAACTCTGTGATTCTTGCTATAATCCAGCCGCCATGTCAGACGTATTCATCTCCTATTCCCGCCGTGACATCGACTTCGTCCGTCACCTGTTCGACCAACTAACGGCTCATGATCGTGAGCCCTGGGCCGATTGGCAGGATATTCCTCCTACCGCTGATTGGTTAGCCGAGATCTATCGTGGCATTGAAGCGGCTGACTCTTTCCTGTTTATTATCAGTCCGGATTCAATAGCCTCCGAAATTTGCACCTTAGAGATCGAGCATGCAGTCAAGCACAACAAGCGACTAGTTCCAGTAGTCTGGAAAGATGCCGGTGATGTCCACCAGGCTATGTCAGCCCATAACTGGGTCTTCCTACGAGCGGAAGACGACTTTGAGGCTAACTTTAAGCTGCTGATTCAAGCTTTGGACACCGATTTGGGGTATGTTAGGGAACATACACGTCTATTGACACTAGCTATAGATTGGGATCAGAATCAGCGTCGAAGAAGTGCTGGCTTACGGGGGCAGGAACTACAAAGTGCTGAAGGTTGGTTAGAACAAAGTGGTTCAAAAAATCCTCAACCGACGGATTCACATCGGCAATTTCTTGCCTTTAGTCGAGCGACTGTAACTCAGTTCCAACGGTTGGTTGGCTCGTTGATCTTTATCGCCTTCATTACCATGTTAGCTTTATCCATTTTCGCTGAAATTCATCGACAAAAGGCAGAAGTATCCGCCCGAATTGCCCGTTCGCACGCGTTAGCCGCCTTTGCCGCTACAGTCTTAGATTCTAACCCTGAGCGAAGTCTTCTTCTAGCTAAAAAGGCCGTTGAAATGACTTATTACAAAGATCAAGCCGTTTTGCCTTTTGCCCGTGAAGTTTTACATTCGGCAGTGGCCAAATCACGCGTTCGACTGACACTGAAAGGTTATCGAGCTTGCTGGAGCCCCGAGGGCGATAAAGTTGTAACTGTAACCGGTGACAATACGGCACATGTCTGGGACGCTGACACCGGTCAGAAGATCCTTAATTTTCAAGTGGTTGATGGTGCCCGTTCAGTGACTTGGAGTCAGAATGGCAAATGGATCGCCATCTCTGGATACAACGATTTGGTTGTCATTTGGGATGCTAACAAGGGAAAATCTATCCAGACTTTTAATGGTTCTGGGGCTCGCTGGAGTTATGATAGCCAAACGATTTTAACCGTCAATAACATGGAAACTGATGATCAGCTTATCCTTTGGGATTTGCGGACAGGCAAAAAACTGAGAACGATCAAGACGCCAAACAGCCAAATCCGCAACTTTGCGTGGCACCCAGCCGGCAACCGTGTGGTAACTATCAATGACCTTCAACTCAATCAGATTTGGGATGTTAGAACCGGTAGGAAGCTAATGTCTTTACAGAATGAGGTACTGCCAATAGGCCGAGAGGTCGCTTGGAGTTCCGATGGCACCCGAATTTTATCCAATAACACCATCTGGGATGTTCCAACAGGAGAACTTATCGGTACTTTAGACGGACATGAACAAAACTGGTTTTATGCTGTTTCTTGGCGACCTGATAGCCGTCAAATCATCACTAGTAGTAAAGATCAAACGGCGAGGGTTTGGGATGCGACAACCAGAAAAACACTGTTTACACTTAGTGGTCATGCCGATTCGGTAATCTCAGCGGAATGGAGTGCCGATGGCAAACGACTTCTGACCTGCAGTCAGGTGGGAACAACTCGAATATGGAATGCCGATACCAATCAGGAAATACTTACATTAGCAAACAACCGACAGCAGGTTCGGTCATCAGCCCGCTATAGTCCAGATGGAACAAAGATAGTAGTTGCCAATGGAACTCAAGTGATAACAATCAGGCAAGATGAAACAGGAAGAGTCATCGGCACTTTAGAAGGGCACACGGACAATCGATTTCATTCTGCGGTTTGGAGCCCTAATGGGCAAAAAATTATCACTGGATTTAACAAAACCGCTATTATTTGGAGTGTAGACCAGAGACGGCCAATTCTGACACTAGGTGATCATTCAGATCAGGTTCGGGCAGCAGGCTGGAGTCCAAATGGGCAACTCGTAATAACAGGCAGTAAAGATGATACGGCCAAAATATGGCAAGCAGATACAGGCAAGTTAATTCTCACCCTTAGTGGACATGGAGGCAACATTACTTCGGCCACGTGGAGCTCCGATGGCAAAAGGATTATGACTTCGAGTACTGACCGTACAGCCAGAATTTGGGATAGTGAAAATGGCCATCACCTGCTGACACTAGGTGATCATTCAGATCAGGTTCGGGCAGCGGGCTGGAGCCCAGATAACAATAAAATAATTACCGGTTGTGACGATCGTATAGCTAGAATTTGGGGTAGCCGAACGGGAGAACTGCTTTTCACCTTGAAAGGGCATGATAGCTGGTTAAGTACAACGGTTTGGAGTCCAGACGGCCAGATGATTTTAACCGCCAGCAATGATAAGAGCGTCAAAGTCTGGGATGCTAACAACTATCAGTTGCTTTATACGATCAGTGTGCATCAAAATAGCGTGGCTTCGGCCATGTGGCATCCAGACGGGACAAGAATTTTAACAGCCAGTGATGACGGTACAGTGCGTGCCTTTACAACTGACATGGAAGAACTGCTGCAAATAGCTGACAGCCGAGTCACCCGTCAACTGACAGCTGAGGAAAGGGAGAGGTATGGTGTTCCGGATTAATAGTTGCCGGCCAAGTAACAAATCAGTCAAAAGGTAACTCATGTCAGACGTATTCATCTCTTATTCTGGCCGTGACATCGACTTGGTTCGTCACCTGTTCGATCAACTCATCGCCCGTGATCGTCAGCCCTAGGCCGATTGACCCGCTTTATCCTCGTACCAGAAAGGCAACCCGGCCCTCAGAATCTATTCGGCGCTCAATCAGATCGATCTCCATCAGATCCTGTAACCATCCTTGGACCACTTTTCTCTTCTCCGGCCCACACAGCTGCTGCAACATCTCGGCCTCCCTTCCGGCCGCCGTTTGTCCCAGTACAGATTTCCATCTCCCTTTCTTCTCCTCACGGAA
Organism: Candidatus Poribacteria bacterium; assembly: GCA_030748495.1. Lineage (GTDB taxonomy): Bacteria > Poribacteria > WGA-4E > WGA-4E > UBA9662. The sequence continues at coordinate 1,340 of JASMLX010000237.1, read as the reverse complement.
ATCGACATTAGTAGCCTGGCATAAGCCAAGGTAAAGACATCTGGCGCCATCACTCAACTGTTGGTACTCAATTCTACATCTCCGGTGGTAGACATCACGGTGCTATGCCCAAAGAAATAAGTTCCTCCCGTATTTTTATGATATTGGCGCAACCTCCATCAAAACCATTGAAATATTCAATAGACACATAGCCGTTATAACTGCTATCGCCAAGCATTCCAACAAATTCCTCTAAACTTATTTCTCCATCATCCATCCCTGCTTGCATCGCCCCCTGGCGCGCATTTCGAATATGGACATGGTGCGAATACGGAACAATCTCTTTGGTCTCTAAAAGTGAAATGCCCTGCATCACATAGTGGCTCGGATCATAGGTGATTCCAATGTTCGGAAACGTCCGATCCATCAGCCAAAATCCGGCCTCTAAATCCTCAAGTATTGACCCTTGATGCACTTCATGACTTAACGTTATTCCGTATTTCCTCCCCAGCGCGCCGATTGCAGACGCTCGTTGGCCAATCAGTTCCAATGCCTGTTGCTGATCCTCTATCTTATTTTTTCCACCTGGTGGGATGGTGATATTCGGGCAACCAATCTTATCTGCAAATACAAACATGGCTTTCAGTTCGCCCCAAAATATCTCATACTCATCATCACCCCAAACACATATATCTCTACTGAGCCGACAATTAATCGAACTCACTTCCAGCCCCGAGGTAATAATCTCCTCAACACAGCGATCAACATATGCATCATCGCTCACAATCTGTGTCGGTGATAGATTCTGCCAATCGGGAAAGGCGGCAATATCAACCGCTTCAAAGCCGAGCGCCTTAATTGCCTCGAGATTATCTACCAGCGTCGGACATTGCTCCAGTGTAAACACCAATGTCGAACAACTCAACTTCATCTGATGTACTCCCTTCTTCTGGTGGGGTGTTATAAAACTCGTACTAAGGTCAGTCTGCTAAAAGAAAGAGTCAAATCTCTAGAAAGAATTATCTCTAACCATGAACGAGAAAATCGCGAACGCCGACGGCTTGAATTGATGGATAAGGTTGCGCTTGCAAAGGCCACTCGAAGCTGGTGGTAGAAACTAACAAACAGCGAACCTGATGAAGTAAAAGCCCTCAAAGAAGAAATAATACAATTAACCCCTGAGCCCGACCAGATGCTAGTTGGGACTTACTTCAGGATTACCATCTTTCTGGTTTCCGTATAATCTCCTGCTTCAATCTGATAGAAGTAAGTTCCTGAAGATACTTGTTCTCCATCTTCAGTCCTACCATCCCAATAGATAGCCTTACTAGACTCAACATAATTCCCTGCTGGTAGATGAC
>JASMLX010000236.1 GCA_030748495.1 Candidatus Poribacteria bacterium | reverse complement strand
CTACCACTTATGCAAACTTCACTACTGCTGGAGATTATTCAGTGGTAATTAATGCGGAAAATGCGGATGGTTTTGCGGGGCCCTTCTCCTGTACAAAAAAATAGCACATAAAAAATTTACTTGACACCTATTAAATTGTGTCTTAGCATACATTCATTTCCACATTTCCACATTTCCACATTTCCACAATGTTAATTTGAACGATGACCTATAGGGGAGAATTACTAATGAAAGCGAGTAGAAATTTAGCTGTTATGTGTTGGTGGAAGCTCCAGGTGATTGGCTTGGTGATGGCCATTTTCAGCTTAACTACCATAGCTCAGAAGGACGCTTGTGTACTCTACTTTACCTTTAGTGAAAACACGGGCAAAACGATCAAAGATGAATCCAAGACTGGTAATGAGGGCAAAATACAGGGTGGAGTCAAATGGGCTAAGGGGAAATACGGCACGGCTTTAGAATTCAATGGAAAGGCTGGCGATTTCGTCAACGTAGAAGATCATGCTAGCCTGAATCCGGCCAAAGAGATTTCCTACATGGCCTGGTTCAAGTCCGAAAAGTACGACAAGACCCGGGGCATCATCTCTAAATACTGGGGGCCAGGGGGGCAACGAACCTATAATTTGCGTTTGCATCATAACCTGGCTGGTGCTCTATCAACTGAGGTCTCTTCTAATGGCCAGTTTCAGCCAGGGGTCAGTGTAACTGATGTGCATAGTCCGGCAGTACTGAAAGGAGACCAATGGCATCATGCCGCCATCAGTTTCAAAGGGGGCGATTTTTTGAGAATGTATATCGATGGCCAACTAGAGGCCGAAAACAAGGCGACGGCCACTAAAGAACTATTCGACAATAATACGCCCTTAAGAATTGGGCAAGACTTCAATGAAGACGCTACACGGTTCTTTATCGGAGTCATTGATGAAGTGGCTATCTTTAACCGCGCTTTAACTCAGGCCGAAATCAAAACGGCTATGGCAGGTGACATTATGTCAGTGGGTCCGGACGGACGTTTATCTATCACTTGGGCTCGACTAAAAGGCGAATTACGCTAATACGAGGATTGCTATTTCGGGCATCAGCATGCTAACCCAGACACAAATTCGACACTATCGCCAAAACGGGTTTTTAGTGCTAGATCGATTCTTCGAGGATAGCCAGATCCAGGCTTGGCGGCGAGAGCTGGCTCAAATGATAGATTTGGCGCCAATAAGCTCCACTAACAGAAAAAATCGCTACGGGCAAACCGTTGAACATCCAGGCGACTTTAGCTTTACCTTACGGGAACCAGAAGGTGTGGGGCAAGTTATTAATCGCATCAGCAACCCCTTGGCCCGTTCGGAGATGATACTGCGTGCCTATGGCCATCCTAAATTGCTGCAAACGGTGGCTTCTCTGTGTGGTTCTGATTTTGTGCCCTTTGCTGAGTCAATTGTTATCAAGGCACCCCACCGCGGTGCTGCCTTTGACTGGCACCAGGACGGCAGTTTCAAGACCGGGGTACAACCGGAGCGCGGTGTCAATTTCGGCATCTATCTCTACCCCTCAACAGTGGACAACGGTTGCTTGCAGGTAATTCCAAAATCGCATCAATGGGGCCAGGTTGACTTAAAATCGATGGTTAAGACCCATGGTCCTACTCTACCGGATTTGATTCCTGTCCCAGTTAATGCCGGCGATGTTGTGGTACACAATCGGAATCTGGTTCACGGTTCATTTACCAATCACTCTGCGGATTTGCGCATCACTGTTTATTTCGGCTATCATCGTCGACAAACGGTGACCGGCGTCTTTGCATCTGACCATGTCGATCAACGAGAACAGGTGGTCGCTCTGGCTATTCAACGTTGGACAGAATTCAAGCCGGTTGCTGAAGACAAAGACCAACCAGCCCCAGCCGCTGAAGCGCCAAGACTGGCCTCAAATCGTTTCCATTCTACGGTTCGCCACCTGTCAGCCGAGGAAGAAGTTGAAATCCTACGAGCGCCTCCATTGGCCATTTAGAGTTGGCTGTCACCCAGCTAACCTACTCCCAAATAAATATTTTTATAGACGATTACAGGCTGAAATTACAGGAGGATTAGATGTCGTTGCCTGAGTTTATACGACCAATAACTATCTCGCCTGACTACCACTGGTTTGGCTATTACGACAAGCTTCAATTCGATCCAACCAACCGCTATGTTTTGGCCATGAGAGTGGATTTTGAGCATCGCTCTCCTACCCGGAATGACTGGATCGATATCGGTCTAATCGATCTGGAGAGTAGTGACAAGTGGACCACACTGGGGCGAACCAACGCTTGGTGTTGGCAGCAAGGTTGTATGCTACAATGGCGACCGGGTTCAGAGGGTCAAATTATCTGGAATGATCGCCAGAACGACCAGTTTGTGTCTCACCTGCTAGATGTCAACACCGGTCAAAAACGGACCTTACCTCAAGCTATCTATACCCTGAGTTCGGATGGCCAGACTGCCGTTGGGACTGATTTTCGACGTGTCAACGATATGCGTCCTGGTTATGGATACGCAGGAATTCCCGACCCGTATCAGGACCAGTTGGCGCCAGTCGATTCTGGCATCCATTGTCTTAATTTGGATACTGGTTACCATCGGCAGATTATATCACTGGCCGATGTAGCTCAGATTCCTTATCCCAATGGTGATATCAGCTCGGCCAAGCACTATTTTAATCACCTCCTTTTCAGTCCAGACGGCTCTCGCTTTATTTTTCTCCATCGATGGCGCTTTGGGGAGGGTGGTTTTCATACTCGGATGTTAACGGCCGCTGTTGATGGAACAGATATCCGTATTGTAGACGATTCGGGCCGAACCTCTCATTTTATCTGGCGGGATGAGGAGCATATTTTGGCTTGGTCCTGGCACGCTTCCCACCAAGACAAGTTCTATCTATTCGGAGATGGAAATGGACAGGTTGAGGTCTGCGGGCCTCAGGTCATGGTAGAAAATGGCCATTGTTCATATTTGCCAGACCGGGATTGGGTGTTGAACGATACCTACCCGGCAGGGAAATCTTATCAAGAGCTTTACCTGTATCACTGTCCAACCGATCAGAAAATAAGTTTGGCTGACTTTCCGGCTCTATCCTCCTATAGTGGTGAATGGCGTTGTGATTTACACCCTCGTGTTAGTCCAGATGGCAGATGGGTTACGGTGGACTCAGCCCATCAAAATGGCCGACAAATATATTTAGTGGATTTGGCTGAGGTGGGATTGGGCTAATTCCTTGGCAACTAGCCTCTCGAAAAGTCTGGTTGCCGCCCCCACCGACTCAGTCCACTCATCTAAGTTAGCTTTCACCGGTTGATAGTTGTTAGTTGCTGCTTCCAACTTATCAGCTAGGCTCGCCTCTATTGGCTAACCTTCCAACCTTTTCAACTTGGATCCGATTCTACTTAGATTTGGAAAGTCTCAAGAACACAGATATGCCAACTGCGACTGACCGGATTTCTTCTGGCCTGACGCTTCGGGTGGTGGTCATTGGCTTAATCACCCTCTTTTTTAACTTCCGCTGGATGATTGAAGTTGAAGCCATGCGCGAATCCCCACGCGCCTACTTCATCTACATCGTACCCTTGGTTAACGTTGTCTTTATTCTATTTTTTTTCTCACTTTGGAGCCTACTGAGCGGGAAGTTTGCCCCACAGTTGAAGTTAGCTTCCAGTGAACTGATGGCCTTGTACGTTATCCTGAGCCTATCTTCCAGCTATTGTACCCATGCCCTACTTCAGATACTCCTATCCATTATGGGGCACGCCTATTGGTTTGCCACGCCGGAAAACGAGTGGGAACAATTGTTGTGGAGGTACTTACCCAACTGGCTGACAGTGAGTGACAGAGATGTGCTTCAGGGATTCTATGAAGGGGAATCCACCCTTTATTCCATCCCAAACCTGAAGGCCTGGATTAGCCCTCTGTTGAGTTGGGGCAGCTTCGTTTTGGCGCTCTCTTTAGTGATGTTCTGCTTCAACCTGATCTTCCGACGACAATGGATCGAAAAAGAGAACTTGGCCTATCCGACCATCCAATTGCCATTAGCTATCGTCACCCAAACCTCCCATCTGCTCAAAACTCCCTTGCTTTGGACCGGGTTCGCTCTGGCCGGTACCCTGACCATGTTTAGTAATCTCAATTTTCTGGAGCCGACAATTCCAGCCATCCAGCTGAGAGCAAGTCTATCTCCTTTTCTGACACAAAAACCGTGGAGCGATATCGGTTCACTTAAAATTGCCATGCCGCCCTACGTCCTGGCCATCTGTTTTTTAATCCCTCTGGAATTGGCATTCTCCTGCTGTTTTTTCTTCTTTTTTCTCAAACTACAGTATCTGGTCAGCAGTCTGGTTGGTTGGCGTCAAATCCCATCCTTTCCATTCGCCAACGAACAGGCGATGGGGGCAGCGCTGAGTTTCTTTATCCTTATCTTTTGGCTTAACCGAAAGTATTTGCTAGAAATTTGGGATGGATTGAAGCCGGATTTAAAATCCGAAACTGGAGAACCCATTCCTTTGAAACTAGCTATTGGAGGACTGTGTGGCAGCCTGTTATTTCTCTTAATTTTTTCAGTTCGGGCCGGGATGTCCCTGTTGCTCTCAGTAACGCTTTTAGCCACCTATCTGGCCCTGATCTTCGTCGTGACTAGAATTCGAGCCCAACTCGGATTTCCCCGACACGATTTACAGCACATATTCCCACACTATCTTCTAATCAAGTCTATCGGCACACGTCAGCTGAAACCATCGTCGTTAGCAGTTTTATCGCTGTATCATTGGTTTAACCGCTCTTTTTCCGCCACTCCGATGCCACACCAACTGGAAGGCTTTAAAATTGCCGATCGTATCGGGATCTCGAATCGAAAAATGTTATTGTTGATGGTGGGTACGACGATAGTGGCGATCATTGGGACCTTCTGGATGTTTCTGTCTCTTTATTATCAGCGAGGGGCAGACACACCCTATGTTGGGCGCTGGGCCTCTGGTTTTGGCCGAGAGGTCTTTACTCGTCTAGAATCTCTCCTTCTCTATCCGAAAGAGGCTAACTTAATGGCAGCCGGATTCATTCTCGTTGGTGCTGTTTTTGTCGTCGCACTGACGCTGATGAGGCTGCGTTTTATCTGGTGGCCGTTTCATCCGCTAGGGCACATTTTAGCGCCAACACAGGGGATTGGAGTGCTGTGGTTCTGTCTTCTGGTCAGTTTTATACTCAAGTCGATCATCTTTAAATATGGTGGCATGAAACTATATCGGCGAGTTTTGCCCTTCTTTTATGGCTTATTTCTAGGCGATGTGGTGATTGGTTGTATGTGGTATCTACTGGGCTGGAGGTTCGATCTGTTCGTTTATCCCTTTACCAAAGGCTATTAACCTTGATTAATTGATCTGGGATCGCCAGCAGGCTTAATGCAATTGGGCCAGATGGGCGCAGACAAGCCAGAGTCGATTTGTATGTTATTGAAACCCGGGCAAAAGATAACTGGTGTAGGGGGCAATCAAGCGGGTATCAACACCCGCTTGGTACCCTTTCTCTCCTCTTCATCCTACTCTGTCTCTGTTGACTTGTAATGTACATTACTTTATAA
>JASMLX010000235.1 GCA_030748495.1 Candidatus Poribacteria bacterium | reverse complement strand
TTGCCATCCAAGCCACCTCGGGCTGCCTTCTCCCACTCAGCTTCGGTTGGCAGTCGTTTGCCAGCCCACTCAGCATAAGCTACCGCATCGTTCCAATTGACATAAATCATTGGATGGTCATCGGTTGGTGAATCAGTGGCTACACTATCCCAATTCCCACCCCAACTATAGTCACTATCAGCCAGAAAAGCCTTAAACTGCCCCACTCTCACCTCGGTTTTATCCATGTAGAAGCCGTCTAGCGTAACTGTATGCAGTGGTAGGGCACTACTCATATTGTCCAGATGATCACCCATTTCAAAGGAACCGGCTGGAATATAAGCCATCTCGGCACCGTCTTTATTCCACAGGGTATGGCCCTGATTACTATAGTAAATCTCCAGCTAAGAACCCGCCAGGGCCGAGCACAGGCACCAAGCGGGTGTTGCGGGGTGGTGGTTGGCACCTCAATACTCGCCACCTGCGGGTGGCTTACCGCTTCGACAACGGCCTTCCGAATTATTGGGACGTCCGCCTCGGGTTTCGATGTGTGTCAGGATCGCCTTAATTACCCTTGGCCGCACGAAGCACGGGCCTTTACCAGCGACGAAGGATCGTCCTTTACTACTGGCAGAGGGGTAGCTGAGCTGGTTGGGTCTTTAATCTGGCCATCAGCTTGGGATATAAAGAGTGTTGTGGGACTACTACTGTCATCAAGGCAGTCCGCTGGTCCAGTACCTGCGTCTTTGCCCCATCTCCTTCACAGCTCATAGGCCTGCTTTTTTGACCTCCATTCCCCTCGTTGATACCAAAGCCCCATCATTAAACACTGCACAATATTCGACAAGGCTATTCCTATCCAGATACCTACTATTCCTATCAAACGAGAAAGTACCAGTACCAGAACCAAGCCAATAAACAGTTGGGAGATGCCTGTAACTATCATTGGAGAAATGGTGTCTCCCGCCCCATTCAGCGCTCGACCCAGTACATTAGAGACCACCATGAAGCCAAAAGTGGCCGCCAGATAACGCAGGTAAACGCTCCCAATTTCCAGCACTGATCGCTGATGAGTAAACCAGCCCACAAAATAATGTGGAATGATAAATATAACAACCCCAACCAACATCACAACGACCGCCGCTAGTCTACTGCCCAGTTGGACCGATTGTTCAACTCGGTCCAAGCGGTTAGCTCCCAGATTCTGTCCTACCATTGGACCCACCGCCGTTGAAAAGGCAGTGCCAAAATGCATCACCAGGATACGGAGTCTCATGCTGATCGCATAAGCGGCCACCGCATCAGTACCGAAAAAGGCAACCACTCGAATAAAAGCCAAGCGTGAGCTGTGTCTAAGCAAAGCTTGCATGGAAGTAAAAATGCCCAGTTTCATAATCTGCCCCATGATCTTCAAGTTAACACCCGGTTTCACCCCGCTCAAACCAATCACACCCTGACCACCCAAACAGAAGGACAGAAGCATCACCACACTTACCCCTCGGCTAATCAAGGTGGCATAAGCTGAACCGACAATACCTAGAGGTGGAAATAACCAAATCCCAAAGATAAGCAGCGGGTCCAGAACAATGTTTAGAATTGTGGCGCAGACCAGGACTATCATTGGTGTGATAGCATCTCCAGCTGCTCTAAAAATAGCATTTAAGGTCCGGGATAGGAACATCAAGACCAATCCGAGTAGCGTCACTTGTAGATAGCTAATACCTGGTGAGATTACATCCTTTTCTGCTCCCAGCAACCCCAAGCCAGATTCGGCCAATGGATACCCCAAGCCCCCGATAACTAAACCACAAACTAGACTAAGGATCAAGGCTTGCATGGCAATGCGCTGCCCATCCTCAGGCTTGTTAGCCCCAAGAGACTGGGCGACTAGAATTACCGTCCCGGTTGAAATGCCATGGCCCAGGATACCAATTAAGCGCAGTAAATTTGCGCTCATTGCTACTGCTGCTAGTGCTGAAGCCCCTAATCTGCCAACGAAGATCATATCAACCACATTAAAGAGGTCTTGAAGCAATTGACTACAAAAGCTAGGCACAGCCAGATGTAAAAGGTTGGCTAAGACGCTTCCCCGCGTCAAATCGTGCCGAGAATTTTTCATGCTAGTGTATACGTCTGATAAATAGACTTATCGAATGTTATTCGGCTAGACCGAAATATCAGAAGTCAAACTTGGCATCTTCTGTCGCTTCAGCTTCAATATTAATCTTTTCTAGTGCCTCTACTGCAGACTCACGAAAATAGGGAGAATAGGAATCCTCAATATCCTTCAAGGCTTGGGCTAAGGCTGGAACCGCCTGTTTGGCAGCAGGACCAATCTGGCCTAATGCCTCTGCTGCACCCCAGCGAACCCGAAGAACATCCTCATTCTTCAAGGCTTGGATTAGTGCTGGTACTGCTGCTTTGGCCTCTGGCCCAATCCGACCTAATGCCTCTGCGGCATTCGCACGAACCCACTCATCTTCATCCTTCAAGGCTTGGGCTAAGGCAGGAACCGCTGCTTTGGCCTTTGGACCAATCTGGCCTAATGCCTTTGCCGACCAATAACGAACCGAACGATCCCCCTTATCCTTCAAGGCTTGGATTAGTGCCATGATGGCTGCTGGCCCAATCTGGCCCAATGCTTCGGCTGCATCAACACGGACTTCAACATTCTTGCTCTTAATACGGCGTATTTGTTTATTAACTTCCCATTTAATTTTTTGCTCTTCGCTGCAACCACTGATTAATAATGTCAGAATTAATACTCCCTCCATTCTGACAAAGCCTTTTTTATCTAACTTCATTGAGCATCCTTTGTTATAAACCAAAAGTATTTTACAGAAATTAAGGTGGACAAAACGTCTGGTAAGGGCGATTATCGGCCGTTTTGGCCCTCTTATTGAGACTGGCTCCAAAACCACCCTTTGATGTTTCCCTCATATAAAGTAACAGTTGTAAGCCTGATGGTGAAAATGACAAGAGGAAGGCTAACGAGGTTGGCGACGTTTGAGAGCGATCTTAATGCCGTGGTATGCCGGCTTGGGACGGAGCTCAGTATCGAAAAGCAGGGGATCGTTAGGCAACATCCATCTGAAAGGTGGGATGGAATCGAACCAAGTGCTGGCGTCGCTGAGGCCCCAAACGGTGAAGCCGACACAAGAGGGATTCTCGATGCAGGCTACCGCGTATGCAGTCGTGTAGTCCCCCTGCGCCTGATATGGATCATCGGAGTCCTCGAAGAGACGGATGCGGGCGTCAAATTCGGTGATTTCAACCAGAAGACCCAGATCAGTAATGCGGGTCAGGAACTCGCGGTATTCGTCGAGATTATGCGTCTTAAAGATGTTGTGGCCTTGAATGCCAACACCGTGGATAGGAACGTTGCTCTCCTTCAGGTGCTGAAGCAAGCCGAAGAACACCTCCACCCCCTCACCGGTGTAGTTGCCGAACTGCTCGTTGAGAAACAGCTGAACCGACGGGTCAACTTCGTGTGCCATCCGGAAAACTGCGGCGATATAGTCTTTTCCGAGTGTATTGAGAAATATGTTCTTGTCAAGATAAGGTCCGTCCATCGACATCGGCTCGTTGACCGCATCCCAGACTTTAATTCGTCCTTTGAAGTGCCTCATCACCGTCGTGATATGATCGCCCAATATCTGCTGCAGTTCGGCCGCGGGATCGCCCGTCTCTGCAATCCGCTGATCGAGTTCCTTTGGATATGTCCTGCCCGGGAACTTACCCCACACCAATGTGTGCCCTCGCACCCTTACGCCTTTCGCGATTGCGTAGTCGACGATCGCGTCGGCCTCGGTAAAGTCATATTTCCCGATCTTCCCATTCACAAGCATTCGGCGCCATTTGGTGGCGTTTTCAGGCGTGATGGAGTTGAATTCCCTTGGGACCAATTCGGCGTAGGTCGGATTAGCCGATCTGTTGATGGCGGCACCGATGTAGAAGCCGTTTTGGGTGGCGGTTTGAGCCAGGGTTGCGGGTAGGGGCGGATATGCAGTTAGATAGTTTCGTGGGAATCTGCGCGGAGTGAAGTAGAAAAAGTAGAAACAGACGAGTACCAGAGCTTCAGCCGCGAAAATAGCGCCAGCGATTTTGCGAGATGGGGAACGTCGAAATAGCGCCACGACCAACCAAATCAGGGAGATGAGGACGAAAAGTGACAGGACAGTAGTGTAGATTATGTAGTTATTCACCTGATTCACCTGATTCACCTGATTCACCTATTTATAATATCATCCCACCTTACAACCAATGCGGCTAGTTACTTCTTATCCGCTTCCGCTCGCGCCTGCTGATAGTATCTTGTTACTTCCGGTTCTAAAAACGGAGCAAAAACCTCTAGTACCCGCTGAAGTGACAACCCTTTAGCCACATAGCCTGCCACCCATTTCTGCCGATCTGATTCTACCGTCCTATCTCCAGCCACTGTGGCTTCCCCTCGGATGGCTATAGCTTCCGCTCGAGCCGCTCTAGCTATAGCGGCCGACTTGGCCCTACCTGTTAATTGCACCAAATCAGCTGGTTTCATTCTGTTCCACCTTACCCACCTGCTTGGGTTGAGGCCACTTCCGCTCCAAAATCAGGTTTTACCACCAAAACCTCCACCAAGTTCTATTTTTAGCCTCAGTTAGTTGCAACTGGCTAGAAAGATCATCAATAGTTTTAGCCTGTTGCATAATTACTGAGTCGGTGCGCTTCCTTTCCTCGATCATAGCTTCGGTTATCTTATTTATTTGACCACTCCTTTCAGCTAACTGCCTTTCTAAAGCTTCAATTTCCAATTTTAACTCTTTCACCAGCTTGATCGCCCATCGTGGGCCAGTACCATTGACAGGTTCACTGGCTTCGCTTATGTCTCCGTTTACCTGTTCATTTACGGCATTTACATCCTTATTAGCAAAACCATCCACGATCTTGATAATAGTATCCTGATCTTTCAATCGATATTTACCACCGCCATTAGATACTATTCCCTTTTTTTCTAACCTCTTTAGAGCGTTATGAATCGATTGTCTAGTACTATCCAGCCCTCGGGCTATATCTGAAGGCCTGGATGCCCCATTTTTAGCTAAGTAAGAATAAATGGCGGATTGCTTTTCTGAATTCTGGAGACTCTCAGCTTTTGACATTCCCTTCCCTTTAATCAATAAATATTACGAGGAAGGCAAGAAAAGGGAAACACAAAAGAAAAGATCTTTCTTTTGTGCCTCCTATCTTCTTGGTCATTTGTACACACGCCCCGTTTACACCATTTGTGATACTAAGCTTCTGCTTTCTCCGTCTTGATCAGCTTATCTCTGGCTTGGCAGCTTCATTTTAGACCTGGGTGTAAGCATTTAGGGTAATCATGTCCAACATAAGTCCTTAGTTACCTCATTCCTAAATAGAGAGTGGAAGGTCAGATCAGACCGATATCTCTGACAGCCAGTCCCGCATCGCCGTCTGCGGAATGAGGTTTTTTGTTAGCCGTGTAGGCTTCACTGTTTAGCCTTGACGTGTGTAGCAAAAAAAGGACCCTTTTTCTACCACGCCTAATTGTTTAAAACAAACCGCTCCAAACAGGCCCAAACCGTATCAAAAGACTGTTTTAATAAAAGCAGGTGTGATATCGACCACA
>JASMLX010000234.1 GCA_030748495.1 Candidatus Poribacteria bacterium | reverse complement strand
CTATGCCCCGTTTGTTCCATAAAAACCCCGTATTGGCCGTTGGTTACCTCCCTCGAATCCATATAAAACTCGTCCAGGGTCACTCTGTGTACTGGCAGCTCCCTGCCATCATTAATCCCTTCATTAAAGTGATCCCCCATCTCGAAAGTACCAGCCGGGATCAGCACCATCTCTTTACCATCTTTCTTCCAAGTAATCTTCTGTTGCCCCATCACCAGCAACGGTAAACACAAGACTAAACACAGTAACCTGGATAACATTTTCATCATAATTGCCTTTGGATATAAAACCTAAAACGGTCAGCCAACGGAAGAGTCGGATTGCCCCAATAAATACATATTAACCTAATATAGCAAATTAATCTCCTTTTGTACAGTCTCTACAAGCCGGATAAAGTCCGATAAGCGATGACACGGTGGCACCGTTACCAGTATTCGAACTTATTTAGAGAGTACAGATAGAGGATGGAAAGTCAACTGCAGGCATGACCTCCCACCAGGACATGAGACTGGTGAGGGCTGTCAGGAGTATGAATGTCTACTTGAATCGTATGGTCTGCTCAGGGCTGAATCAAATTAATCTTCATCTCCAAATGGTGTCTCTTCTCTGATAATTTCAGCGTACTTAGAATCCCATTTATCCAAAAAATTCAATGCCGCTTCTCCTTCAAGTGTCCATACAGGCTGATCAAGGCCACGACAATAGATCCAACAGGTGTGGGTAATTTGATTCAAGGTAACATCATGAGTGGGAAAATAACGAACTCTGACAATTTCATCACGTCTGATCCATTCAATTACACCCGAATCAGCCGGCGTTTCGTCATAACTAACTTCCAGGACAATATAATCACTATTCATAAATACTCAACTAGATTCTTCTATTGGGAGATTAACCTGTTCCCCTTAGCCAACAACAACTTGACCCACTCCACCGTATCATAACTGCCACCTGGATAGCAACAACTTTTATCAGTCACCAACGATTGTCAGTTGGCTGATAGAACCCTGTTTCTCCGGCCACCGCTTAGCCCGGATCACCAATTTTGCCCCCGATTTTGACCCCTCGGTGTCGCAGGTAGCTAGCTATACAGAGTGCCGGTCGATATATCCAACTGGCGACTAATCTGTCGCACCGACAACTTCCCTTCCTGATACGGGCTTTCGGCTGCCGCGGCGGTCAGTTTGGCCGGCTCCGACAATCCTTTGGGCCGTTCCCGAATTAACTCCCGCTCGAATTCGGCTAACCAGGCAAAGATATTAAACATCAACCGTCCCTGAGCGCTGGTGGTGTCGATGGGGTCGTTCAGGCTCTGTAACAGCTTCTCTGACACTCTATTATGGAATGCTAGCTAGCAAATCCTGAAGATATTGTATGGTGTCATGAATCCCGGTTGTTGAATCGAGGTCTGGTTCTTTAGGAACGGACCTTTCGATGCATAACGGTCCTTGATAATCCGCATCTTTGAGAATTTTGAGGCTCGCCTTCAGATTGTACGATCTCATATCTCCATTTGCCTGACGGTCCCATGACTGTTGGCCATCTAAGCTATGATTGAACACCTTCACGTGGCATGAAAATGCACGGGGCGCTAAGACTCTCATCCCATCTTCCGAATCATCAGGCAAGAAATTCGCGGTGTCAGGACAAGTCCCGAACCAGTCCGAATCAAGGTGTGCTAAGATTGCGGATAACCCATCGGAATGAGCAGAAAGTCCACCGTGATTTTCCATCAGGAGTCTCACTCCGGCTTGTTGACCAACATCAGCTAACTCTTGATAGGCATCAACAACACGGTTAAGAGCATCGGAGTCATCAGCATGACCAGTGTTGATTCGGATAGCGGGCGAATTTACAGCAGATGCCGTGTAAAACCACTGCTTTAAGCTCTCAATATCAGTCCGTCGAATCGAGGGATCTGTGCCGGCCAAGTTTCCCATATCAACTGCGATATTTCGGACGGAAAGATCTTGATCTTCCAGAACCCTACGCAACTCATTGAGATATTGAGCCTTTTGGCTATCAAAAAAGGCGGAACAGAGTTCTACCGTTTTAATGCCGTGAGAGGCACATACAGAGGGGAAATCTAGAAGTGTAAGTGTTTTGTCGTGAAGGATTTGACGAGAATAGAGCCAACCGGCAATCCCAATTTCGTTTTGCATTCTGAACTCCTGTTTGAGGTGAATCTAAATGTTACTAAAGTTTGGCAATTGTGCCATCAAAGTTTAACATAGTGTTAGCCACAGTTGTTGCTGTAGCAACTTGAGTGGAAGAAAAAGACGGATCATGTTCTTTGGCACCAATGGCCAGCAACTTTTCAGCCTGGTCCGGCTGATCTCCAAAAATCTTCTGCTGCTCTCGGTAAAGTTTTTTCAGTATTTCAACCTCTTTTTCAGTCGGGTAGCGTCCAGTGGTTAAACGAAAAACAAACTGAATCTGTTCCGGTAGAGTCTTTCCCCCCTCTTTTAGCATCCGTTGGCCAAGAAAACGCGAAGCCTCGACAAATTGCGTGTCGTTCAGAAGCAAAAGTGCCTGCATCGGTGTGTTGGTTTCTCTTCGTTTAACAACACAAACATCACGTTTGGCCGCATCAAAAATCATCATTGAAGGTGGAGTTCGGTCAGTTTCGGTTTGAGGTCGAGAGTATCGAGGTAGCTGAATCCGCCCTCTATGGTTAAAAATAGACACGACTTGGCTTTTACGGTTAGCATAGGTTGATGTTTTTCAGCCGCCAGAAGAGTGTATAGAGTTTTTTGAGATAATAGATAAAGAAAAACTACAACAAGATTTAGCCACCCGCCAGTCAGCCTCAGAACAGCATCGTAACAGACGGATGCCGTCAGTTTTCAGACGGTTTCATGGCTGGGATTTTGGCATACTCAAGCCAGACCGGTTGCCGCTTGTCCTTCTGCATCCCCTGGTCGAAGGCGAGCGCTTTGCTGAGCAGGTCTTCGACGATTTCAGGATATTCTGCAGCTCGATCTCGTGTTTCACCGATGTCTTCATGGAGATCGTAGAGCTCTGCTTTCACGAAAAGCCGGTGTTGACGCTGGAACAGGTTCGGACTGACCAGATACCATAGCGACTGCGGTTGATCCGGGTAGTCTGAAATGGGCAGGATGAGCTTCCATCGCTCGTCCCGTACAGCCCGGAGTTGGGAACCGAAGTAGTAGTAGAAGAGCCGGTCAGCCGGGCCGGCCTTCTCGCCGTCGCAGAGCAGACCGCTGATGTCCGTGCCGTCGATTACCCGGTCATTCGGTATGGTTGCACCCGTAAGTGTGGCGCAAGTGGGGAGTAGATCTGCGATTGATGCTAGCTGGCTGGTCTCACGACCCGGTGCAATCGTCCCGGGCCACCAAGCAATCGCTGGTTCGCGCATGCCGCCCTCCCATGTCAACCCTTTGTGTCCACGTAGCGGCCCGGGGCTACCGCCTGAATAGCGTGGTTTGCCATCCTCAATTCGGTCTGGGTTGCCCGGTGACGGGCCGTTGTCTGAGGTGAAAAAGACGAAGGTGTTCCGGTCTAGATCAAGCCGGCACAACGTTTCGAAAATCCTTCCAACGCTCCAGTCGAGTTCCTCAACTGTGTCCCCGTAGATTCCGCCGCACGATTTGCCGGCGAACTCTGCCGACGCATATTGCGGTGAATGCGGAAACGTATGCGCGAAATAGAGAAAGAACGAGTTTTTCTGGTTCTCCTCGATGAACTGGATGGCTCGGTCGGTGTAGCGTTTAGTCAGACTTGTCTGATCAACCGGCGCCTCCACAATGGTCTCGACCGATTTGCGATGGCTAAGTAACGGCAGTTCCTGTAGTGCGTGCTGAGCCCGGAACGGTTCTTCACCGTCCCAGATCATCATGTCGTTGCTGTAGGGGAGTCCGTACCACTCGTCGAAACCGTGACTGGTCGGATGGAACTGAGGCTCGGTTCCCAAGTGCCATTTGCCAACACAGATGGTCGCATAATCTTGTTTCTTCAGGAGATCAGCCAGTGTTACTTCGCTGGCCGGCAACCCTGTTTTTTCCAGTGGAAACAGCACTAACGGCACTCCGGCCCGGCAGGGGTAACGTCCCGTTAGAATCGACGCTCGCGAAGGACTGCAGAAGGGTGCCGTCGCATAGAAATCGGTAAACCGCAGGCCCTCTGAAGCAAGTCGGTCCAAGTTAGGGGTCGTAATTTTCTCAGACCCGTAACACGACAAATCCCCGTAACCGAGGTCGTCGGCCAAAATGATGACAATGTTAGGGCGTGAATGAGATATAGTGTCCGCACTTACTGCTTTCATTGTCCTTTTGCTCCCTCTTCAAAGAGCCTCAGCAACTTTTTTTGATTCAATGCTGGAATGACAATTGATATCAACACTGTTGTTAATTTCCTACCGGCATCAACGGCCAGACTGGAACCATCTGGGTCAAAGATCTCTACATTGTCGATCAACACCTTGGTTTTCCAGGTTCGTATGCCGGACCCACCTTTAGCGTAGAGGGCTTTAATTATATTCAATTATATCCGCAGACCTCCTTTTCGTTGACATAGACGGTAATCGACTTGCCTTTGGCGGTAACGACATAATCAACCTATTTGTTAAGGGAAATCTCCACTTTAGTGTCGGCTACGATTTTCCATCCCGGTGCTTCAAAAACATTGATGATATTATGGGGGATCTTGGCCGCAGCAATTCCGTTTATTGGCCGCTTCGGCACAGATGCAGCCTTTTAGTCCTGCGGTACGGACAATGATACCAGCGGCAGCGAATTTATCAGTCTCTTCGATGATGTAAAAGCGAAGTTTCATGGTATAGTCGGCCATGTCCTCGTTACCATCGATAAACAACGCGTCGGCTAGATCTCCACCCGCGTTACGCATGTCAAAAGTTAAAGCCGTATTATTAGGATTACCCACTTTCTTCTCAACCTTTATAGTTTCCAGTTTGGGCCGTTCAAGCAGTTTCCAATCCCCCTTTGGTACCATCAAAGTCATCGTAGTACGGAGCCTTACCATCGATATTACCTGCCACCAAATAGTAGCAACAAAATACACGGTAGGTACAAAACGTATTTTACCACTATTAATCTCCTATTTGACCTGTTTCGAATTGACACACGCTGAACTAGGAATGTATCACACTTACCTTGAAAACCAAAGTTTTTCAGCTTCATTTTAAAACTATTTAAGTAGAAATTTAATTTGTAGGGTTGAAATCCTGAACATCTGTTGTAAAATTATGTGTCGGGTTCATGGAGTCCTCTTCTGTATGTGGGTTCAGATCTGTATTTTGGTCGAAGCAGGCTATGACTTAGCCACTGGAGGGCTCTTTTTACCTATATCTATTTCAAAACTGGCCGAAGTCTGGTAATCTTGAAATAGATGGATGAAAATTGGAACTGACAGACATAAAGGTGGATGATGGCTATGAGCAGGTATGTACCCGTGGAGTTATATCTAGCCAACGGCTCTAGCTAAAGCAAGATAATATGTCATAATACACAGCATGGCATATCCACTTGACTGCCAACACTATTTTCCCATTTATTATTCGAATAGATATAGGACTGACGCAGTTGAGCACCAAATGAGGTAGAGTGGGTAGAAATAAGGTTAAAGTGAGATCAAAGTGATGAATCGACCCAAATCCAATGCCGAGAAC
>JASMLX010000233.1 GCA_030748495.1 Candidatus Poribacteria bacterium | reverse complement strand
TTGATATAAGTTGAGAGATTGAAGTTTGGACAGTTTGTTTGTCTCAGGTGGGAGATTTATCAAGTTATTATTCTTCAGATTTAAGGAGGTCAGATTTATCAAATTTCCTATCTTTGTGGATAAAGATTTTATCAAGTTAGACCCTAAATCCAATAATTCCAGATTGATCAGTTGACCAACTTCGGGAGGAATATTCACTATCTGGTTATTACCCAAACCGAGTTCCGTCAGACTAGTCAGTTGTTCAACCTCAGGGGGGATATCCACTATCTGGTTTCCTGCCAAATGGAGTGTCGTTAGACTGGTTAGTTGTCCAATCTCAGGGGGAATATCCCTGATCTGGTTTCCCCAAAGATTGAGTGTTTGCAGATTGGTCAGTTGCCCCACTTCAAGGGGAATAGTCTCGATCTGGTTTCCTCCCAAACCGAGTTGAGTCAGACTGGTCAGTTGTCCAATCTCAGGGGGAATAGTCTCAACCTGGTTTCCTGCCAAACCGAGTTGAGTCAGATTGGTCAGTTGTCCAATCTCAGGAGGAATTTGCTCGATCCGGTTTTCATATAAACTGAGTTGAGTCAGACTAGTCAATTGCCCAATCTCAGAGGGAATAGACTCAACCTGGTTTCCTGCCAAACTGAGTTGAGTCAGACTGGTCAGTTGTCCCAATTCAGGGGGAATAGTCTCGATTTGGTTGGATCCCAAACCGAGTTTAATCAGACTAGTCAGTTGACCAATTTCAGCAGGAATAATCTCAATCTGGTTGCCTGCCAAATAAAGTCTAGTCAGATTGGTCAGTTGATATAGTTCATCAGGAATTTCAGTCAATCTTTGATTACTTAAATCAAGAACCTGTACTTTGTCCTGTTCTTTTAATGCTTGTGATAAATCAGTATAGGTTTTCACTATATACATCCTACCAAATAACTCCAAAAAAGTAAAAGTGAAAAATTCCATTGCCAAACACAAAAACGATAGTTAGGATAACAATCAATAATCACTCAGATTGATCACCTTCAATCCCATAATCCAATTTAACCACACACTCATTGAGTAAACCTCCAACGGTTTCCTACGACCACTGTTATTGTGCCGTGTGAATGTCCAACCAATTCTTTGATAAAAGGTTGATAGACCTGTTTGGAGGTCAGGTGATTGACTACTGTATGTCGGAAGGAATGGAAGGTCTTACCTTTTTTTGATTCCTAGATTCTTCAGGTATCGACTGAACCATTGATTCACTTGAGACCTATAACTGGCAACTTGACTTTTCTTCAGATTAGGAAACAGTTTAGTTTCGTTCCTGTTCCTGATCTCTTCTACATAATCCAATAATCCCAATTCTATTAACTGGGGATGGAGTGGAACTATTCTATTTCCTGATTGAGTTTTTACATTCTTATCCTCTGAATCGTTGGTAATTTTCATTACCCAGATTCCATCTTGATCTTCGATGTCTGATAGATTCATCTGACAAATTTCGTTCAAACGACTCCCTGAATACAAGGAGATCATGGAAACCCAGTATCTTTCAGGTCTATCTTTATTGAAGGATTCTTTCTTCAATTGATCTCCACAAATCAGTTCTAACTTACTGTCGGTGAAATACTTCTCAATGACTGGTTTCTTTTGAGTCAGATCCAGTTTTCCTTTGAACACATTTTGTGACAGATACCCTTGATTAATAGACCAATTGAACAGTATCAAAATCTTATTAAAGATTTTTTTGATGGTACTGTCACTCAAGACTTCAACATTTTTCATCTTTAACAAATCATTGATACTCTGATCTGGGTATTTTTTTCTATTCTTAGGTAGTTTCTTGAGAACCTGAACTAACTCTCGTCCGTGTTGATGACCTAAACCACTAATTGGAATATCAGTCAAGGTATCAAGGAGTAGTTCAGTGGAATACATGTAATCTGAGATGGTTTGAGGTGTTGTACCCATTTCTTCTCGACTGGTGATAAAACGATCACACAACTTAGATAACTTAATCGACTCCACACTGTCTTGGTTAATCACCGATGGGATTGGTTCAGAATCGACTGTTTCAACTGGGTCTGGTTCCCCCATCAATAAAACACGTTTCTGTTCGAATTGATCCAGTTTTAATTGGATTAATTCCTCCCTGAGTTGTTTGAATTCCAGTGAGTCAACCTTTACAAGATCATATCCCTGTTCCTCTAAGACCTGATGAACTTTGGGATTGATTTCTTTCAAGGTTTGTCTGTAATCCTGTTTCAACTTATCTCTGAATTGGTCTTCCTGTTCCTGATTATTGAGGATACTCTTGAGTTTATCGGTTTCACTAAATCGGTTAGTACCTAGATAATAGTGTTGGGCATGTCGTTTGGATTTCTCCAGTTCTATTCTTAAAATATCCTTGATGGTTAGTTTGTGACGGCAACTAACTACCCGTTTGACAATGAATTTTGGAATGATATCAGCAAATACTCACCGGCAAAGCAACACCCAATGGTCTTAGTCAGTTGGTATGATGCCGCAGCCTACGCCAAATGGGCCAAGAAACGATTACCAAAACAGGCCGAGTGGTTGCATGCCGCAAGAGGAGAATTATTAAGAAAACAGTATTCTTGGGGAAATGATAAAGATATGGCGCGAGAAGTACGCCAACTTTAGGGAACCGGCGGAAGAGATAAATGGGAGAATTGTTCACCGGTGGGAAGTCTAAAGCCAAATGGCTACGGTTTGTTCGATATGGTCGGCAATGTTTGGGAATGGTGTCAAGATGATTGAGGAGGTACTAATAAGGCTCTGCGTGGAGGTTCTTCAGGTAATCACCTATATCTCCTCAAAATTGATCAAAGTATTGGCTACCCGGCGGATAGTCGTGGTAGTTCTGAAGGTTTTCGTTGTGTTGTATCAGGATTAGATTAGAAAGTGGTATACTGTTTCTTCATTTTTCCCCTGAACCGTGCCGCCTTTACAGGCGGCGAAGTCACTCCGCTACAACACAACCTCCGGCCGCTGCCGAAATGATCGGCTTGGTTTAAGATGTCAGACCGGACAGCGGTGTCGTGTCTCAGTATTAGCAAAGGATTTCTCTATTGAAGGAAGTATTGATGCAGAAACTTAGTTTAATTTCACTAAATACTTCTGCCCATTTCAGTTTATGCTGAAGATAAAAAAGGGGTAGTGGTTGGAGATACTGAGGAACTGAAGGGGATTACTACCAAGAAAATAACCTGGAGGAAAAAGATCTCTCAAAGATGACTCGAATACCCGCAGGGTTGTTTGAAACAGGTAATGCGAAAGACTGGATGAAGTCAGCACGACTGGTTGCACACTGTTGAACTGAATGCTTTCTATATGGATACGAAGGAGGTGACCGTAGGTCAATCAAGCGGTTTTTAGCCGAGACAGGACATCAGGCATTACCTGATTTTGTACCACGGTATTTGTCGATGGATGAGCATCCAGTATTAGGTATTAATTGGTTTGACGCACTAGCCTATTGTAAGTGGGTGGGGAAAACGACTGTCAACTGAAGCAGAATGGGAATATGCTGTGTACGTAGCGGGCTAAGAGGCAAACGTTATCCTTTGGGGAATGAAATAACGCATGACGATGCCAACTATAGCTATTCCAAAAACAGACCGTATATGTGATTATGTTTGACAAAGAATAACCAATGCCATGCAGTATAGATTTACGCCTGCGCGTGGAAAATCAGGTACGGTCAGGAGGCCGGAAGATAGCCGTATTTATCAAGTTAGCCGGTGGAGTGTAAATGACTGGTGTCAATGGGCAGATTTATCGCCTAAAAGTCCCCCGGACCGGCCAAGAGAAATAGATTAGCAGGAAATAAGAGCCGGACACACCAGCCAATCCCAGATCAACTTCTGGCTGAACCTGCTCACCAATTAGGAGTATGGCCTAACGCTATCTGGTATGCCTGTCGTCAAATGAAAATAATCGATAAAAAACCTTCGCTATCAGGAACGGGATTATAGATCCGGCCTCGCCTTTCTCCAGAAGATACGTAACCTGATCAAGGAGGACGGCTCGGCAGATATTGTTGATGTTGATGAATCCGGACTTGAAGAGTCTACATACCATCCCTCTGCTGGGTTAAAAAGAGGAAAAAGATCTGACGCAAAAAGGCTTGGCGAAGGTGGTTGTGCGCACCAACCGGATTACAGGTAAGAGAGAGGCCAGGAAATGATTGTACCTGTTCTAGATGAAGAGACAACTACGGCTTGAGGGTTTAAAAATAGATGGAGGAGCGTCGGTGCCAAGAGTTAAGGCCTAAATCAACTGTCATCCTCGACAATACCAGGTTTGACCCCAGAGAAGAGGTCAACCGGATGGCAAATTATAATGAGCCTAAAGTCATGTTCCTACCACCATATTGGCTGGACCTCAATCCAACAGAAAAAGTCTCTGCTATCCTGAAAAAGAAACCATGTTTGGTCGCCAAAGGAACAACCATTGATCCAATTATTAAATCATACGGCTTATTTTAGAATGACTCTAGTATCGATTTCTCTTCGTTAATCACCGGGGCGAGGGTTGATCGCTTCCACCATACCTGTTCGGACGGAGACCGAAACCTCATTTTTTCTGCCCTGCCAGAGGGTGGTTTTGGCGTATCCGCTGAACAACTGCTGCCAGAAATCGATATTGGGCAACATTTCGATATCGTCGGTCAGCAGTTGGCCCAAACTGGTAGAAGCGATTACAATCAGTTTCTTTTCCGCTCTGGACAGGGCTACATTGAGTCGATTTAGATTGAGGATAAATTCCGACTCTTGCCGCACGTAATCCGGATCCGAAGCGGTCGCACTGACGATAATTACCTCTCTCTGCCCACCTTGAAAACGCTCTACCGTATCGATGCCAGTAGAGAGTTGTGGAAACCGCCGCCGTAACTCGGTTCGCTGAGCCCGATGTGGTACCACTACCCCAATTCCGCTCTCAACATCCAGGTTAAGTTGATCTCGACAAGCCTCAATAATAGGCGTCAATAGTTGAATTTCCGTTGGGTTGTACTGCTCGGACTCCTGTTCTTGATGTTCCACTATCACTAAAGGGTGATTAGGATTCATCACCGCTTGTAAATAGGCGTCATCGGTCTTAATGGCTGGAATAACCTCGGTCCGTTCAGAGTATAAATTAATCCTGTCTTTCAGGTAGATCTGTTGAGCTAGAAATTGGGCTACGGTACGGTGCAGGCGAAAACTTCGATCCAGCCCAATTGGAGCCAGCCCCCTCTCTTGCAAGGCCTCAAATAGAGAGTGATAAGGTTGCTGATAGATAGCCGTTGGCCGAAGTTCCTTTTGCCAGTTGTGCTTATGAATGGGTGGCATTTGGCGTGGATCACCGACCACGATCATCTCTCCTTCTGGCCTTAACCAGGCGGCACTCAGCAGTGCATAGGGCAGCGACATCTGTGAAGCCTCATCAATGGCCAACAAATTAAAATACTTTTTTGCCCAATTCGGTTGTTTGTTGGTAGTGGCGCTTCTGGCTAAATTATAAAAACCGGCTGAGGTTCCACCAAAGATGATCAACCGATTGTCGGCTAATAGGTTGGGTAAGGTATTGTCACCATCTACTTGATAGGGATCAAAGGTTTGAACCTGATCAGTTAGTTCTCGGTTTTGGTCGCTATCACCAATTTTGTAGATCGGAATGGATGGGAAGTCGGGTATCAATTCTGATAAGGCTCGACAGCGGTCTGCCAGTTGATTGAGTACAACTCGGCTAGCCGAATGAGTAAAA
>JASMLX010000232.1 GCA_030748495.1 Candidatus Poribacteria bacterium | reverse complement strand
ACAGGCGTCGATGGAAGGTTGAGCCTACTTTTGCCTGGCGGCCAAACTTCCGAAGATTGGTTGTTGGTTGGGAAAGATCAATTCAGATCTAGCAAGCTTTCTTTCACCTTGCTTGCATCCTGATTACATTGAGGCAGTTTTGAAATGGCTTCTAATGATGATCGGTTTAAGCGTCTGCTGCTGGCAACACGCACGCTTGACCGTGGACTTTTTACTTGCTGGCTTCTGTTTAGCTCTACCCTTCACTTTTGATGCTCTTTTGGCTGGTCTTCGAAGCGTCGGACCCACTCTGGCTTTGACCAAAATGCCCTTCTGGGCTGGTTGGCTCGCTATTGCCATAACCGTTGTTACTTGCTCTACTCTCTAGCTGGCACCGGTCTTGAAACCGGCTCTATGGTCGATCATCTGGCAACGACTGCTTAGTGATCTGTTCCACACCAGTTTGCTGGCCCACCTGCCTTACTACCGCGTCGTTTTTGTTTCGTATTGGCTTGAATTTCGCACTATTTTTTTAACTTATACATGAGCCCGAGTAATCCAAATAAAAGATGGTTTGATTTCGCCTTTTACCAAAGAAGGCCGTAAATACTTTGCAATGATCCCTCTTCATGCTATTATAGTGTACACTCCTGCTTAAGATCTATTGGAGGAATACATCATGTTTAGGTTTGAGTTAGTTGGAGCAGTGTTCCGTGCGATCTCTTTAGCTTGCCTGGTGTTTTTTTTGCCAGAGACCTCCTTCTCGGCAAAGGGCATCGACCCAAACACAATAGCACTTTGGACGTTCGAAGAAACCAAAGGGAATACCACTGCTGACCTATCAAAAAGAGGGCATAAGCTCAAAATCGAAGGCAAATCCAAGTGGATTAAAGGGAAATTTGGAGGTGCTCTATGGTTCGACAAGGACGCTTTTGTCGCATATAATCCGGGGAAAGCGATCGAAGACTTTAGTTTTAAAGATGCATTTAGCTTTGAATTTTGGATTAACATCGAAGCTATCGTGCCCCAAACTGTCTTTGGGCTTCCACGAAAGGAAGGGGAATACGTTTCTGCTTTCCGCAAAGAGGCCGACGGGTGGTGGGTGGATTCCTATATTAACAATGGTGGTTGGGTCAAAATCACCTCACGGAACATCAGCAAGTATGGAGAATGGCACCATTACGCCACCACTTTCGATGGCAAAGAGGTCAAGGTCTATATCGACGGCAAGCGGACTGCTACCGGTAAGGCTAAAGGACCGCTGAACAAAACCGGTGCCCCTTTTCGTCTCTCCAATAGTTGTTGTGGAGGACGATCTTTCGTAGGAGCGATTGATGAGATACGCGTCTCAAATACTGCCCGCAGCGAGAAAGAAATCCGAACCTTGATGGAACTTGGGATTGAAGGATTTCTAGCTGTTGACTCGAAAGGGAAATTGACCACTACCTGGGGCGAAATCAGAAGCCAATAAGAGAGTCGACCGGTAAATCCGTACTCTGAGATAGCCGATAAGAGCCCATCGGGATTCCCCATTAGGATGCCGATACAGATGGGTACATTCAACGCTTTCAGTTGAAGACTCCTTTCCTTCAACCCAAAAAAGAGACCTTGGTCAGTCCGTATAAAGGTATCGCCCTCGGTATTTGCCTGATCCCACTGAATACTTACTGGATTGCCCAGTTAGAAGTCGTTCGCTATACACACCCCACCTTAGTTGTTCCGTTTTTCAACGTTATTTTCATCCTTCTCCTATTTACGATTTGTAATCAGGTAGCGGTAAAGATTTGGCGACATCCTCTGTTGAGCCAGCTAGATCTGATTACCATCTACTTGATGTTAAGCGTATCCTCGGCTATTGCCTCAATAGACTTTTTGCAGGTTTTAGTCTCCAACACGGGACACGCCTTCCACTTCGCTACGCCGGAGAACGAATGGAAAACGCTTTTCATCGATAATCTGCCTCCCTGGTTGATCGTCGAGGACAGCACCGCACTTGAAGGTTACTACAAGGGAAGAACAACCCTCTACACGCTACGACACCTAAAACCGTGGATTGTTCCAATCGCAATCTGGATCGGTTTCATTCTGGTTCTATTCTTGACGATGCTCTGCCTGTGTCGTATTGTCCGCTGGCAATGGATCGAAAAGGAGAAACTCACCTACCCGATTATCCATCTGCCGTTAGAGATATCGTCGGGAAAACCAGCGTTTTTTGGCAACAAACTGATGTGGGCTGGATTGCTCTTTGCAGCCCTGATTAGCCTGAACAACGGATTGCATTTCTTTTTCTCTTCCTTGCCGGAATTTCCCGTTAAACGGCGGTCAATTTCACATCTTTTTAACGAGGGGCCCTGGAATTTAATGGGCGGCGCCCGGCTCTCCTTCTACCCTTTTGTGATCGGAGTCAGTTTCCTGATTCCCTTGGACCTTCTATGTTCATGCTGGGCTTTCTACTGGTTACATAAAGCCCAGCGATTGCTTGGTGGATTTGTCGGTTGGCAGGGTCTGAATAAATTTCCATATCAAAACGAACAGGCATTTGGTGCAGTTGTTAGCCTGATCCTTTTTGTGCTTTGGATGGGCAGAGGCCATCTGAAAAGCGTTGTCTCAACGGTCTGGCGGCAAAAGGGATCGACGCCCTCATCGGACCGTCTTGCTGTGTTTGGGGCGGTGGCTGGATTTCTGATTCTGCTGCTGATTTCAACGCGGCTTGGAATGTCGGTGACGGTTGTACCGATCTTTTTCGGCCTCTACTTCCTAATTTCGATCTTTATTTCTAGGATGCGAGCTGAACTGGGATTGTGTGTACACGGCTTAAGCGGTCTGGAACCGAGGCGAGTTATGATTACCTGGATGGGGAGTAAGGCTTTTAATAAGGAGACACTGGTTACTTTTGCACTCTACGGTTTTTTCAATCGGGTCTATCGAAGCCACCCGATGCCGCACCTACTCGAAGGGTTCAAAATGTCGACGATGATCAGTTCGTCTGCTCAATGGCTCTCATCAGCAGTACTACTATCTGTGGTGACGTCCGGAGTGGTGGTCTTCTGGGTTTATCTAGATCTGTATTATCGGTTTGGGGCGTCCTCCGGCTATTTTGGTCCCTGGACTTTAGGCTTTGGTCGAGAAACCTTTACCCGGCTCCAAAACTGGCTTCACTTTCCAACCGAAACCGACCAAGCCGGACTTCTGTTCATGGGCATCGGTTTGCTGACCGCTTCAACGCTCACGTTCCTGCGGACGCGTTTTCTTTGGTTTCCGTTGCATCCACTCGGATATGCGATGGCCGGGGATTGGGGGATGTCTAATCTGTGGAGTTGTTTTTTTACCAGTTTTCTGTTAAAGTGGGCTATCTTTAAATTCGGTGGACTGAAGTCTTACCGAAATGCGGTACCGTTCTTCCTGGGTATGGCATTGGGAGATCTGACTGTCGGTAGCCTTTGGAGCCTAATTGGAATATTTATGGATGAAACTATCTATCAACCTTTTCCCTGACAGGAGAGACAGTTTATAGACATCATCGTCTTCTCTGTTGAGAAGGGACCAAACTAATTATATGATGATGACCGTTAATCGATTAAATCGAGAGGGAAAATCGTGGCAACTATAGTTCAGGAGGAAAAAGCTCTTCGCATTGAAACTGATTGCTACCGGGCTGTTGTGCAAACAGAGGGATATGTTAGTGGTGTTGGTGCCGGTCGTTTCTTCGACAAGCGTACAGGTTCGACCGATCTCAGCTTTGGGTTGTGCATTATCGACTTTTTACTTGAACCTGGTAGTGACGACCATACAGTTTCATCTGAGCACCACTATTCCTGGGGGGATATGGTACACGGAGATCTGCCAAAACGTTATGTTGAACTCCCACAAATTTGCACGCAAGCTAAAAAGCTGCCATACAATATCGTAGAAGGAGCTGATTTTGTGGGTGTCAAGCAGTGGTTCCACTGGAACGTAGCTCCTTCTCCTTATCAAGCCGGTTCGTTCTGGGAGCAGTGGTTGGTCTTTCCAGATGGAGTCCGCTGGTTTTTAGTCTACGATCGAGTAACCAGCGTTAACACGGTGGATCGCCTTATCCTAAGAATGGACATGCCGGGGCATATCAAGCACCAACAGGGAGACGCCTTCCAGCAGATCTATCTCGATTATCACGGCTTCATCCCTGCGCGGGAATTTACAACCGACTTCCCCCCTGATGCCCGTTACCTCTATCAGCGCCAGATGGGCAAGATGCCACCTCGCTTTATCCGCGCTTACCAACTGGCCAACGGAACCTGGCTGGCAGGGATGACCCTGGACCCATCTACTGTTTACGAAGCCTGGTGTCACCAGAGAGGTTATGTGTGCATGATTCAGGAGATCGGTGGCTTTCCCATACAGGCTGGCGAAAGTTTTGGCACTGTCAACTTAATTGGCTTCTTTGAAGATATTGAGGAGATGGAAACCATTTTCGACCAATATCGTGGGGCAAAGGCTATGCGAGTTGACAGCAACGGATGGATACTCACAACATCCGATAACAATTCAAGATGATTAGGAGATAGAACCTTCTCTTCCTGTATCAGACTGAATTAGATCAGGATTTATTGAATCGATGTGCGTTATTAATCGGCGAATTAAGTTTTTGAGGTGTCCTTATGAAGATTACTGAGGTTAAAGTTTTTCCCGTCCATCAGTTCGTCTACGTCAAAATCGAAACGGATCAAGGAATTTATGGGATCGGTGAGGCATCGCTGAGCGGAAGGTCGCTAGCAGTGGTTGAAGCGTTGGGGCATATTAAGCCGCTGTTGATCGGCCAGGATCCCACCCGTATTGAGCATATTTGGCAGGATATTTTTCGGGGGACCTTCTGGCGTGGCGGACCGGTACTCCAATCCGCGTTAGCAGGCATCGATATTGCCCTCTGGGATCTGGCAGGCAAAAGTCTGGGTGTACCGACTTACCGCCTGTTGGGTGGCGCAACCCGCCAGAAGGTGTTGGTCTACCGGCACGTGGGTGGTAAAACACCGGCCGATCTTATCGAACACGCGCAAAAGTTACTGGACGAAGGGTGGCGTGTCTTGCGCATTTCTCCCATCGATACATTGACCGATGGATTCAATCCCAAGTTGGCCGTACTACGCGGGATTGAGCACTTTTCCGCCCTACGTGAAGCGGTCGGCGATGAGATCGAAATCATTTTTGAGGTGCACACTCGTCTGACACCTACTCGTGCGGTTGAACTCTGCAAAGCGATCGAAGACCTCCGTCCTTTCTTTGTCGAAGATCCGATTCGCTCCGAAAATCCCGGCTCCTTTGCTATTTTGCGGTCGCAGACTTCAGTGCCGATTGGAACCGGTGAGCAACTGCATCACAAGTGGGCCTACCGTGAACTTATCGAGCAGGAACTGATCGACTATCTACGTGTCGATATCTGTCATACGGGTGGTATCACCGAAGGCAAGAAACTGGCAGCCATGGCTGAGGTTCATTACCAGGAACTGGCCTGTCACTACACCTCAAGCCCCGTCAGCACTGCGGCTATGCTTCATCTGAACATGTCAATTCCCAACTGTGCGGTCCAGGAATATGCCCCGACTACGGGTTGGATGAACGATGTAATCCATCACCATCTCCAGACCGAAGATGGACACTTGCTCCCGTTAGAGGCTCCAGGGTTAGGTCTAGACCTGGACGAAGCCGCAGCTTTAGCACATCCACATATACCGGGTGAACCGCCCCATTTGCGTCGAGAAGATGGGGCGGTTCAGGATTGGTAGCATTTGATTTGAAATCGGGGATTGAGGCTAAATA
>JASMLX010000231.1 GCA_030748495.1 Candidatus Poribacteria bacterium | reverse complement strand
ATCTGCGCTTGGGTCAAGGTGATCAAAACCGGCACCGACACCCACGGTCAGACACGACAGCCCATCGTGATGAAAGGTGCCGGAGGGCAATGGGAGTTTGCCCTCTACGTCTACGACAGTATGGCTCCCGGCATGTCGGTTTGGACCTGCCCTGGCTCAGGTGATTCGGAACCGAGCGGTGGTAATTTGGGTACTAAGTGGCGTTACCAGTGTGGCACCTATAAACGCAAAGAGGGGGTCAAAATCTATCTGGATGGTAAGAAGGAGATTGTGGCTCAAGCTGCCAGCAAGGACACTCCCTGTGAAAAAGGTAATCGCCCTATCTTCATCGCCCACCGGGAGGATGGACAATTTCTGAATGCCGTTATCGCGCAGGTGCGGATGTGGGAACGGATTCTGACCATACCGGAGATGTCTCAGGCCATGAAAACCAACTCACTGGCGGTTCGGGCTCGTAATAAGTTGTCAATGACCTGGGCGGAGATCAAATCCCCACTGTAGCTCACGACAACTAATTCTGACGCGGCCTGACTTGTTGAGCTCATCGGTTCTAGCGTGCACTTCTCAAAGTTTTATCCGCATAATTGAAAAAGCTGAGAACCTGTTTAGGAAAGTCTGAAAACTGGTTTGGCATAATCCACTGCCCACCGAAATACGATTCCCACTTTCGTGGGAATCGTTCATTGTCAGTTCCATAAAAAACCTTTGTTAAGACTAGAGCAGCTTAATTTAAAAGGCTATCCTACTGAACTATTAGCAGGAGCTGTCCCCTAATCCTGTCCATTTCTTTCAAACGAGTTCTGGAAAGAGTCGTTTTTGTCAAGTCAAAAATATAGAGTTGCTGTGGTAGATGGCGGTGGAACTTGGGAAATGAGCGATCGTCAAACCAGGTAGCCATATCCCGCCACGGACCAGATACTTTTTTCCAATAATTTCCAATAAGTGGTATCCCAA
Organism: Candidatus Poribacteria bacterium; assembly: GCA_030748495.1. Classification (GTDB taxonomy): domain Bacteria; phylum Poribacteria; class WGA-4E; order WGA-4E; family UBA9662. Next base: position 5,010 of record JASMLX010000231.1, on the reverse strand, counting down.
TATAGTAGACCATCCAAACGGGTATCGTCAAAGCTACCAGAATAGCAGTCGGTGGCGAATACCTTCTTGATGTATGGAGAAATTACAATAGGCACCACCTGGTCCAGAGACATAAACCCAGATCTCTTCCCCCAGGTCTCGTCGCTCTTTGGGTCGCTCCCGTAGTTGACAGTCACTGTCATAGGTACTGATGTGGGGATACTGGGCCCAGGTGGTTCCGACCAGTAAATCGACAGGACCAACAGAGCCAGGGCGTCTGCACAAAGGCGTGATAATTTTAGTAGTAGGATTTAGCTGGTGGATTCGTTTTCCAGCCTATTTCGTATCGGTGATGGCTGCTTGAATCTGTTGCCGTTGCTCTTGATAACGCAAATTGTCGGGGGCCAGTTGGATTGCCGCCTGCGCTGCCTGGATAGCCTTGCTATAGTCGCCGCTACGGTAATAGATATAAGCCAGGGTATCCAAATACTGAGCCTCACGACTCAACGAAACCGCTTTATTAGCCAGTTCGACCGCCAGGTCTAAGGATTGATCCAATCCTGCATAGAGTCTCGCTAAATCATTATGGGCCTGTGCTGAATCGGCTCCAACACCAACAGCCTGTTGAAAGGCTTCTACCGCGCGGTCGAACTGACGAGTGTTGACATACAGCAGACCTAAGGTTCGCCAATACTGCCACTGTTTAGGTGAAGTAGTGACCAGTTTCTGATAGGCTTGAATGGCCGTTGAAAAATCCTGAGTCGAAATTGTCACCTCTCCTAAAGTCTTCAGCAACTTTTCCTGATTTGGATTTGCTTGCAACCCGGTTTGTAGATGGGAAACGGCACGATCATAAAGATTTTGTTCGATCCGTACTTGGCTCAAACGGCAATAGCCATCTATAAACTGCGGTTCCACAGTGACCGCCATCTGATAAGCATCTGCTGCGGCTTCGAGGTTTCCCACTTGTTGATGAACCTCAGCTAATTTGACATAGGTATAGGGATTATTGTTCGGCGCTAGTTGGAGGGCTTCCCGATAATCGTAGACGCGATCTTGATAGGCTTTAATTTTGGCAAACTGCTTCATTTTCGATTGCGCTAGCTCCAATTGACCGGACAGACGATAGGCACGGGACAGATTATAGTAGTGGCTAGCGGTGAATGGGTCCGACTGTATCGCTTCTTGAAAGCAGTCGACCGCCTTGGTGAGTCGGTTTTGCAATAGGTAGATCTTGCCCAGTCCAGTTTGGGCTGCAGTTGCCTCGGGCGTTAACCGAGTTGCTCTCTGGTAAGCATGGATAGCAGCAGAAAACATCCGACTTTGCGTATAAATCTCACCTAATGTAACCTGTGCGGTGTCCGAAGCAGGTAAGTCTGCTATTGCTAGCTGAACAGCATGGGTTGCTTCTGTCAGTTTCCCTTGCTGTTGATAGATTTGACCCAAGCGCAAATATATATGCCCTCTTAGATTTGGCGTAATTTCTTGAGCGATCGCTTGTCGGTAGGTTTCAACTGCCAGTGGCAGCTGTTGTTGATACCGATAGGTCTCTCCCAACCCGTAGTAGGCTGATGCGTTTTCAGGTGAGACTTCCAGAACCAGGCGAAAAGCCTCAGCGGCCTGTTGATATTGCTCCGTTTGGATCAGACGATATCCATTTTCCAAATGAGATGTGGTTCTTGGTGATTCTCCTCCAGCTAGATGAAACCAGAACATCAAAACACCGATTGAGCGACATAAGGTTTTGTGGCGACGAAGGAAAATCATTTCGACAATCTATAGATACCACCATTTATGAGTGGTTTGCCGGATTGTCCTCCACCCCATATGATCATCTCTTGACCGGTCCAGACAGCGGTATGGTTAGAACGCAGTTCCGGCGCATGGGTCAATGAGACTGGTTTCCACTGATCGGTAACCGGATTGTAGACGCCGCCACTATTCAAGGGCTGGTCAGGTGTATAGTGCCCGCCCCATATGATCATCTCTTGACCAGTCCAGACAGCAGTATGATTAGAACGAGGTTCGGGCGCATGGGTCAATGAGACTGGTTTCCACTGATCGGTAACCGGATTATAGACGCCGCCACTATTCAAGGGCTGGTCAGGTGTATAGTGCCCGCCCCATATGATCATCTCTTGACCAGTCCAAATGGCACTGCTTGCGCCCCGTGGCTGAGGTGCATTTTGAATATTCATTCCGCGCCAGATGTCGGTTTGGGGATTGTAGATGCCACCACGGTTGAGTGTCTTACTCCCATCAAATCCGCCCCATATGATCATCTCTTGACCGGTCCAGACAGCAGCATGAAATGATCGAGCTACGGGGGCATTCTCTATCGAGATCGTTTGCCAGGTGTCGGCTTGAGGATTGTAGGCGCCACCGCTATTCAAGATCTGGCGACCATCGTACCCACCCCAGACGATCATCTCTTGACCGGTCCAGACAGCAGTATGAAATGATCGAGCCTCTGGCACCCCCTCTACCGATATAGCTCGCCAATGATCCGCCTCCGGATTGTAGATGCCGCCACGGTTGAAGGTTCGACTCCCGTCGAATCCACCCCAAACGATCATCTCTTGACCAATCCAGACAGCAGTATGAAATGATCGAGCCTCTGGCACCCCCTCTACCGATATAGCTCGCCAATGATCCGTCTCCGGATTGTAGATGCCGCCGTTATTAAAAAAAGGCAGATTGCCAACCCAACCACCCCAGACGATCATCTCTTGACCGGTCCAGACAGCAATATGAAGGGTTCTTGCCTCTGGCACGTTGTTGGAGGAAAGACCAACCCACACTCCCCAGGCGAGGTTCAATCTAAAAATAAGTAGCAATAACAGAACGAGTCGCATCAACCTACTATCCCTACAGAGAACTGAGCCGTTAATATCGCTTACGCCCATTATACACCACTGTACCGAAAAAAATAGGGCGAATACCAGTCGGTATCGCCCTAAAGAAAGTTGATTGGTTGTAGAACTTAAATTGTTAATTTAGTCGGAAGTCAACCGGATATTACCCCACTTAACCGCTAGTTTAGCTTGAGGATCAACGGCGGTGGCCAACTTACCATCCTTGGCTTCGTTAACCTCTGCTGTGGTTAGTGCACGGTCATAGATCGCTAGATCGTCCAGCAGAAAAGTCGCTGATCGATAACCCGTTTTGCCAATATACAGCAACTCTTTTCCTTGTGCATGTTTGGCTGGTTGGCCAGCTTTCTTAGCAACCTCTTTACCGTCAACATAGTAGAGAAGATCTGTCCCTTTTTTGATGCCGGCAACATGATACCATTTATTCAGACCGAACTTATCGTTTTCACCTTTGGGGCCACATCGGTCGCACCCTCTATTACCTGGATTAAATCGCCAGTGAATATTCAACGTATCAGGGCAAATCCAGATTCCCGGTGACCTGTCGGAACCAGGTGCCTTTTTGGCAATAATCTGGCTCCACTTACCGTTGGTACCTTTGGTAAAGTTAATCCAGAACATATAGGTATTGTCGTTATATTTTTCCAACTCAGGAAAAGATTCAACGGTAACGCTGGAATCAGGGTCGGTACAATCCAACCCGCCTTTATACTTCCCCTTGGCCGTGAGCTTGACCTTGTCGTTCATCGTACCATTATTTTTATTGGCTCGATTTTTCAGCGTTTTTCCGTCGGCTTTATCAAAATCGAAATAGACCAATAACCCTTTGTCGAGAGAGGCTTGTACCGGCATAATAATTAGCAAGGCCAGCAGAGCCAGTGCCACAATGCTTGTTGTTAGTTGACGCATTCTGTTTCATCTCCTATTAATTTAATCAAATGTTTAGTTATAAGTTAGAGGGCATCGAGTTTCAACGTCCCCCAAGTAGTGGTTAATTTCTGTTTCGGATCCACGGGAAGTAGTTTCCCTTCCATTACTTTCTTTACCTCGGCCTCTTTCACGGCACGGTCATAGACATAAAGGTCATCAATGATAAAAGTAGCCGAGCGATAACCCGTCCGACCAATGTAGAGCTTTTCAGCCCCTTGCGCGTGTTTATCCGGGGCACCAAATTTTCCTTTCTCTTTACCATCCATGTACATGATTAACTGGTTCTTTTTCTTGACACCAGCCACATGCACCCACTTCTTCAGGTCAAAAGCTTTGCCTTCGCCCTGTGGGCCAATACAGTTTGAGCCCTGGTTACCGGGGTTAAAGCGCCAATGTAGTCCTAGGGCTGCCGGACAGATCCAGATTCCCGGTGACCGATCTGATCCCGGTGCTTTTTTGGCTATAATCTGACTCCAACTCCCATTGATACCTTCAATAAAGTATAGCCAAAACAGATAAGAGTTGTCTTGATAGGATTCTAATTCTTTGAAGGATTCGACCTCAACAGCTGATTGCGGGTCTTTCATCTCCAAGGCCCCACTACCATAGACTTTCTTTTGCTTATTTATTTTTCCCTTCAGCAATTTTCCGTGATGCTTGCCCTTTGTTAGATCCGGAACCTTCCCTCCATCGGCTTTATCAAAGCTAAAGTACAGAATTAACCCCTTATCCTTGATCTCCGCTTGTGCAACAAAGACACCTACTAATAAGAATAACACAAGAATACTTGTAAACTTCATTCTCAACATACTCCTTGAGCCGGTTTACGGCCGGGAATCATTACCGACGATTCGCAGTTACCAATCTATAACCCTGCGATTGTGCCATTATTACATAACTCCGCAGGGTTGTCAAGTTATGAGAGTGCTGTCGGTGCATAAGAAAAGTACAGGCCTACTGGATTTGAGCAGGAAAGGGTTAAAATAAAACAGAAGTTTAGGTAGATTAAGCAGCTGCTTTTAGCAAGAACGGATCAAAAAGAACCACAAAAAGCATTGGACAAATGAAACAAGCCCCCGAATCGAATACGAGTAAACCCGGCTCTAATCATTCGATTACAAGAGCATCATTTATGAATGATCTATTATTTGACTCGAGTTTAGAGTGAACAAGCTATTTTCAGGTTGATTATTATCAGCCTGTTCGAGTTGCTCTCTCTGTTACTATT
>JASMLX010000230.1 GCA_030748495.1 Candidatus Poribacteria bacterium | reverse complement strand
ATACCGATCCATAAGGAGGGTTTGAGATGCTGACGCCAGCCGGTCTAGAGGTGCAGATCTTTGTCAATTTGAAAGAAGTTAAAATATTCCAGCCGGGTTAGAAGAAAAGATCGATCAACCTCGATTAGAGATCGCCAGTGGGATGTTGTGGATTTAACGGATATGTGGTGCTTCCATCACCGCCCGTTCTTCCGGGCTCATATCCTCAATATAATCCGGATATGTGACCTGGTGAGCACCTTGGCTATAGGCTTGGAATCCCGGGCTGAACTTATAGAGCAGTGCCCGTCGCTGATGTTTGCCTTTCCAGGGTAATGTGCCATGAGTCAGGGTTTCAGTAAAGATCACCGCATCCCCGGCTTTGGCTTCAATCTTAACCACATACTGTTGATACTGCTGATATAATTTCATGGTACCAGGGCAAGCCAAGTTGGCTTTGTGGCTGCCCGGTATCAGGGCTAACCCACCATCTTCGGCCTGTTCGTCGGCCAACATAAATTCCACCACGGTTAGTCCGCAGTAGATACGCCCATCTTTAAAAAAGTAAGCCTCCGAGAAGTTGGGCCGTTCGATACCACCGCCGTGTAGAGCACCACCTTCTGTCCCTCGATCCATAGCAATTAAGCTCGGGCCGTGATCAAGGCGATAACGATCACCCAGGATCAGCTTCAGATAGAGAGAGACTTTGGCATGTACCAATAATTGGCGAAAAGGTTCACACCAAGGTCGTTCCCAAGACAACATGCCCCCCATATCCCGGCGATAGGCTGTCCCGGCCAAGGCTTCTGACCCACCAGCCAGCGAACTTTCTCTTTCTCGCAGTAACTCAATATTATGATCAATGGCTTGATTACATGCCTCGACCTCCTCGGTGGCCAGAGCGTTTGGAATGACCAAATAACCCATCAAATCAAAGAGATACTTTTCATCTTCATTCATTAGTTGATACCTTCCTATTTGTTGTTAATAACTACCTATCTAATCATATTGATCATTGATTTAGGATTAAACTTATTGCCGTTTTGATTGGTAAATCCTTCATCATAAGCGGCCAAGAAGAGACGATGGTGTTAGCCGGTCCTAATCCTGATCAGGGGTTGGGCGAGGATGAGCTTTGAAAAACTGCCAGATGATTTGGGTAGCCGCAACTGAATGATAGCTTTCCCGGGGCCAGCCGTGATTGCCGTTCTCAATACTATAAAGCTGAACTTGGGTTGAAGCCTGGCCATCACTCCAAGTATCAATGTGGACTTTGTCCTGGTTGATGTCGGAGCGCACAGGGCCATTGCAGCTATTATGGCGGGCAAAGAACCTGACCGACTCTTGAGCGGTTAGCATGCCCCTTCTGGATGAGCCTTTCCGAGCGTAGGGGACAATGTCGTCGGCCATACCGTGAAAGGAGATAACGGAGATGGGTAGAACTGGCCTCTTAGTGCCAATGAGAAGACCTGCTACTGGAGCGATGGCTGCCACTTGATTGGAATGGGTCACGGCAAAGGAGAAACTCATAAAGCCTCCGCTACTATGACCGGTCATGAAGACCTGATTTTGGTCGATTGGCAGTTGCTGTAATAATAGGTCAATCAGCTCCGACAGGAACTGCGAATCCTGCGTTGACTGGCCTGGCCATGCCCCCTTCCAACTGGTTGGTGAACCTAGAGCGGTGGGAAAGGCAGCAATGAACTTCTCTTTGTCAGCCAGCTCGGTCCAACCGTAGTATCGACTAGCCGCTCTCTGTCCATTGCTTGATCGACCGTGTAGCATAATGACCAGAGCCAGGAGTTCTTTCTGGTCCTTTTGGTATCCCTGCGGGATGTGGAGCAGATACTCACGCTTTTGCTGACCCGACTGCATAGTTCGGTGCTGAGTGCCAGGATTCTGAGTCAGGATTGGTTCAGTCAATCCGAAAGCCAAAAGTGGTACCAGTAAGGTGACGAGTAGGAAGATGTGTTTCGGTCTGGTTGTGCTGGGATGCATTCGATTGACGTGTTCAGGCTCAAACTTAGCTGGCTTCAGCTAAGTAGTATGGAGAGGGTACCGTGGGATATTTACCCAAGATATGGCCAAACAGGACTTCGGTTTTGGCTTCCACTTCCCTATCCGAATAGCTGTCGATGGGTAAACCTGTCTGATCGTTATACAAAAAGTCATAAATGACCGTTTTAACCGCATCACGAGTTGGTTCTTTGTCCTGCCATTGGTCAATTGCTGATATCTTGGATTTAACTTGTTCCAGTAGTTCAACTGAAGTGGTCTTAATTTGTTTGATTTCATCGGGGTTCAGTTCTTGCTTTTTCAATAAGTCAAATATGGCTAACGATTCTTGATTCAATCCTTCCCTGACTGCCCGACCTTCTTCTTCATCCAAATCACGGACTAGTTTGAGCAAGGCCTCAAAAGTACGTTCAATGGTCAATTGGTCTTTTTGGCGATTATATTCGGTCACCAAATTCTCGTAGTGAAGCTGGAAGTCGGTCCTCAGCGGGTTCTGAGCTAGCAATCGGCCTAGTTTGTTTTCAACGGCTTGCTTCAAGCTTTGCACTGTGGTGTTAGGCGACTTAACTTTTTTAAATTCCTGGCGCAATCTGTCGAAATCTATCTGGCTAATATCATAGGGGGCAGAAGGCTCTTTGACCATGTCGGTATTAGTCTGCACAGCATCGTCTACAATTTGGTGCAATTGACGCATAATGCCTGAGATATCAACCTGTTCTCGGTCTTGCTGTAGGCTTTTATAGACGATGTCAATAGCATTACGATCTGGTCGATATTGACGTATCTCTTTGACATTCAGGCAGGCTTTGAATTTCTTGAACACTTCCCGTGATAGAATTTCAAACCGTTTACGGCTCTCGTCGTTCTGATTAGCCGCCTCCTTAGCCGCCATGATAGCCGCATTCCGAGCAAATCCAGTCTTTTGAATAATATCATCTAGCGAAGCCTGATTTTGGTCTAAGAATTGACGCACCATCAGGATTGATTCGGCTAAATCGGCTATTAGTTCTTCTGTCGGTCGAGTCGGATCGACTTCGTCATCATCACCAATACCAGAGGTTCCTGCAAAGGTGGCCAACGCCTGCCGCAACTGCTTCAAAATACCACAATAGTCAACAATTAAACCGTTATTCTTGCCTTCAAAAACTCGATTGGCCCGGGCAATAGCTTGCATCAAAGTATGGGCTTTGAGTGGTTTATCCAGGTACAGGTTGGATAAACAGGGAACGTCAAAACCGGTTAACCACATAGCACAAACAATAGCGATTCGGAATGGATGCTCTGGTTCTTTAAACGCCTGATCAAGTTCCATTCTTTGCAGATGACGGAATTTCTCTCTTTGTCTCATCGATTCGGGTAATTGGATTCCCTTCTTAATTAGTTCTCGATGAAAAGTGACATCCAGTCCCCATTGTCTAAATTTGTCAACCTCGCCCTGTTCCTCACTGAATACAACGGCTGTTTGGGTCTCTTCCATCCACTTCAGTTGTCGGCGCAGATAGATTTCCTCTTGCTGGTCGGCTATGTTTGCTAAGTTTGCTTGCAGTTGCTGAATCTGCTGCTGCCACTTCTGCTGAATCGAATCATACATGCGTACGCAGGTAATCTTGTCTAAGCAGATTAGCATGGCTTTGCCTGTTTCCCAACTGGTGGCGTAGTGGTCTACCAAATCAGTGGCCAGTTGGTCTAATCTCTGATTAGCGGTAATAATGTGGTAATCACGTTTTAATTCCCGTTCCAATCGTTCAGCTACATCGATGTTTTCTATTTCCAGTTCATCCAGCTTGTCAGCAATTCGTTGGTTGAGGTCGTCGGTGCCTATACCTAATTTATCACCCCGGGCGTCATAGTAAAGTGGAACGGTAGCTCGGTCTTCAACCGCCCTTTGGAAATCATAGGTGGAAACATAATCACCAAACATCCGTCTGGTAATATGGTCATCGCTAAATAAGGGAGTTCCTGTGAAACCCAAATAACTGGCGTTGGGTAAGGCGTCCCGCATATTTGCCGCTAACCTACCATATTGAGTGCGATGGGCTTCATCAGAGATAACAATGATATCTTCACGCTGGGTGTATGGTTGGTCTACCTCTTGGTTGAATTTGTGAATCAGTGAAAAGATAAAGGATTTCTGTTGCGATAACAGTTGCTTCAAGTCCTGATGGTCTGTTGCCCGACAAGGGTCACGGTCATGATCAACCACACCACAACCGGCAAAGGTTTTATAGATTTGGGCATCCAAATCCAATCGATCAGTCAAAATCAAGAAGGTAAAATTACCGCCTAGCTTTCTGCGGACTTTACGAGCCAACATAAGCATGGAGTAGCTTTTTCCTGCTCCTTGTGTGTGCCAAAAGACGCCCAGCTTGCCTTGCCGTTCTCGCCTTTCAGATACCGATTTCAAGGCTCGATTGACGCCTAAAAACTGATGGTTACGAGCTAAAACCTTAACCAGCGGACCTGAAGATTGGTCAAACACGATGAAATTTTCAATCAAGTCAATCAGGTTTTCTTGGTTACAGACGCCCTTTAATAAAGTCTCCATTTCCACCACGCCTTCATCCTCTTCGGCCAACCGTTTCCATTGGTGGAAGTGTTCCCATTTACTACTAACGGTTCCAATTTTAGCCTCAACACCGTTGCCAAACATAACGATAGCATTGAAATGAAAAAGATGGGGGATGGTATCAAGATAGTCGGAATAGTTATTTTCGTAAGCCGTCTTCAGATTGTGGTGAATATTCTTGCACTCGATGAACAGCAAAGGCAGACCGTTAATAAAGCCTACAATGTCTGCGCGTCGCCGATAGATTGCCCCTTTGACCCACAATTCACGCACACTGAGGAAATGATTATTTTCTGCTTGTTCAAAGTCCAATAGCCTCAGGTGTCTTTGTTCTATCTGACCTCGATCATTACGAAAGCGAACTTGAACTCCATTAAGGATGAGATCATGCTTTTCCTGGTTGGTTTTTATCAGGTTTTGGGAAGCAGTGGTAGCCGTAATCTGTTTGACGGCATCGTCATAGACGGTCTCTTTGAGGCCTGGATTAAGTTCAACTAATTTCTGGCGTAGAATTCTGGTCAAAACCACTTCCGCATCAGAGCTTCGACCTAGCAGGCTATCGGGTCCAAAATCCTCTTGATTGTAAGCATAGACTGATTGCCAGCCCAAATTATGCTCGAGATATTCAGCTGTGGTGGTTTGAACTAAGGTATCTTCAGTATAGGCCACGCTCAATCACCACTTTCACCCATTTGCCTTTCTAAGGCTTGACGAATTAACCCCATGATATAGGGAATTTGCTCCTTGGCACTAAGGCCAATCTCAACGTCCCCATTTCCCCATCGACCCAGGTTGGTTACATCACTTGCCAACCCTCTGGGGTCATTCAGCTCGTGGAACTTCATGTTCAGAGACAACCTTAAGCGCTTATTTTGCGGTACCACGTCGACAAAGTTTGTCTCTGCTTTATAGGCCACGTAAAGTTTGAGAAATTCCTCGCTAACACAAAGGTCAAGAGCCAGAAGCTCGGTACGCAAATCATTGAACAACAACCTCATTGGGGTACCGTCTGCAAGAGGCGGGTAATTGTTGATATCGTAAGTCTGAGTTGTAACCGGCTTGGAACGAAATTGATTGAGTATTTCATCAGATAGCGATGGAGCCGCCCAGACGTGGGCCGCTTTTTTGGATAATCTTTCTGCACGAGCCTGAATAGCTGGTTCATCCCATTTGTCAAGAGTGCGTAAATCTTCGTTTATCCGTAGCGGGCTTTCCTTGAATCCACCCTGTATATCCCGCTTCTCAACAAAAGGCCGGTCGCTATACTCGGCGTTGTAGCCGGTCAACGTCAGGTTGCCAAGCTTATGCAGCCAAGTCTCCTGTACCCGCTTCCACTCTGGGCCGAGTGCGTCCCTCCATTGCTGCGAGAGGTGCTCGTTCTGAGGAAGGATGTGCTCGACGGTGTATT
>JASMLX010000022.1 GCA_030748495.1 Candidatus Poribacteria bacterium | reverse complement strand
TTCTTTCACCTTGCTTGCATCCTCATTACATTGAGGCAGTTTTGAAATGGCTTCTAGAAACTGCCAGATCGTCCGAACTTGGAGAATGTTGCGTTTCTTGAACTTCTTTTCGTTTTCGTCTTTTTCTGTTCATTCCAAAATTACAGCCTTTTTGTAAAACAAACCACTCTGGACTATACCAAATATCAGCCATTTTGTATAGTCAGATTTAGTTGGGTGTCACGGGAGATAAGATGGAGCCTAGCGTGACGATCACTAAAGTTATTCCGTGAGCGTGCCGACCAATAGGGTACTGCGGTGTTGTGTCTGCTTGCCGGTGTCTGGTATCAAGCCGCCCGGCGTTGGCGCAAGGTGGCTGGGACTCAGAGTGGGATGCTCATATCGTTAACGATATGCTCTTTTGTCGCCTTTGATCTTTTTGTAGTCATCCTCTTCACTGTCAACCCAAGCCGCAGTTTTGACCAATTAGTTATTAATCATGACTGCACTGGGCTAAGTTTCCCTCCCAGCTTGAACTCGGACTTGTTAATGTCAAGCTGGATGAATCAGAAACCACCTTTCCTGTTGACACCATTTGCAGTGAGGGTATAGAGGCCAACCGTAGTCAAACGTTTGCTCCGGTAGAAAATCTTTGACGAGTAGGCACCATTGATAAGTGGTAAAATGCAGGTGGCAGATGGCATTGATAATCAGTCGTTGATACATCGGGCCAGAATGGCTTCTCGGGGCTAGAAGTCAGTGGATAGGATAGTAGGTTAGCCACTGTTGAGAGCTCAAACCAAGGTCGTTATTCTTCGGTTCCAGATTTGACTTCAACCCTTTTTCAACCCCTCTCTTCCAAACAGGTTCTTAAGAATCTTTAACGGCTTAATCTGCTTTTTTATGCCAGACAGCTTTGAAATCGTCACGTGGCTGAAAGCCCAGCAGTCGTTTGGTTTTCTGGTTGGAAACCCATCCGTGTGGTAAATCCGCAACGATAAAGAAACACTCACAAGGCGAGGGCATTGTATCCAGGTCTGCATCCAACGCACAACGGAAAGATTCGGCACAATCTCGCCAGCTAACAGTGAAAGGATTCAGATCGGTGCCTGTACGCGGATCATCGTGATCGAGAAAGGTCAAAAACAGTAAGGTCAGAACGTGAAGGTCGTGGTTTTCGGTAAAAATACGGCAGATCTCTTGACCAAGCGATTTGGTAAGAGCATAGAGATTGGTTCCGGGATGTGGCGGAATATCAGGATTGAGATCAAAATCAAAATCTTCGTAGGTTTGACCTGCCAAGGTGAAATGGGGGCCCGTGTTGACGATGCGTGGTATCCCATGCTCAACAGCCGCTTGCATGGCGTTGTAGGAACCGCGGGTGCTGACATCGAAGGCTAGTTTACGGTCATGACGTAAGACAGACAAATTAATGATGGCATCCATGCCTTCGGCTGCTCGCCTGACTTGGTCCAGATCAGCCACATCGACAATTCTGGTTTCATGCCTAGATTCAATCGGCATAGTATCGGTAATCCGCAACGTGTGGTAGTCCTCAATCGCTTTGACCACGTGCGGTCCCATGTATCCATTACCACCTAATAAAAGAACTTTCATTTTCCTACCCCGCTTCTTCTTCCAAATGGATAATCTGCCAAGGCTGATTAGAGGTAATAGCCTGTGCTACAGCCGAGGAGATTGTATCTTGGCTGACTTTGCCTGGCCGAAGGATGGTTATATTGATTTTCCCCTCCCGTGCAAATTCCCGGCAGACAAATTCACCTAAATGCCGAGCCAAAAGATCTGGTTCGGTCGTCGGGCAGGTTCGCCAGCGTGGACTCAAGGTTAGATTATCGCCCAGTTTCTCGAACAGGCGCATAGTGCTGAGAAAGACAAAGTTGGATACCTGGGCCTCAACAGAAGCCTGCAACAGGTTATAAGTACAGCGCGTTTGAAAATCGAGCGCTTGATTAGCCGGGTCTACAATATCATTTAGGGGTTGATCTAAGATCGGCAGTTGGGCGGGATGGACAATTGCATCTATGCTACTGACAGGCAGCTCTGACTCGTGGTTGAAATCGGAGCGAATAAACTCAAAATCGGTCTGGCAATCAACCAGATCTGTCAACTTGACCTGATGTGAAAGGGCTAAATCGGTTGCCAACTGCTGACTTAAATTGGTGGTAGCAGCGGTTATTAAAACTTGCATTGTCACTCCATAGAAAATTATGCCTTAAATGTTAAAATCTTAATCTTAAACGGGGAAAGCCAGTTGCTGGTCAAAGAATACGCGACTGACGGAACGGTGTTTGTGAATCCGAAAAATAGCCTCAGCCAATAAAGGGGCAATAGAGAGGACCTGTACTTTGCTATCAATCTGTTTTTCGACCGGAACAGGAATGCTATTGGTGGCGATGATTTCACGGATCGAGGGCCGATTGAGGAGTTGGAGCGATTGCCCGGTTAAAACAGGATGGGTAATACTGATATAAGCGGGCTGAGCATCGGCCTCTACCAATGCATCGGCGTGCTTGTAAATGCTGCCACCCGCAATGATATCGTCAATCAGGATCGGGGTTTTTCCCGCGACCTCACCTACAATCTGGTTTACTTCAACCGCCTGCCCTCCGATTCCACTTCTCTGTTTATGCATAATTGCCAATGGCATTTTGAGAATATCGGCATATTTCTCAGCCAGCTTAGCTCGTCCAACATCTGGTGAAACAACGACTGCGTTTTCGAGTGCTTTCTCTTTCAGATAACTAGCCAGGGTGGGTAGCGCAGTTAGATGATCGAATGGGATATTGGCAAAGCCTTGGATCTGTGTGGCGTGTAGATCTACCGAAATAATCCGGTCGGCCCCTGCCGTAGTAAGGAGATCCATCACGAGCTTGGCACTGATCGGTTCTCGTCCAGTGGATTTGTGATCTTGCCGAGCGTAGCCAAAGTAGGGGATTACCGCCGTGACTTGCCGGGCAGAAGCACGACGCAGGGCATCGAGCATAACCAGCAATTCCATCAAGGTATCATTGACCGGCTCGCAAGTCGATTGAATGATATAGACGTCGGTTCCTCGAACACTTTCTTCAATCTGGACATGAAGCTCGGTGTCGGGAAAAGTTTGCACTTCAACTTTCCCCAAATTAATGTTCAAGTGTTGGGCGATCTCCTTTCCCAGTTCAGGGTTGGCCCGCCCTGAAAATAGCCGGAAGTCGTTGCCAACAGATTCTCCATCCCGGATTGACATAATCCTACCCCCTACATAATCACGATCAATTTATCTCTTACCAATATAAATAGGTCTATGAATTTAACTTAGGAACATCCACTGGTTTCGCCGCAGTTCAGACAACGGTAACAAGTGCCGTTACGGACCATAATTGTACCACAACTGTGACAAGCAGGAGCGTCCGATTGCATTTGCGCAATTTTGGTGTCCTGTTCAATTCGGGCTCGAGCTTCCTCCCACTCTTCTAACAATGGATAGTCAAGGTCAGTAATCATTTTGTCCTCATTCTCATTGCCGGGTTTAGCCGAAAGAAACTTTAGTTCCAGCCAGCGGAAAACATAGTCAATGATCGACTTGGCAATTGGGATCTCTTTATTGTTCGTGAAACCAGACGGCTCAAAACGGGTATGAGAAAACTTGTTCACCAGCGATTCTAAAGGCACGCCATACTGTAACGACATTGAAGTCATGGTCGCAACCGTATCCATTAGCCCGGAGATAGCAGAGCCCTCCTTTGACATGGTTAAAAAAACTTCGCCCGGCTGTCCATCATCGAACATGCCTACAGTGAGGTAGCCTTCGTGTCCCGCAATACTGAATTTATGGGTGATGGATTTCCGTTCGTCCGGCAGTCGGCGTCGAATCGGACGAGCCTCTTCTACCACATGGACTGATACTTCCTCTTCATCCTCTAAGTCCGCAGAAGTGCTCAACGGTTGGGACATTTTAGAACCGTCACGATAGATTGCCATCGCTTTTAAGCCGAGTCGCCACGATTCGGCGTACAATTTTTCGATTTCATCGACAGTGGCTTCATTGGAAAGGTTAATAGTCTTCGAAATTGCGCCTGAAATGAAGGGTTGAGCTGCAGCCATCATACGAACATGCCCCATTGGCACGATAGAGCGAGTCCCATATTTGCCGCATCGGTTAGCACAATCAAAAATCGGTAAATGCTCAGGTGAAAGATGAGGTGCCCCCTCCAGTGTCATCATCCCACAGATAACATTATTTGCTTCCTCGATTTGCTCCGTGGCAAACCCGAGTTCATGTAGCAGGCTAAAGGCTGGAGCTTCGAACCGCTTGGCTGTCCAGCCGAGTCGCAAAGCCAGACCTTCGCCAACAGTGTGGATATTAACCGCATTCGAGAGTTCGAAGACCGAAGGCAGAACTGCTTCAATTTTACCGATTTCCTCATCAGTCAATCCTTTCTCTTTAAGGCTAACCGTATTAATATGAGGGGGACCCAGCAAGGTGGACGTTCCTTGTGCGTAGGCAACAATATCGTCGATTTGCGTCTCAGTATAGCCTAGCGTTTCCAAAGTCCTTGGAACAGAGTTATTAATGATTTTGAAATAACCTCCACCTGCTAGCTTCTTAAACTTAACCAAGGCGAAGTCCGGCTCAATACCGGTGGTATCGCAGTCCATAAACAAGCCAATCGTGCCCGTCGGGGCCAGAACGGTAGCCTGTGCATTTCGGTAACCGTCACGTTCACCCATTTCGACCACTTCGTTCCAAACTTTTTGTGCTGCATGCAGTAAATCCGGTGGACATAAATCCGGATTGATCTGATAGGTTGCGGCGCGATGCTTATTCATTACTCTCAACATCGGTTGGCGGTTCTTTTCATAACCGGAAAAAGCCCCTTTAACCGCTGCCATTTCAGATGAGGTACGGTAGGCTTGACCACATAAAATAGCGGTCAGCGTACTACACATGGCAACCGCTTCCTCGCTGTCGTAAGGCAACCCCTTGACCATTAGTAGTGTTCCTAGATTGGCATACCCCAACCCAAGCGGTCGATAATCGTGGCTATGTTGAGCAATAGCGCGTGTCGGGTAAGAGGAAAAATCGACTAAAATGTCCTGAGCCACGAAAAAGATACGACAAGCGTGTTGGTACTTTTCGATTTCAAAATTGCCATCTGCATCCAAAAACTTAAGCAGGTTAATCGAAGATAGGTTGCAAGCACTATCGTTCAAAAACATATATTCGGAGCAGGGGTTACTGCTATAAATTCGATCAGTGTTAGCACAGGTGTGCCAATCGTTGATTGTAGTATCAAACTGAACCCCAGGATCAGCACACTGCCAGGCGGCTTGGGCAATTTGCTGCATTAGGTCTTTCGCTTCAAACTGTTCGCAAACCTCACCTGTCGTTCTTAGCGTTGTATGCCACGCCTCGCTATTGAGGTAGGCATTCATAAAATCGTCGTTAAGTCGTACTGAGTTATTCGAGTTTTGACCCGAAACGGTTTTGTAGGCTTCACTGTTGAAGTCGGATGGATAACCGGCTTCAATCAAGGCTGCAACTTTTTTCTCTTCTTTAGCTTTCCAATTGATGAAGTCGACGATCTCCGGGTGATCCATATCTAAGCAAACCATCTTGGCGGCTCGCCGGGTAGTTCCGCCCGATTTGGTGGCTCCGGCAGCACGGTCAAACACTTCCAGGAAGGACATTAAACCACTACTAGTTCCACCGCCGGACAGTTTTTCTTGGCGACCACGAATCGTAGAGAAGTTACTCCCGGTTCCTGACCCATACTTGAAGACACGAGCTTCATTTTTGACCAAATCAAAAATAGACATTAAATCATCATCAACTGATTGGATGAAACAGGCGCTACACTGTGGGTGATCGTAGTTGTTATCAGTTTGAACTACCACCTGCTGATCAAAGTTCCAGTACCAGTTGCCTTTCCCACCTTCAATTCCATATTCGTGAAAAAGGCCGCAGTTGAACCAAACGGGAGAATTGAAAGCGCCTCGCTGTGTTATCAGCATATAGGCCAGTTCAGCCTCAAAAGCATCGGCATCTGTTGCCGACTCGAAATAGCCACCAAAATCCTCACCTGCAGTTCGAATGGTATGGGCAACACGATGAACCAATTGGCGGATACTGCTTTCGTAGCCTGTCTCAGGAATACCGGCTTTTCGGAAATACTTAGAGGCAGCAATATCAACTGCCAGTTGCGACCAATCAGTTGGAACTTCCACTTGATCTAAATGGAAAACAACTTCCCCTTTTTCGTCGTAGATGGACGAACTTCGGAAGGTCCATTCAACTTGATCAAATGGGTGCACTTCTTCCTCGGTAAAAAGGCGGGAAAATTTCAGGCCCGTAAGTGAATCCCCCGTAGGTGAGCGTTTAGTAACAGTTTCGTCGCTTGGAGCAACAGAGATCGTGTCGATCTCATTTGTCCGCTTTTCCATAAATGTTTCCCTCGTTTAAAACTTTGATCCTGATTTAAAAAAAGCTAATAAATAAAAATTAAAATGGTTGGGGAGATGATAGCGCGTTTACTCGATCGGGAGTCCATTAAATGCGTTGCTTAGCTGAATGTGGTTCCGACTGAGAGTTGGCATAGACCAATCGCCTTCCATTGACCAGTGATGACTCGATTTTACCTTGAGAGATGTACCGTCTAACCGTCCTCTCTGACATGCCAAAATGCGCCATTGCAGCCTTAACATCAAGCCATTTTCCTTGATTGCCGTCATTTTTAGGCGGTCGAATGTCATTGGCATATACCAAACGACCTCGATTTTCCAGGCGAGATCGGATCTTGTGCTGGGAAATGTAACGTCGAAGCGTGCGCTCTGGCACGCCAAAAATAGCGACTGCCTCTTTGACGGTTATCCATTCCGGTGTCTCAACTATTTCGGCAGATCGCAAACTGCTATCCGCTGAAATTTGAAGAACCTCTTTCTCGAAATCGCGAATATCTTTAAACTCACGATAGACAGAAGCGAAGCGAATATAGGCTACATCATCGAGGCCCTTCAGAAATTCCATTACAATCTCGCCGATGGCATAGCTTTCAACCTCGCTACGACGGAGCGCAATCAGCCGTTGTACGGCCTCACCGATCAAATTGTCGATTGTGTCCGGGTCAATTGGCCTTTTCTCACAGGCCTTGGTTAGGCTAAGCCGAAGTTTCTGGCGATCGAAAGGTTCACGCTGACCACTTTTTTTGATCACTAATAAATCTAGTGTTTCAGCCCTTTCGTAAGTGGTAAACCGCTTACTGCAATCCAGACATTCGCGGCGACGGCGAGTCGCATTTCCCCTATCGGTAGTTCGCTTGTCAATAACTTTTGTCTCATTGCTTTTGCAGTAAGGACAACGCATGGCTTAGAACCCAAAACCCGCCTGGCAATCAAGATGTTGTGTGGCTGAGGAGAAATAGCCCAATATGTTCAACCTGTCCGCCCGCCAATAATAAACCAATTTTACTGTTTTGTCAACTGATTTCTCCCTGAGGTATTTGGCCCCTCCGGCTGGCTACAATCCACCTTGACGACTGAGTTTACGGTTGTTATTCTAATAGAATGTACCGAAAAAACTCTGTTTTTTTTTGTTGTTTTTTTTCTGCCTCAGCAATTATTTTTTCTTTTTTCCCCCTACAGGCGGCAGTCAATTTCCCCAGATCCTCCTCAACTGAACAAAAAGTTGCACAACAACTCATCGTTCGGCTATCCCAAGCAGCAAATCCACTCTCGGTTCGGGATGCACTCCAAGCCAACAGGATAGCCCCGCTATTTCCCAATCGGCGTTCGAATACTTCCACTGAACCGGTTAATCTGTCACGGATCTACCTTCTCCATTTCCCATTACGTATAGACCTGGAAATCAAGCGGCAGCAATGCTTGTCTAATCCAGAAATCGAAGCCGTCACCTACAATTACATTCGTCCAACGCAATCCGTAGTACCGAATGATCCCAAATATATCGAGCAGTGGAATCTGGAGAAAATCAGGATGCCAGAGGCTTGGGAAATTGAACGAGGTAGCCCCCAGGTTGTCATCGCACTGGTTGATACAGGCGTCGATTACACCCACGCTGATTTTCAAGGTCAGATGTGGCAAAATCAGGGAGAAACTCCCGATAATCAGATTGACGACGATGGGAACGGGTATGTTGATGATCTGGTGGGTTGGGATTTTACAGACGACGACCATAAGCCAATAGACCAAACGGGACATGGTACACACGTGGCGGGAATTGTCGGAGCTAAAGTCGACAACCAAATGGGTATTGCGGGCGTGGCCTGGAATTGTAAAATCATGGCCATTCGGGTGGGTGCTTCTCAGCGTTATGGTGGGACTGGAATGCGGGATAGTAACTCGGCGGCCGGAATTATCTATGCCGTCGATAACGGAGCCAAGGTTATCAACATGAGTTGGGGCAGTGACCGTCTCTCTTTCGTCATCCGTGATGTTCTCACCTATGCCGATGCACAAGGCGTACTACTAGTCGCCGCTGCTGGCAACGATATGAAAGGAAACGTTATCTATCCGGCAGGTTATCGACAAGTTTTGGCGGTGGCTTCGGGCAACCAGAATGATGAACGGTTTTATCAGTCCAACTTTGGTGCAGGTGTTGACATTGTAGCACCGGGTAATGAGATCCTTAGCACCCAAATCCAAGACACGTACCGTCTGTTGTCGGGCACTTCAATGGCAGGGCCACATGTGGTTGGAGTGGCAGCATTGATGATGTCGAAACGTCCCAACTTGACAGCGGAGGAAATCCGTCAAATCTTAGTCAGTACGGCTAAGCCGATGCCGAAGAGCCCAGAATTCATGGGGGCGGGTTATTTGGATGCAGCCGCAGCAATTCAGAGAAGTATAAGCCTTCAGGCTCATATTACCGCTCCAGAGACAGGAATTGGCAGTCACCGGCAGATCGAGGTCTGGGGGAGTGCTGGCGGTTTCGGCTTTCAAAGTTGGCAATTGCAGTACGGACTGTCGACTACACCGGCAAACTGGATTTCGATTGAACCTCCCAGTTTCATACTTAAAAATAATCAGTTGTTATCAGTCTGGAATACCGAAACCCTGTCGGAAGGAATCTACACGGTCAGACTCCTGGTAAAAGGATCAGATCAACAACAAATAAACGATGAGGTCGTGGTCTACGTCGATCACTCACCGCCAGTTCTCCAGCATCGAACCTTCCAAAATTGGCTTGCTGGTGATCGCTATCTGCCAGTTGTACTGTGGGCAACGGATGATCCAACTGCTGATACCTTACACTGGAAGCAGGCCGGTACGACCAACTGGAAAAATCAAGATACCGAAACTGCGGTCGGTCGTGAACACGTCTTTTCCTTCCTCGATTTACCAACTGGAGATTACGAGTTTTCGATTCTCTCGACCAACGTCGCTGGCTTGACCACTACCGATCACTTTACGATCCGGTCGCAGAATGACCGCATTCCGCCAAGTGGCTTTCGTCGCCAGACACTTGGTGTTCCACCCGTTCATTTAGCCGATTTTAAATCTCCTATTGACTTTGACGAGGATGGGCAAATTGAGTTGGTTGGGCTACCGCTAAGTGGATCTTTTACTACCGGTGTTCAGATCTATGAGCGAAACCAACGAGGCCTTTTCCCGTTACGACATACTATCGTCGATAAGTTCACCCCCATTTTTGTCGGCGATTTAGATCGAGATGGTCGGCTAGAGATCGCCGGCTACGACGATGATCAGGTCTTTATCCTAGAGGGGCAGGGGAAATACTCGGTGCAGAAAAGCTGGTCTTCTGAGATCATCGAAACCGCACAGGTGGCAGACCTTGATCAGGATGGGCAAATGGAGATTATTGGCCTGAACAACTATACAGGACAGATCATCATTTTTGAAAATCGAGGGAATAACACCTTCGATCAAGTACTGGAGGTCAACAATCCGAGCGAAGGCACTAACGTTGTTAAGAGGTTGGGGATCGGTGACCTCGATGGCGACCAAAAAACGGAGGTTGTTTTTGGCGACAGCGAAGGGGATCTATTTGTTTATACATCGTCCGGTGATGATAGGTTAACTAGAACTTGGCAGGGCAAATTACCGCTGCAAGATATCCGACTGGTAACGGTTGGCGACTTAACAGGGGATGACATTCCGGATTTCGTGATCGGTGGTAAAGTCGATCAACCATCGCTTCCTTCAATCGCTGCTCAGTGGGGAATTTATGCCTTTGCTTACCAAAGATCGGTGGGAGATTACCAGCAGATCTGGTCGCAATCATTCCTCCCCTATACACCTGAGGGGAGCGATTTAGCAATTGCTGATCTGGACAACGATCGGCAGAATAATTTAGTAATTGCCATTACTCCCAATCTTTACCTGTTCGACCACAATTTCAAACCGGTTTGGCATCAACCGATTGGAGAAACGCCTAAGGTAACGGTAGCCGATTTCAACGCTGATGGTCAAGCAGAACTCTACGTCAACCAAGTGCGGCAGATGGTGGCCTGGACGCTAACCAATGCCGACTCCCAAAAACAACCGCCCTGGGGGCTAACGGCTAAAGTCGCCGACCCAACCGGGCAAAGGCGACCAACGGAGGTTACATTGAACTGGCAGTCAGAAGCAGTCCAGTTCAATATCTATCGAGCGATCGGAAAAGAGGGCGCCTGGCAGAAAATTGGAGCCAGTCAAACCCTCACCTTTTTGGACCAAGACCTCCGACCGGATACGGTTTACCGTTATGCAGTCTCTGCCAGTGATGATGCTGAAACGGCCAAAAGTAATGAAGTTAAAGTAACCGTCAAAGCACAGCCTGAACTCAGAGAGGTTAAGCCGTTGAACAGACGTCAGGTTGGGCTGACTTTCGATGGACGCCTGGATCTAAATCTGTGGGAGGATCTAACCGATTATGATATTTTTAACAAACAAAACTTTACACTATTCCAAGTTAGCCAACCTTCAAATACGGTAACACAACAACCTACTTCAGTGATTTTAGATCGAATGGGCCAGCGTCTGGTTTTGACATTCGATAACCTGCAAGCGGATCAGGTCTATCGGTTGACCATTTCGACAGGTGACGAAGCGGTGTTTGCAATGCCCAAGTCCGAGGGCCTACCTGCTAATTTGGATTATCTTCAGGTCTATCCGAATCCTGTTCACCCAAACGAATTTCACAAGGGGGCTGTGATTTTCGACCAATTACCGATTGAGGCCGAAATTGAGATCTACAATCCTGTCGGCCAACGGCTGGAAACTCTGCGGCTTCAAGTAGAAGATCGAGGTCAAAAACTGTGGTATCTCCAAAATCAAGATGGAGTTGGCATTGCCAGTGGGATTTACATCTACGTGGTGCAACACGATAACCAAAGACGAACCGGTAAAATTGCTGTCATCAAATAGAAAATATACAAAGTACCAGCCTATTTGATAATTTTCGCTATAGAAACGTTTGACAATTTTTCTGATCTGCATTACTATAGTAAATATCATTGTCCATTTGGGGCAATATGTAAAATCCTCATGTCAGGGTTAGATGATCGCAGTTTTAGACGGTTGGAGCCCTGCATTTTGGGAAAAAGGAGATGTTTATACTCATGTTTAGATTAACTCAATCAGTACTGGTCTGGACCTGCTTAGTTACAATTGGGCTGATGCTGACCGGCCAAAGTTTTGCTGGTGTTACTGACCTGAAAGCAGCCGCTACCGGTATTTGGCTGTTTGATGAAGGTAAAGGGACTGTTGCCAAAGATGCCGCTGGTAAAGGGCTTGATGCCACTATCAAAGGCGGTGCCAAATGGGTCGATGGAAAATTTGGTAAAGCCTTGGAACTGGACGGAAAAACCGGTTATATTGAAGTGCCCAAGCATAAGAGTCCGACCGAAGCAATTACCGTTTTAGCTTGGGTTAAAAGCTTAACCAAAACCTGGAATACTAACGGTTTTATTGCTGCAAAAAGAAACGCCTATATCATTCACCCGAATGCTGGAGGAACAAAGGTTTCTTTTCCCATTTGTAATGGCGCCTGCTGGAATAAACCTGGTGGCTGGAAAGATGGTGAGGTAGGACCGAAAGATATTACTACTTGGCATATGTACGCCGGAACCTTCGATAGCAAAACAGGAGACTGGAAGATTTTCATCGATGGTAAAGAGGAAAGTAAACTCAAGCTGGATAAAAAACCGATTGCTGCCGAAGGTGAGAAACAACTCTGGATAGGACGAGATCAGTGTTGTGACCCTAGATATGGTCAGGCCGTTTTCGACGAAGTTGCCGTCTTTAACATTGCTTTAACCGCCGGACAACAGCAAGGCATTATGAGTACTGGTTTGGGTGCTGCGACAACCGCTGTCGAAGCCATTGAAAAGTTGTCTACTACTTGGTCAAACCTTAAAACTCAGTAATCAGGATACGTACGCAGTTTAAGTCTGCAAAAAAGGAGTAGAAAATGATGTCTATGAGAAAAATGGCACTTTTGACAACGAGTTGTCTCATTCTGTTTGGTTTCTTACTAGCTACCCCAGGTTTCGCTGTGGTCGATTTGGAGAAACATCTGGTAGGCTTGTGGAAGTTTGACGAAGGAAAAGGTAAGACGACGAAAGATGACTCCGGAGAAGGACTAGACGCCGAGCTGGAAGGCAAATGCAAATGGGTAAAAGGTAAGTTTGGTAATGCTATCGAGTTTGATGGTAAGAGTGCTTATGTGAAAACAAAGCCACATGCCAACCCGACGAAAGCCATTACTGTTTCCGCTTGGGTTAAGAGTGCCTCAAAATCTTGGAATGCGCATGGCGTTATCATGTCCAAGAGAAACGCCTATATTATCCACAATAACTCAGGTGGTGTGGGTGTCTCGTTTCCCATTTGCAATGGTGCGTGTTGGAACAAGCCCGGCGGTTGGAGAGATGGTGAGGTCCTCAACATCAAAGATATTGATAAGTGGCATATGTGGACTGGCACTTTTGACAGCAAAACAGGCGAATGGAGGATTCTGGTCGATGGTAAAGAGGAAAGTAAACTCAAGCTGGATAAAAAACCGATTGCTGCCGAAGAAGCCAAAGAGCTGTGGATAGGACGGGATCAGTGTTGCGACCCTAGATATGGAGAAATCACCGTAGATGAGGCTATGGTCTTTGACGTTGCTTTGAGCGAAGCTGACTTGAAACCTATCTACGAACTGGGTATTGATGGGGCGCTAGCCGTAGATAGCCTTGGAAAGCTGACTGTATCTTGGGCCAGGATTAGAACCGAGTAACTTGCCCTAATTCATAGATGTCGGTTGGTAGCGCTACTAACCGACATCTTCTTCCTTCTGGCTGACTTTTATTCCCGGCTTAATCTCTCAGCGATATAGACAAACCCACCCGGCTCAACCAGATCAAACAACTCTATAATATCGTCATTTATCATCCGGACACATCCTTGAGAGGTCGGTTTTCCAATTGCCTCCTCTCTAGTTGTGCCGTGGATATAGATTCGCCTCATCAGCGTATCGACTTCACCACCCTTGTTTTTTCCTTTTTCGATTCCTGTCAGGCGGATAATGCGAGTGGTAACGATATCGTTTGAGGTTTCTGGATCCTGTTTTTCTTGATTCCAGAGGTTTTCCGCGATTTCCCCGGTTACGATCCCACCTTCAAAAACTGCTCCTTTTGCTGCATCTTTCCCGATCTTGGAGTAGATCTGATGCGCCCCCAATGGAGTTTGAAAAGAGCCTTGACGATTACCAGTACCCGCTCGAGCAGTTGAGACCTGATAGTGTTTTAAGATTTGCTCCCCTTTTAACAACCACATCTTTTGTTGTGCTACATCTACCACCAGGTAGGATTTATTCGATGCCTGGTCGAGTAGTTTGTTTTGCCTGACGAACCGTTGTAGCGGTGTTGTAGTGGTGCCTGGCTCCTGATCCACGTATTCTGCATCTGCGACCTGGGATTTCGTTTGGTTGGCGGGTCGCGTCTGAGTTGTCGAGGGCTGTTTGGTTTGAGCAGATGATTGGATGGGGGGAACTGTCATCTCTGCTGACCTAGGTTCGGTTCGTGTCGCGAGTTGTCCTTCGGTTGGTACCACCGTTTCAGATTTGTCGATGGTAACCGATTTTAGATCCTCCAGTACGCTAGTACGGCCAAACAGGAAGGCTTCAGCTAAAAGACCTAAACTGGTACAGGCCAAAATTAAGCGACGGTAGCGCGCTGAACCGAGATAGGAAAAATAGAAAGAGCCAAAGACGTTGGTAGCATTGTAGACCCAGATCGCAGGCAACACGATCTTACAGATCGCAGACAGGAAAGTTAGATGTTCTGTCTCAAACACAATCGGCAACAGCACAAAAGCCAACAGTAAAATCAGATCGATACCTTTGGCAAATTGACGGGTTAGCAACTGCCCAATACCTGGAACTAGTAGTAATGCGGTTTTTAGTAAGCTAAACATCTGGATCTATTTTGTAATGGGTGTCCGCAAATTGTTGCCACTTGGGATCAAACCAGAATCGGCGTCCCGTTTTATCGACGATGCTTTCGGTTTTGCCGTAAAACTCCAGCCAATCGTCGAAATTGGCTTTTTCTTCTCGGATTTCCAGGGTTGAAAAGGGATTTTGCCACTGGTAGAGCGAACCGCCCGCTAAAAGATAGGATTGACGCATGATATGAGCCACATAGGCCAGGAATTGATCGTCGATCACTTTTAGAGCCGGTAGAAAGGGATTAATGCCGGATTGACCGCAAATCTCGGCCCGCAGGTAGTTGCCAACGCCGTTGAAATAGCGTTGATCCATCAACAGTTCCGAGACAGGTTTCAGAAAGATACGTTTGTCGAGATGTTGGTAAATATAGGATTTAAAATCGTCGAAATGATCGACCGGATCAGGTCCTCGATACGGTGCCCAGGTTCGATAGTCGCCTTTGCCGAATCGTCTTACGTCGACAAAAACTAACTCGGTTTGATCCGAAAACACAAAGTGGGCATGGCTATGCTTAGGTGGAGGCTCGCTGTTCTCCAGATGCACGAATTTACCACTCATGCCCAGCGTGAGCGTATATTGCCGAACTGGTGCCGGATTCAGAGAAGTCATTTCAAAATGAAGGGCTAGTTCTTTGCCTCTCGACTGGGCCGACACCGTAAACGGTGTCGCCTGTTGTGATAGGTTCTTCAGTTTCAAGTAGGGGGAAAATCGCAGATATTCCACCGTTCGGCCATCGGCAACATGGTTGATAAAATCTCTGGTAATTCGAACCTCGGCCCATTCCGGCATACTGCGTCACCTACTATTTCGTCCATCGACAGGATGTTGTTGCGCTCACATTTTCCTCCAAAGTATACTAATTGTGAAACCAAACGTCAATTCACCTGGCCTTTTACGACCGAAGTTCGATTGATGTTCGTTCACACGATGTACATCTACCAGAAAACCAACCGCTATTTTGCCCAGGTCGCTGATGATATCAAGGAGATAGCTGCGGCTGAAATTCAGGATCTGGGAGCAACTGAAGTTCGATTGGCCTATCGAGGTCTCTACTTCGAAGCCAGCCCTGATGTGCTGTATTGTCTCAACCTGCGCAGTGCGCTGGTTCATCGGATATTGGCGCCATTGCTTACTTTCGACTGCCATTCAGATCGCTACCTCTACAAAACTGCGGCCAAAATCCAGTGGTCCGACTTTTTAACACCCGACCACACTTTCGCCGTTTTTGCTACCGTCTCCAATAGTACCATCAGGCATTCCAAATTTGCTGCCCTTCGACTGAAGGATGCGATTGTGGATTATTTCCGCGCTACCACAGGCAAACGGCCATCGATAGAAACCCAGAGCCCCGATCTATGGATCAACTTGCGAATCCATAATAACCGTGCGACTCTCAGTATCGACACCTCTAGCGGATCGCTGCATCGCCGGCGTTACCGGTTGCAAACGGTCGAGGCACCGATGATTGAAACCCTAGCCGCCGCAATTCTCAAGGCAGCAGAGTGGGACTGCCACCAACCGCTCTATGATCCCTTTTGCGGATCTGGCACACTGCTGTGTGAGGCTTACTTGCAAGCCACGCAGACACCGCCCGGTATGCTGCGTTCCCATTTCGGCTTTGAACGGTTGCCCGACTTTGACCTTAGACAGTGGGAGCAAGTCAAGCAAGCCTGTAGCCAAAACACAATTACAATCAGTAAAAATTTGGTGGCAGGAAGCGATATTTCGAAAACTGCCGTTGCTGCTGCTCGTCGGAATGCCAACACCTTCGATCAACACGGAAACATCACCATTCATCAACGAGATATTTTTCAGATCGATAAGTTGGAGCAGAAGTTTATCCTTTGCAACCCGCCTTACGGGGTTCGGCTGAAAAACTCACAAGAAGATCTGGCGACTTTCTACAAACGGCTAGGCGATTTTTTAAAGCAACGGTGCCGCGGCTCCACTGCCTGTATCTATTTCGGTGATCGACAATATATCAAGCATATTGGCCTCAGATCAAGCTGGAAAAAGCCGTTTTCTAATGGTGGGCTTGATGGTCGACTGGTCAAGTACGTACTCTATTAAGTTGACGAAACGGCTTGGTATTTAACCTCATCTCGCATATAATACCCTGACAGTTCAGGTTTGCTCAGCCTATCCGAATACGTAAAGTAAAAGGGAAACCAAACATGAGTCATCCCAACATCATCTATATTCATTCACACGATACTGGTCGTTATGTCCAGCCATACGGCCACGATATTCCAACCCCCAACATCCAGAAATTGGCCCAGGAGGGGGTTCTGTTTCGACAGGCCTTCTGTGCCAACCCCACCTGTTCCCCAAGTCGAGCCTGTCTTCTCTCAGGACAGTGGGCGCATACTGCTGGGATGGGAGGGTTGGTCAATCGTGGCTGGAGTTTTCCCAACCCCAAGCAACTGATAATGCACACGTTAAAGAGGTTCGGATACGAAACCGTTTTAGCAGGCTTTCAACATGTGGTCAATAATGTGGAAGATGCAGGCTACACCCGGCTGCTGACTCAAGAGGAAGAGTACAAGGGGGGGACTGAAACACGTGCGGTCGACTATATTTCTGAAGTGGCAGAGGCTGCTAAATCGGGTGACCAACCCTTTTTCCTGGATGTCGGTTTTAGTGAGACCCATCGTGCCAATGCCGTTAAACCCGGTGGTTTTGCCCCACAACCGGACGGTGAGTTGCCGACCGACCCGCGTTATGTCAAGCCACCGGCTCGATTCCCCGACACACCGGAAACGCGGCAGGATATGGCTGATTACATTGATGCGGCTAGAACCCTCGACCAGAAAATGGGGCGTGTCTTTGCAGCTTTGGAAGAGAACCGGTTAGCTGACAATACGCTGGTGATCTGTACCACCGACCACGGATTGGCTTTCCCAGAGATGAAGTGCCACTTATCGGATCACGGTACCGGTGTAATGCTGATTATGCGAGGGCCGGGTGGGTTTAACGGCGGCCAGGTCGTCGATGCACTGGTTAGCCAAATAGATCTATTCCCAACTGTTTGTGCTTTGGCTGGGATTGACCACCCGGACTGGTTACAGGGCGTCTCGATACTCCCCCTGGTCCGGGGTGAAACCGATACCATTCGAGAGGCGGTCTTCTCTGAGGTCAACTATCACTGTTGCTACGAACCACAGCGGGCCATCCGTACCCAGCGATGGAAGTACATCCGTCGCTATGACCAAGCCGAACGGTGGGCAATGCCAAACTGCGACGATAGCATTAGCAAGACTCTTTTCCTCGATTACGGCTGGCGTGACAGACCGACCGAGTCCGAACGTTTATACGATCTGGTATTTGATCCTCACGAATGTCACAATATGATCCCAAGTGGTCAAGCCCCGGAACTGGTGCTCAGACAACTTCGTCAACAGCTTGAACAGTGGCGCGAAGAAACGGACGATCCAACTTTGAAGCATCCGGTGATGATGCCAGCCGAAACCGCCATTGTAAATGATCCGGAAGCGCTATCTCCGGACGATCCTCATTACCCGGCACGCGAATTCATGCGTGAAATGATAGAACAAGAATCTACATAAAAGATAGGATGAGGAATTCCCAATGGCAACTGAACAACCCAACATCATTTTAGTAATGACCGATCAGCAGAGGTTTGACACCATCTCCGCCCTCGGTTTTCCCTACATGGAGACACCCAACCTCGACCGGCTGG
Source organism: Candidatus Poribacteria bacterium (assembly GCA_030748495.1). GTDB lineage: Bacteria > Poribacteria > WGA-4E > WGA-4E > UBA9662. The sequence continues at coordinate 43,862 of JASMLX010000022.1, read as the reverse complement.
TGACAGAGGGAGTTACGCTGTCACAGTGTTATATTTCTGCACCTTCCTGCGCGCCGGCACGGGCCAGTCTTTTTACCGGTTATTATCCCCATACCACCGGCATTCTCAAAAACGCTGATCGCTGGACCCGCTCTTGGGTAGAAAGGCTGAGCCAAGTCGGCTATCATTGTGTCAACGTGGGCAAGATGCACACCTTCCCTTTCGAGACACCACTTGGATTTCATCAACGGTACGTAGTCGAAAATAAAGATCGGTATTTGGAAGGCCGTTACTACTTCGACGAGTGGGACAAGGCGCTGCAGGCCAAGGGGCTGATTAAACAGCAGCGAGAGCTTTACCGGCAACGTTCCGACTACAACGAACGGTTGGGCGCCTTTGAGTGGGAGTTGCCCGAGGAGATGCACCCCGATATGTTCGTTGGCAATCTGGCGCAGTGGTGGATTAACAGCCATCCTGTTACCAAACCGTTGTTTCTACAGATCGGATTTCCCGGTCCTCATCCGCCTTACGATCCGACCTGGGCTTATGCCGAGCCCTACATGAACCGGGATCTTCCGAGGCTTGAAGTGACTGAAGATGAACTGGCCAGTCAACCGTCACCATTTCTGGAGATGCGCCAGCACAACTGCGACGTCGACCACGATTCGGTAGTGCATCAACTAAATCCGACGCGAGAGCAACGCCATCGCCAACGGGCATACTATCTGGCTAACGTAACCATGATCGATGACAAAATTGGCCAGATCTTGAATTCGCTGGATCAGCAGGGCTACCTGGATAATTCGGTTGTCATCTTCACCTCAGATCATGGTGATTGTCTTGGTGACCACGGACACAGCCAAAAATGGACTATGTACGATATTATCACCCGTGCGCCCACTATTGTTTGGTCACCGGGGCGCTTTCAGGCTGGTGTTACCATTGACGATCTCTGCCAACAGATGGATCTCGGACCTGCTATCCTCGAACTAGCCGGGGCTGAAGTGCCGGAGACCATGGAGGCAGAGTCGATTCTACCGGTGCTGCGAGGCGAAGAGTGGAGTAGCCGTGACTATGTTTTCGCAGAACACAGTCGGGATGGTATTCTGCAAGGAACCAAGTTTATGTCGATGGTCAGAAGCTTAGATTGGAAACTGGTCCATTTTTTAGATCAACCGGATGGCCAACTGTTCGACCTGACGACCGACCCAGACGAGATCAACAACTTGTGGCATCAGGCTGAATTCGCCGACAAGAAACAGGAATTACTGGCCGTGCTGAGAGAGTGGCACATTCGCAGTCAGTATCAGACCGCTGGTTGGGCAGCCGAATGGCGTTAAATTTCAGACTTACAAGTAGGAGGCAGTAGAATGAAAATTACTGACATCAAGACAGCGGATGCACATGTCAAAATCGACGGACATCCTCGCTATCGGTATCACTATGTACGGATCTACACCGATGAAGGCGTCTACGGAACAGGTGAAACCAGCCATGTCGATAGTGGCTGGCGGGATACCACCCACGATATGGCACGCATGATCACCGGTCAGGACCCACGCGACGTGGATGCCTGTTTTGAATTGATTCGACGTGCTTATATTTTCCGGGGTGGCTTTGCCGGGGCTGGCATTTCAGCCCTAACTGGTATCGAAATTGCCCTCTGGGACTTGGCCGGCAAGGCTCAGAATATTCCGGTCTATCGGTTATTGGGGGGGAAATTCCGTCATCGTATTCGTCTCTATGTCGATAGTGCCCACACCGACTATCGGCAACGGGCTGAAGAGGTACGGGAACAGGGATTTACCGCTATTAAGTTCGACCTCGACGATGGCAACCATCCGCATAAACTAGATCGGTGGAACTGGTCGGTGACACCGGATGAGTTCAAATCACTGGTGGATCAAGCCTTCGAGATTCGACAGGGAATTGGCTCCTCGCTCGACCTAGCCTTAGATCTGCACGGCCGCTACGATGCCACTGCCGGGATGAAAATGGCACAAGCATTGGAACCTTTAAACCTGATGTGGTTGGAAGAACCGGTGCCGCCGGAGAATATTGATGCCTTGAACAAAATTACCCAATCGACCTCGACACCGATCTGCGCAGGAGAAAACCTCTATCTGCGCTATGGTTTTCGCGATCTGTTGGAGAAGCAGGCTGCCGACATCATCATGCCTGACATCTCCAAGTGTGGTGGATTATCGGAGTGTCGCAAGATTGCTAATATGGCTGAAATATACTATATCCCCTTCGCTCCACATAACAACAGTAGTGCTTTGAGTACGGTTGCCGATGCACACGTCTGTGCCAGCGTTCCCAATTTTCTGGCCCTGGAGTTTCACCGATTTAACGACCCAACTTGGGATCAAGTAGTCGACTCAGATAATGCCGTGATTCAAGACGGCCATGTCATTTTAACCGAAAAACCGGGACTGGGCATTGAGTTGAACGAAGACTTTTTGTCTGCCCAATTGGAGGCAGGTGAACCCCTCTGGCATTGATTGCGCGTATTTGTGTGCCAACTCCGTTCGTCTATCTTGCAAATATAACTCACTTTAGTAGAGGGAATGAGGCGATATCTAATCCTCAAGAGGGTTAAAAGGTATTTCTAAAATTGGGAAGTTTATGTTTAATCTGATGTGAGGAGCGTAAGATTGTGAGGAAACTTTTTGTCATAATGTCGCTTGGAACTCTTATCGCAGGTTGCTCAATTCTGCAACCACATCCAGAAGAAAAAACAGTTCGGGGTGTTCTAAAGCACTTCCCTAGCAACGTCATGAGTTCTCAAGCATGGTACGGCCATTACTATATGGTAGATAGTACGCCGATCTTACCTACTGAGACTGTGCCAAAAGATATTTTGAAGAAGCATATTTGGTAACTTTGTCGTTGTTAGAGGCATTTGGCACCCGGGAGAATACTGGAGGCCAACCGAGGGGAAAATGAGTATGCCCATGTCCGTTGATTCTGAAAAGGACGTTATCATCAGGAATGACGGACACAAAGCGTTAGCAATCATCCGTGTGAAAAGTAAAGATACTTAACCACCGATCCGCAGTGATAGTGTAATTTCAATCAAGCGCATACATGTCTTGAAACCGAGCTAGTAATAATCACGGTCGTTAGGCTTTGTGGGACTGCAGTTCCTAGGTCAAAAACCTACCTTGGTTTCTCAATCAGTTGGTGTTTGACTCCTAGTTCTGAGAAATAGTTTTTACAGACTAAGAAGTACCACGTCGAGAATGTTTGGAGCGTCGGATCATAAATTTATGATAATAGCATTGGAACTTCAGATAGTTCTTTAGAAGCCCTATCCATTTTCCAATTGCATCACATTTTTTAGCTGTTCTGTTAGTAGGCAGTTCATATTCGTTATCAGGTATACTATCAGAATATTCCCCCTTTTCTTCCGACCAAAATTCAGTTATTAGATTATTGTTATCAAGCTTACTATACAACATTCAGGAAGTTGGTTTAACCACCTTTCAGATGTCGCACCTCGGTCTAAAAATTAACGTTTTAACAAATCAAACATAGACTAATTTTTAAGCGGATAGCTGATGATTTATTAAGCAGAAATGGGTGGTTGTAACCACAGTATAACCGAAAGTCAAGGGGATACAAGGAATACACCGACCTACTTGTTTTGGCACCTTTTTTGCTCTCTACCTATCCCTCTATAAAGAGTCAGGTGAAAATGGACCACTTTCTCGATAAATCGGTATTTGCGCTGAAGAGATCAACCGAAGAATTGAGCAATTTGATCCGTTTGAAATTATCCCGAGTATTGGCGAACGGTAGTTTAAAAAAATTTGGTCTATCTGATCGAATGGAAGCTTATTTGCCGATATTTCATTTAGCTGGTAGTGACATCCTACTGGTGTTAAAGGAGCAGAATTAAATGTCAATAAGAGGTTTGTGCGCCCAAAATACTTGCTGCAGGTTTTTGACCTTAGCGTTTAGCTTGTTAATTCTAGGTGCTTTTAGTTTCCCCCAACTATCTGCTTATGCAGATCATCACGAGGTTGAGATTGGTGTTTTGCATTCACTAAGCGGAACAATGGCAATTTCTGAGACCTCGCTGAAAGACGTCGTCCTGATGGCGGTTGAAGAGATTAATGAAGCCGGTGGAGTTCTCGGTAAAACAATTAAACCTGTGGTTGTAGACCCTGCTTCTGACTGGCCACTATTTGCTGAAAAAGCCAAGCAACTGTTGACCGAAGATAAAGTTGCCGCCGTCTTTGGTTGTTGGACCTCAGTCAGTCGTAAATCCTGCCTGCCAGTTTTCGAACAATACAACGGTTTGCTGTTTTATCCGGTTCAATACGAAGGTGAAGAACAATCTCTCAACGTTTTTTACACTGCGGCGTCACCCAACCAGCAGTTGGTGCCCGCAGCTAAATATATGAAAGAAGAGATGGGGATGGAAAAGTTCTATCTTCTTGGAACTGACTACGTCTTTCCCCGTACGGCGAATAAGGTACTCAAAGCCTATTTGAAAGCCGAGGGGGTACCGGACGAAAACGTGATGGAGGAATACACCCCCTTTCATCACCAGGATTATCAAACAATTGTCTCCAAGATTAAGGAATTTGCAGCCGACGGAAATGCATGTGTTTTATCAACCATTAATGGTGATAGCAATGTTCCTTTCTATAAAGAGTTCGCCAACCAGGGGTTAACCTCGGATGACTGTCCGATCATGGCATTCTCCGTAGCTGAAGATGAACTTCGAGCGATGGATGTTCCTCCATTGGTAGGACACCTGGCCTGCTGGAACTACTACCAAAGCGTCGATACCCCAGAGAACAAGGCTTTTGTCAAAGCCTTCAAAGCCTTCTGCAAGAAAGAGGGCTTGCCTGGTGGTGACGACCGCGTCACGGATGATCCTATTGAAGCCGCTTACTTTGGGGTTTATGTCTGGAAGGCCGCTGTTGAAAAAGCGAAATCCTTCGATGTGGATAAAGTGCGAGAGGCTGTTTACGGTCTTGAGTTCGATGCACCGGGTGGAAAGAAGAAGATGCACGATTCCAACCAACACACCTTGAAACCGGTCTATATTGGTGAGATTTTAGCTGATGGTCAGTTTGAAATCGTCAATGAATTCAACGATGGAGAACTGGTCGTTCCTGATTCTTACAGCAGTTATCTCTGGCCGGACGGAAATTATCCATCGCCAACACCAGAAGTCAAGTTCAATGAACTTTCCGCCAAATCCGATCGTTGGCAGAAATAGATAATCGGCTATGAACTGATATTCTGACAAGCGTATTTTTAATCCGAAGGGCGTGACATCCAATAAATCCATGGTGTTATTGGATGTTGCGCTTTTTGCTGTTTGAAGATCGTCACCCAAAAGGAAGACATAGAACCTATGTTTATTCTGGTTTCTCCACACGTGATATTTCCACGATGTACTTTATAACCGCCTAACTATTATGATATTACCTTGATTGAATTAAATCGGTTGAACCAAAAGGTGTTACATATCGGTATTGTGTTAAAAGTACTTTGTACTTTTAACACAATACGCGGTGAATTTTTTAATAGTACAGTGAGTTCGAAAGATGCAGTAGTTCATGATGTCTTCATTGATAAAGTCGATTTGCTTTTAAGATGACGGCAAATAAAACCTTTCCCTTATTAGCTCTTTGTCTCTTTTTTTGTTTAACCCAATTACTAGCCGATTCGGCAGAAGTTGGTTCCGCCGCCGTTGAAGAGATCCAGCAAATTCTACTGAAACTGGGCGACAAGAAATCTTCAATTCGTAAAACTGCCATCATGGGCTTGGCTAAATACGATCATCCCGGCTTAGAGGCTTTAATGAATGCCTTCAAACTGCGCCAACTTTACGTCTGGAACGATAACGTCGTTATTTTATGCCCCAAGATTGAGGGCAAAACTGCAGCCCTCCAAGATCCGCTAACACAAGAACCTATCACGGACGTCTCCGGCAAACAGTTTCAGGTTACGGTGACTGAGCTAAAGCAGATTCGACCTGGCCGACCGGAAAGGGGGTTGGCCGAAAATGTGAAGTCCTTGTTCAAACTCTTCTCCCCCGATGAAGAAACCCAGCTATCAGGTATTAAAAGATGTGGTGAAGCCAAAACTATTAAAGGTTTGGGTAAACTAACGGATTTAGCACTGGAAAAGCTGGACGATCTAGCGACTGGTAATCAGTCAAAAAAAATCCAGCGGTTGGCCTTAGAGAGTGCGTTACTAATTCGGATTTCCCGTATCTCGCTTGATGCTGGTTCTACGCACCTTAAACTGGTAACACAATTAGGTCATACCAAAAGTCAACGGTCGCAAAAGTTTTTGGAAAAATCATTAGCACAGTTGGAGAAAAGCTCGGCTCTAACTCCACAAATCCAACGCACCTACCAAGCAGCTATCGCAAAAATTAGAACTTATCAACAGTTTATCTCTCTATTGGGCAACCTGTTTAGAGGTCTTTCGCTCGGTTCGGTGCTGATTTTAATGGCACTTGGGTTGGCAATTACCTTTGGTTTGATGGGCGTGATTAATATGGCACACGGTGAACTGATGATGATTGGCGCCTACACCACCTACGTCGTCCAACTAGTATTCGCTCATACGCCAGAAACCCCCAACAACTGGTACTTTATTTTTGCCCTTCCGGCTTCATTCTTAATGTCTGCTACTATCGGTCTATTGATCGAGTTTTTTGTGGTTCGGCACTTGTATAAACGTCCACTCGAATCTTTGCTAGCAACGTGGGGGGTTGGCCTGATCCTGATCCAGATGATTCGACTGAGATTTGGTGACAATATTGGTGTCAACGCACCTAGCTGGGGGCGAGGTGGTATAGAGGTGATTCAAGATCTTGTTTTTCCCTATGGCCGCTGTTTTATTATCGCTATCTGTGCATTCTCTGTTGGTGCCATGTATTATCTGATGCGCTGCACTAAAGTTGGCTTGATGATGCGTGCAACCATGCAAAATCGTGAAATGGCCAGTAGTTTAGGGGTCAATACCGGCTTTGTCGATCGTTGCACTTTCGCCTTTGGATCTGGGATTGCTGGCATCGCTGGCTATGCTTGGACCTTAATCGGTGGAGTTACACCTGACATGGGCCAAACCAACTTTATCGTCGATTCTTTTTTGGTGGTTGTAACCGGTGGCGTAGGTGAAATTATAGGTGTGATTTGTGCAGGGCTGGGAATTGGTGGCCTTACTAAAACTCTCGAGCCAATGACCGGGACTATTTGGGCCAAGATTCTACTGCTCATTGCAGTAGTAATTTTTATTCAGTTTAAACCATCTGGCCTGTTTGCTGCTAAAGGTCGGCTGGCCGACGATTAAACCTAGATGAGCCTAAAAACCACCCTCTATACAATTGTAAAGCAGCCTCCCGATCAAGACCCCGTTAAAAGCTGGCTCTACAGTTATACCAATAGAAGATGAAATTATTTAAAGATGAAAAAGGAAACTCTGTTTGCACAGTTTAGCTAATACAGCAGATGATCAATTGAGGCGCAACCTACCGTTGATTTTGTGGGTTTTGTTAGGCTTAGTTGTTATTCCCGTTTTATACATAGCAGGAGTTATTTCAATTGGGACCGTTAATAAACTGGGGCGATATCTATCGTTTGCCTTAGTTGCAATTGGCTTAGATCTTATCTGGGGTTATGCGGGAATCTTGGGCTTGTGCCAGGCACTCTTTTTCTGTCTGGGCGGATATGCGATGGGGATGTACTTGGCGCATCACGGGGGACCTGAAGGAATTATTGATAAAACTGGATGGAAACTTCCCGCCTGCTTGTTTGTTGTCTACCCTTACAAGGTCGGTGAGGTACCAGGTGACGCGATGGTCCCATGGTTTTGGAAGCCTTTCTGGTCCTTACCGAATACTATTTTTTTAGGGTTGCTGATTCCGGGCATTTTTGCTTTTATTATAGGTTATTTCGGCTTTCGTAGTCGAGTTCGAGGAGTTTACTTTGCAATTCTAACCCAAGCAATTACAGTTGCCGCGCAAAACTTTTTTACAATGAACAATATGAAGTTTGGTGGTACTAACGGGCTGACCCGTTTTGCTCACATCTGTATTGCGAGACACCCACATGGAGCTGATGTTTGCCAGCAGTCAGCTTTGAGTTTTGACCTCTCAACGGATACTGTTCAGTTCACCCTTTATCTGTTGACGACTATGGCTATCTTTGTAACCTATCTTCTGTACTGCTATATTACACAAACTCGATTGGGAAGGATTCTAGTTGCTGTTCGCGACGCAGAGAACACTCTCCGGTTTTCCGGTTATAAGCCTTATGTCTACAAATTATTCGCCTTTATTTTAGCTGCCGTCACGGCGGGTTTGGGTGGTTTGTTATACGTCCCTCAAATGAAGATTATCACCCCTTATAATATGGGAGCAGAGCGATCTATTTTGATTGTTATTTTCGTGGCCGTTGGTGGGCGAGGTACGCTGTCAGGTGCGCTGGTTGGAACTTTGGCTGTCAATCTATTGTACGACTTCTTGACCTCCTTCAATCAACCGATTCCATTAACCAACATGCTGTTTCCTGGTGGACTGACCTTCGCTAAAGCGTGGCCGATTGTTCTTGGGCTCCTATTTTTAGCAGTGGTGCTTGGATATCCCAACGGCTTAGTTAAGCTTCCACAACACCTACTGGGGAAATTCAAAAAGGCGCCAGATTCAGATCAAATAGGCGCGCATCAATAATGGCAATGGTCGAAGGTAGAGCTAATACTCGCATTTCGGAATATCTTCTAGACAGCCCAATAGAGAGCCGGTTTTCAGAAGAGAAATACATTTTATTCTTACAGGGAATTACAGCCGTTTTTGATGGATTTAAGGCACTTGATATTGAGGCCCTAGGAATTGAACACAACGAACTAAGAGTGATCATCGGTCCTAATGGTGCTGGTAAAACGACGATGTGCGATATTATCAGCGGCAAGACGCGGCCAACCACCGGCTCCGTATATTTTGAAGGGCAAAATATTACAGAGACCGCTGAAACCGAGATTGCTCTTCTCGGAATTGGACGGAAATTTCAAACGCCAACAGTTTTCGATAGTCTTACAACTTATCAAAATATGGAACTCGCTCTACCCGGTCATCAGAACTGGTTCGCCAATTTGTATAGTAAGATTTCCCCGGAGGAAAACAATCAGATCTTATCGATTTTGGAGCGGGTTGGGCTCAAAAATGAGCTACATACCGAAGCTAAATACCTGAGCCACGGTCAGCGACAGTGGTTAGCCATCAGCACCTTAGTTCTGTCTAATCCGAAGTTGTTGTTGGTTGATGAGCCTGCTGCAGGTCTAACCGATGCCGAAACAGCTTTGACCGCAGAATTACTTTTGGAACTTAAAGGCGAACATACGCTGATTATAATTGAACACGATATGGATTTTGTGCGGCAACTCGATTCGCCTGTTACCATGCTGCATGAAGGAAAAATTATGGCTGAAGGCACATTGGCCGACTTGCAACAAAATGAAGAGGTGATCGAAGCCTACTTAGGCCGTTAAGTCTGTTTTGTCACCGAGATGAAAATATGCTATCAGTTGTAGATCTCTCCTTCTCCTACGGTGAAGTGCAAGCGTTGCGAAATATATCGCTAGATGTTCCGTCAGCCACAATTGTAAGTGTCATGGGGCGTAACGGTGTTGGGAAAACGACGTTGATGAAAAACATTGTCGGGACTCTTCGGTCTACAGCCGGTATAATTCAACTGGATGGGCAGTCGATTGAAAAGAAGCCTGCCCATCAGCGCGTTTTAGCTGGAATCGGTTACGTTCCACAGGGGAGGATGATATTTCCCAAGTTGACGGTGGAAGAAAATTTGCGAGTTGGACTATCAGGTAGCTTAAAACGAAAGTTAGTACCGGACGAGGTTCTAGATTTATTTCCGATCTTACGCCAGATGCGTGACCGGATGGGGGGCGATCTTTCAGGTGGACAACAACAACAACTTGCCATCGGGCGAGCTTTAGTTACCGATCCGAAAATCCTGATTTTAGATGAACCAACAGAGGGGATTCAACCTAACATTATCCAGCAGATAGGACAGGTGTTAACACAACTGGTTGAACAACGGCAAATGACGATCTTGATTGTTGAGCAATATCTGGATTTTGTTAGAGAATTCTGTCAGCATTTTTACATCATGAATCGTGGTGAGATTGTGGCCAACGCTGAGACGGAAGGCTTGACGCAGGAGATTATCCGGGAATACTTGAGCGTTTGAGACCGCTAATGCGGATTGCCTGTAATTGGAAAGTTTGCTCATCTGTTCCAGGCGTAACTTAGTTGTACTTCTTAAACCTACGGTGAATAATGTCACTCCAATCTTCGGCCGGGCGTCATGGACAACTCAAGCTCTCCTTCGCAAAGGAAGGGAGTCGCACTATAATGGCCCGGAGTTACTTCCGTGTGCCCTTGCAAGTGATGAAGCCTCGCCATCACAAATCCGGCTGTACCTGTATTTATCTGTTGAGCCCCACTGGTGGAGTAGTGCAGGGAGATAATTACCACATTGATATCGACCTTTCGAAAGACGCATACGTACTCTTGACAACGCAGGCAGCAACGAAAATTTACGGTATGCCGACCTCTGGTGCTAAACAGCAGATGCACATTCACGTTGGCGAAAGTGCGATGTTGGAGTACCTGCCCGATCCAATGATTTTGTTCCGAGATGCAAACTTTAATCAAAGTCTTTCCGTTTTCTTGGAGGATGGTGCAAAAGCTGTACTGCAAGAGATTATTATGCCCGGTCGATTAGCGCGAGGGGAGGTTTTGACGTTTAACTCCTACCGAAATCTCCTTGAGGCCTTCGACCGTAATGGCCTTTTATTGTGTGATTCTTTTTGTATTGAACCGAAAAAACAACTCTACCTCACTAATCTTGGAGTGTTAGAGGGTTATCCTTGTTGGGGAAGTTGGTATCTACTCGGAGATTTTGAAATTGACACTCCTAAATGGGAATTACTCTGTGATATGGCTAACTCATTACTCAACCAGCCAGAAAAATCGGTTGGTGGGCTATCACGGCTCCATCGCAACGGTATTACAATGCGGATGCTGGCCCACAATACACAATCGATCCAATCTGCTTTTCAGGCAATATGGGACTGGCTCAAGACTGAACATTTCGGATTAGACACGATTGACCTGCGCAAATATTGAGATCTATTGAGGTCGAAAATCGGGTATTGTAAGCTTGGAGGGGGATTTTTATGAACTTAACACCAAGAGAACAAGAGAAACTCTTAATCTATGTTGCGGCACAACTTGCTAGAGATCGAAAAGAGCGCGGCCTAAAGCTCAATTATCCGGAGGCAGTTGCGATTATCACCGCAGAAATTTTAGAGGGAATCCGCGACGGAAAATCTGTCGCTGAATTGATGGAGTCCGGTACGGCGCTTCTGACTCGCGATAATGTCATGGAAGGCGTACCGGAGATGCTTCACGAAGTGCAGGTTGAAGGGACTTTTCCTGATGGCACAAAGTTGGTTACTGTACATAACCCAATTCGATAATCATGAACGAAGACTTGGAAATCAATTGCGCCAGTTCCATTTAGGATCTGGATACCTTGCTGAACGTCGAACTTTAACCAGGAGACCATTTACAACCAAAACTTTCGTACCTTATCTCGCAAATGTTCTTTAGCTTTGCACGATTTCATCGTCGTGTTGTATGGCTGGGCGATCCTTTCGAAGTATGGGACGCCGACGTATAGTTTTCAGACACAAGTGATACAGATGAGATGATACAGATGCTGAATTGCCAACAAGACAATATTATTTTGTCTAACATATAAGTACCAGTAAAATCGGAGAGGAAACATGATCCCTGGAGAATACATACTCGCAGCAGGAGATATTACCGCGAACTGCGGCCGCAGGACCATCGAATTGACCGTCGCTAACACCGGTGATAGGCCCATACAGGTCGGATCCCATTTTCACTTTTTCGAGGTCAACGAAGCCCTTCAGTTCGACCGACAAGAGGCATACGGTATGCGCTTAAACATCCCGTCAGGCGTCGCCGCCCGTTTCGAACCTGGTGACGAGAAAACGGTTATATTGACTGAATTAAAAGGCAAACGTGTCGTTCATGGCTTAAACAATAAAACAAACGGACAGCTTGACAAATGAGCACGTTTACTCATAATCGGAATTGATAGTAAACGTATAAACCTGCCGATTGATTTCCCCTTCACCTCTTACGTCATACAAGACACAAGGCTGGATAACTAACAAGGTCGCTTACGAAGGAAGTTTAATGTCACTCAATATCCCACGACAAACATACACAGACCTCTACGGGCCAACCGTCGGCGATAAAGTTCGTCTTGCCGACACAGAACTATTCATCGAAGTAGAAAATGACTATACTGCTTATGGTGACGAATCTAAATTTGGTGGAGGTAAAACGCTACGCGATGGCATGGGACAGATGCCTGGAGTTACGAGAGATCAAGGCACACTCGATTTAGTGTTAACCAATGCTTTAATCTTAGATTACTGGGGGATTGTTAAAGCCGACATCGGGGTCCGAAACGGAAAAATCGCCGGCATCGGTAAAGCGGGAAATCCTAATCTGATGGAAGGTGTCGGTCAGGATATGATTGTGGGCGCAGGCACAGAAGTCATCGCTGCCGAGGGCATGATCGTAACGCCGGGCGGGCTTGATGTTCACGTTCACTTCATCTGCCCGCAGCAGGTCGACGAAGCCCTTTCATCAGGAATTACAACAATGATTGGTGGTGGAACCGGACCGGCAACAGGCACTAACGCAACGACCTGTACCCCCGGTGTTTGGAACATTGAGCGGATGCTCGAGTCTGCTGAAGGATTTCCAATCAACCTCGGTTTTTTAGGCAAGGGCAACTCGTCGCTACCAGAATCGCTTCGTGAACAGATCGAAGCCGGGGCGTTGGGGCTAAAACTACACGAGGATTGGGGTACAACTCCTGCTGCCATCGACTGTAGTCTTTCAGTTGCCGACGAATACGATGTTCAAGTCGCAATTCATACTGATACGCTGAACGAGGCTGGTTTCGTCGAGGATTCTATCGCTGCCTTCAAAGGGCGAACGATCCACACCTACCATACAGAAGGGGCCGGTGGTGGACATGCTCCGGATATCATCAAAGTTTGTGGTGAGCGCAATGTACTTACCTCTTCAACAAATCCGACCCGCCCATTCACAGTTAACACTATCGACGAACATCTCGATATGCTGATGGTATGCCACCACCTGAATTCTTCGATTCCTGAAGATCTCGCCTTTGCTGAGTCCCGCATTCGTCCGGAGACCATTGCCGCCGAAGATATCCTTCACGACCTAGGCGCATTTAGCATGATGGCATCCGACTCGCAAGCGATGGGGCGTGTCGGTGAGGTTATTCTCCGAACATGGCAGACCGCGCACAAGATGAAAGTGCAACGTGGTCGCCTCAGTGAAGAGGCGGGAGATAACGATAATGCTCGCCTAAAACGCTACATTGCAAAATATACCATCAATCCGGCAATTGCACACGGGATCAGTGACCACATCGGTTCGATTGAGGTTGGTAAGCTGGCAGATCTGGTCGTATGGCATCCGGCGTTCTTCGGTGTCAAGCCGCAACTGGTACTCAAAGGTGGATTTCTCGTTTGGGCGGCTATGGGAGACGCCAACGCATCGATTCCGACACCACAACCTGTTTTGGGAAGACCGATGTTTGGGGCGTTTGGGCGTGTGCCTTACACCGCGTCTTATACATTCGTTTCACAAGCGGCTTTAGAGCGAGAAGTTAGCAGTTATCTCGGACTGCAAAAGCCAGTTGTCGCGGTGAAAAATTGCCGTGAACTGGACAAGTTATCGATGATCCATAACAACTACCTGCCACAAATCGAGGTTAACCCGGAGACTTATGAAGTTCTGGCTGATGGTGAGCTCTTGACTTGTGAGCCAGCCGAAGTGCTTCCGATGGCACAACGGTATTTTCTATTTTGATTAGAAAGAAGGTTAAGAGACAATACGTGAAGACCAAGAACCGGTGCTAAATATACTGTGAGTTACAGATGATTGTCGTCGAAAAGATTGTCACAGCACCATGCGATCTACTTCCTTCCGAGCGCGATTTAGTACCACTTGATTGGGAAGCACGTCAAAAATGTCGTCAAAGATTGAAAACAGTGGCCGGACGGGAAATCGGATTGGCACTTCCTACGGGCACAATTCTATCACCGGGCGACGTATTGTATCGAGATAAAGAGGTTGAAATCATCATCGAAGGTATCGGTGAAAAAGTTATTGTCATACACCCTCAAACCTGCAGAGAATTTGGTCTGGCTTGCCACCAAATCGGAAATCTCCATCGTCCTATTGGGTTTGAAGACAATGCGATTCTCATTCCTTACGAGCCTGTTCTTGAAAAACAGTTTGAACGACTCGGTTTCAAATACACTCTCGAGCAACGAATCTTCACGCACGCCAGTCGACAAACACTCCCCCATTCACATGTCCGCTGATAACCACCGGGACGATGACACTTTACTCTCGGTCTTTCAGCTAATCGACAGTTCTTTCCCAACTGGCGGTTTTGCCCACTCATTTGGTCTCGAAACCTATACTCAACATAGTCTTGTCAACGACCGGTGGACTTTTGAGACGTACCTTCGATCAGTTCTCCAGCATGGCATTCGGCGCGGGGACGCGGTTGCGGTAACATTAGCACATAAAGTAACTGACCTCGAACATGTCATCAACTTAGACACCCAGCTCACTGCACTCAAAACCCCCGATGAATCTCGCCAAGGAAGCATCAAAACTGGCAAGCAATTTCTACGAAACGCCAGTCTACTCTTTGGCCATGAAAAATTGGATGCCTATAGGTCGTATATTCAATCTGGAAAATGTGTTGGTCATCATGCCATCGCCTACGGTTTAGTGACACAATCCGCCTCAATTGATCTACACACATCGCTACTTGGTTATCTGCACGCTTATGTCGTCGGACAAGTTTCAGCAGCGATTCGACTCATCCCACTTGGTGCAACCGAAGGGCAATTGGTGATTCAAGCTGTTCATTCGGAGTTGGTTGAAATTGCAACACTTGTAGAGTATGCAGATCAAGAAGATCTGGGCAACTTCACACCGGGACTCGATATTCGGAGCATGCAACACGAGCGACTCTATTCGCGTCTTTTTGTGTCGTAAAATCTAACTTGAGAATCCAGAGACTTCGGGCCTTCGACTTTCTAGAAGAGCCACATAAAAAAAGGAGATTTCGTGAAGCTTTTAAAACTGGGCATTGGTGGACCGGTTGGTTCTGGGAAGACCGCGCTGATTGAAAAGCTCTGTAAAGCGATAGGGAATAGTTATGAATTAGCGGCAATCACCAACGACATCTATACCCGTGAAGATGCGGAGATTCTCCTGCGCGCTAAAGCACTACCGGCGGATCGAATCCTTGGCGTTGAAACCGGCGGTTGTCCCCACACCGCTATCCGTGAAGATATTTCCGGCAACTTGGAAGCCGTTGAGCAGATGTGCCACAGTTTTCCGAATCTGGATATTCTGTTTCTCGAAAGCGGTGGAGACAATCTAGCGGCCTTTTTTAGCCCCGAACTTGTCGATGCGGCAATTTATGTGATAGATGTCGCGGGCGGCGATAAAATTCCACGTAAAGGCGGACCGGGAATTACGCGCTCAGATCTGCTTGTTATCAATAAAATTGATTTGGCGGAATATGTAGGAGCAGACCTAACTGTCATGGAAAAAGACACAGAGGCTATGCGTGGCACAAAACCTTTTGTGTTCACGAATTTGCGGTGTGGCGAAGGGGTGAGTGAGATTATTGCTTGGATTCAGAAAGAGTTGCTCTTTACATGCAACTGATTGTGTATATAGTACGAGGATAATCTTACGTTTCCTGTCGCTTTTCACCCTACAAAGCATCTAATTTCCTAATTTTTAGTGGGTTAGGCTAGAGGAAACGTCCTGACCTATCTGTACTAAGGTTGGAATCTGGTCTTTTAGTTTGGTGAACGATCCATCGGTGATAGCGAATCGGATCCCGCACATCAGGCTTAGATAGAAGTGAAGATTATGGATAGTTTTTAGGCGATGTCCAAGGATTTCGTTTTCGAGGTGTAAGTGCCTCATATAGGCTCGGGTAAAATATTGGCAAGTGTAACAGGTGCAGTTGGGATCTAAGGGGGTAAAGTCAGTTTTATATTGAGCATTGCGAATTTTAATCCCCCCGGTGGTTGTAAACAGTGATCCGTTGCGCGCATTTCGAGTCGGCATTACGCAGTCGAACATATCGATGCCACAACTAACACCGTAGACTAGATCTTCAGGTGTACCAACTCCCATCAAGTAGCGAGGCTTATCCTCTGGCAGAAATGGTGCAGTTACAGCTAGCGTTTCATACATCAAATCTTTACATTCACCCACGCTCAATCCACCAATGGCATAGCCGGGAAAGTCGAGGGCAACCGTACCTTCCACACTACTACGACGCAAATCGGCAAAAAATCCTCCCTGCACAATTCCGAACAGCAACTGATTGATGTTCTGGTGTGACCGTCGGCACCGTTCCGCCCAGCGCAAAGTCATCTGCATCGAGCTTTCAATGTAGGCGCGATCAGTAGTGTGCGCCGGACATTCGTCGAAAATCATAATGATGTCAGCACCCAGCGCGTTTTGAATCTCAATTGATCGTTCAGGCGTAATCATGTGTTTTTGACCGTCGATCTCGGACTTAAACTCTACCCCTTCTTCGGTGATGGTACGGGATGCGCCCAAACTAAAGACTTGAAACCCGCCACTGTCGGTTAAAATCGGCTTTTTCCAGGCCATGAACTTGTGCAATCCACCGGCTTGCCGAATGATATTATGACCTGGTCGGAGGTAAAGGTGGTAAGTATTGCCGAGTATGATTTCGGCACCTAGATCTACGAGGTCTCGTGGAGAACAGGTTTTGACAGTAGCCTTAGTACCGACGGGCATAAAGATCGGTGTATTGACCAATCCATGTGCAGTTCGCAGTTGACCTAACCGTGCGTTCGTACCGGTATCTGTTTGTAGCAATTTGAATTTGTTTTTTGCCATTCGATTTAGTCAATTTGTACTGGTAATTCAAGGTGTAGTGCTGGAACCATAGTTGAAACGGAGGTTACTTTTTCCAACCACTGGTTGGCTTGATTGGTTTGCCCTAAATAGAGATAACAGAGGGATTTCAAGGTATAGACATCGGAGACCGATTGATAGTCGTGTCGATAAAGTCGGGATGAATCAGCGGTCAGTCCACTGTCTAGGGCTAAAATAGCCGACTCGAAATCGGTGGCACTTTTTCGACGCAAAAAGAGCGTATTGGCTAAACCGATCCAAGCATCAGCATTTTTCTTGTCTGAGCGGATGGCTTGTTCGAAAGCCATCAGAGCGAGATCCAGTGATTGTGGCGGTATTTCGGCTGTTTGCAAGATGCTGAGATGGCTCCAGCCCAGGCCGTTGTAGGCATCGGAAAGGTCTGGATCTAAGTGAATAGACCGTTCAAAGTTCAATAAGGATTCAGCGAAGGACTGCTGATGGTAGGCCTCCCAGCCCTTGGCCAGATTCTGTTCGGCCTGCTTGGATTCAAATTCACGGTCCGTTCCACAACGGAAGAGGCTGACTAGGATCAGACAGGTCAAAAATGTAAATGCAAGGTTGGTGCGTTTGGAATTCTGGACACAAAACAGCATGGAGGCAATTGTAGCAAAAACAGGCCCGAGATTTCAAAAAAGTATTGCGCCTGTTGGAGGTAGTATGTATAATTAACGGGTGTACCAGATTGGTGCAGTTTCCTCCGTAGCTCAGTTGGTAGAGCGGGTGGCTGTTAACCACTAGGTCGGCGGTTCGAGCCCGTCCGGGGGAGTTTCAAAAGGCGGCCCAAACTGATTTTGGGCCGCCTTTTTTTATAGTCTTTCCTTAAGATGTTAGCCAGCTAATGAGGTGACAACTGTGCTGTTCACCCCTCACGATCTTTCAGGCGCGGATTTTTGCCCACCAGACCCGTCTCGACGGAAGTTTATCCAAGCCGGACTAGGTGGCCTTATTGGTGCTATTGCCTGGCAACATGCACGCTTTTCTGCCTTAGCCGGGCCGACCGAACCCCGTCCACTAGCAGAGCACTGCATCGTCATGTTTATGAACGGTGGACCGAGCCAACTAGATACCTTTGACCCCAAACCCAACTCAGTTAATGGTGGTACTTTCAAAGCTATCAAGACCAATGTACCCGATCTAAAATTTGCCGAGA
This sequence comes from Candidatus Poribacteria bacterium, assembly GCA_030748495.1. Taxonomy (GTDB): domain Bacteria; phylum Poribacteria; class WGA-4E; order WGA-4E; family UBA9662. The sequence goes on along the minus strand of JASMLX010000022.1, from coordinate 25,587 downwards.
CCTTGCCGCTGTTGGCAGAACAAGCCCATCATTTGACGGTCATCCGCTCTATGGTGACGCAAGAAGGCAATCATGAACGGGCTCGCTATCTGCTCCATACCGGTTACGCCCCAACCGGAGTAGTTAAACATCCAACCCTTGGCTCACTGATCTCCCATTATTTGGGGGATGAAAGTTTTGAGTTGCCCCACTCCATCAACATCAATTCACCGGGCTATAATAGCGGTTTCCTGAATGCGGCACACGATCCGTTTGTGGTCAACAATCCGATGAAGCCGATTGATGATATCGACTATCCACCGCAGATGGATGCTCACCGCTTTCAACAGCGTCTTCAGATGCTACAAAATCTAGAAAAAGACTTTCTGCTGGATCGCGCAGGTAGAAGCACCGAAGCCCACCAAGCGATCTATAATAAGGCTAACAAACTGATTAACTCCGTACGTAAGAAAGCCTTTGAGTTACATGAAGAGCCTATTGCTCTGCGGAAAGCTTATGGCATGAATCAGTTTGGCCAAGGTTGCTTAATGGCGCGTCGGTTAGTAGAGCAAGGAGTTAAGTTTATCGAGGTTTCCCTCGATGGATGGGATACGCACAACGATAACTTCGGTCGGATCGGAAATCTAATGAATGTAATCGATCCTGCCTTTGCAACTTTGATTGACGATTTATCTGAACGAGAATTGTTGGATAAAACCCTGGTAGTTTGGCTAGGTGAGTTTGGTCGTACCCCTAAGATCAACAAAGACGAAGGACGAGACCATTTTCCTAATGGTTGGTCGATGGTGTTAGCTGGTGGTGGTGTTCGAGGAGGGCAGACAATCGGAGCCACCAATAAAGATGGTACTAAGGTCTTGGGTAACCCAATTTCGGTGCAAGATATGCTTGCATCGCTCTGTTTTGCGTTAGGGATCGACCATAATCTGGAAAATTACTCGCGGGCAGGCCGTCCGATTCGGGTAGTCAACGAAGGTAATGTGATCCGACCACTGTTTGTCTAGCTTATGTCTCTGCTTAGGGTGTTTCTGGCGCTTCTGGTTCTAAATGCTTGCCGTTTGGCAACGACCGCACCACCACACTTCGCCGGTCCGAATCTGGCTTTACGACACTATGCAGAAGTAGTGGAAGCCAATCCGGATTCAGAATCAGCACAAGAGGCGCGTCTGAAAGCTGCGCAGATCTACTACCACCAGTTGGACAACACTGAAAAGGGGCTCTCGGTTTTTCAGACAATTGTCGACCGACAACCGACCTCTCCCCAAGCGAGGGTGGCTCTATGGACATTGGCAGAACACGACTTTTCACAGGAAAATTATAGCCAGGCTCATGATCGGTATCTACAGTATACCCTCGATTTTTCTACCCATCAGCCAGCAATTTTGGCCCGAAGACGAATTGCCGATTGCCTATTCCACCAAGCTCGATACGATGATGCGCTCCAACGCTATCAAGATTACAATCAGCGATTTGCCAAAGCAGAAGACCGGCCCCAAGTTTTGCTACGCATCGCCGAGATTTACACCCAGATCTATCAAGTAGATCTAGCCCGGCAGACTTACACCCGCCTGTTAGTAGACTTTCCGCAAACAAAGGATTCGGTACAGCAGAAATTGAAGGCTTTGGGGGGAACAGTTGTTACTGAACAGACGATGAATCCTGAAGTTCCGATACAAAGAACGGATCTTGAAAGTCAGAGACGGCAAACCTCTGAAGCGGGGATCGGTCCACTATCCAGACCCAACGCCAGTACCGAACTGGCCAGTTGGAAATCTTCGCCGATTTTCAAGTACAATGCGAAACGACTTCTACGAGAAAGTGGCATGTTGGAGGTAGGAGAGGTAAGGGAAAGCTTGGCCAGCGACGGAGTTTTGCTGGATGACGTAGTAATGAGTCTGGGTCAGCAATTTTACATGATAGGTGATTATCTTCGAGCTGGAGCATGTTTGGAAAAAACTGTAGCTTTGGGCATTCAGAAGCCGGAGGTCTATCTAAAACTGGGGGTCTGCTATAAGAAAGCGGGGGCCTGGGATCTAGCCCGGCGAACGTTTGTAGACTTAGCCCGAATTGATCTCAACACAATTCACTCATTGGTAGACAATGCTGCGAGCCAGTTAAGGTCAGATCCGGTTTATGCCCAAAAATCGCTGGAAATACTGGTTGGAATTTCAACTCAGACAGATCGGGCCATCCAGCAGATACAACCTGGCCTGGTAACAGTAAATCGTTAAGATGATGCTCAATATGGTCGCGTTCGTCTAGTTTCAACCACGGCAAAAAAAATTGAACGGTTTGGTAAAACAAAACGTCTAATCGTAGATCTGATAGATAGGCATAAGGATTAAAGAGGGTAGCCTTTGGAACGAACAGAAACCATTTTGGTCTCCGATCTTCAGGCTGGAGATATGACGGCTTTGGCTATCCTGGTTGATCAGTACCAGCATTTGGTCTATCGGTTAGCAATGCAAATTACCAAAAACCTTGATGATGCTAACGATGTGTTGCAAGACACCTTTCTAAAGGTTTACGATTCGATCCACTCTTTTCGCCAGGATTCAGCATTTGAAACCTGGCTGTATCGGATTGTGGTCAATCTATCGATTGACGCAGTTAATCGCCGAAGTCGGCGACGAGAATCGCTGTTTTCAACTGTGGGTGAGACAGCGATCCAACAGGAAATTGACCCTAGGCAGGACCCAACCCGTGAAGCGGAAAAAAAAGAGCTTCAGGAATGGGTAACGCAAGCTGTCAATAGCCTATCACTCAACCATCGAACGGTGGTTATTTTGCACGAACTACAAGGCCTAAGCCATCCACAGATAGCGGATATTCTCGGTTGCTCAGAAGGTACGGTTCGATCTCGCCTCCACTATGCACGAAAAAAATTGCGTATCTTACTTCGTCCTTACACGGGCGTCGCCTGTCATCCCGGAACGGCTAAATCACTGCTGAAGGGAGAATAAGACATGAGTCTAAGTTGCAAACAGGTACAACGACGTCTCTCTGATTACAACGATAATCTGTTAACCGAGGGGCTGCGTACAATGGTTGATTGTCATTTAGGGGGTTGCAATTTTTGTCGTTATGCGTTAGAATCTCTCGTCAAGGTTCAGGATTTACTACAGTATTACCATTCACCACCGTTGCCGAATCAGGATCAAGTCTTTACCAATTTACAACAGCGGATCGAAAATCGGCCCGCTGATTTTCACTGGTGGCGTAGGTTAGGGAGGGTTTTTAGCTTTGAATGGAAACTCTTACCCCCTTTGACTCGATATTCAAGTGGATTATTAATTTTTCTTTTTTCCATGGCTATCTTTAAAATTTCTTTGACTGATTCAACTTCGGATCTGACGGTTTCCAGTTCTTCGCTGAATCAAGTTTCAGGAAATTTGGCCCTGTCAGATCCACCTGATAATAGTAGAAGCCTCTTTGCCTTTGATCTTTCAACTGAGGATAATAAACGATTTGATCGGCTAATTTTCGCCACTTCACAAGCAGCACAACAACAGCTCGGGGACTTAGCTGTTACCAGTCAGGTACTAGATTCACCTGCAGTTCCCGTTAATCAACCCGAGGGTGTTCGACCTCTAGTCGGTGAGGACAGCAATGAAATTGACTTTTTAAAAGTGGGGGATGAAGTTCCTCTACTTGATGGGAGTGAAGATCTTATGGTTGTTACTACCGCTAAATCTACTGTTGAACCAGCAGGTATAGGAGCGAATACGTCTTCACTATTCGCATTTTCTTACAGTGCACCGCCACAGAGCCGTTTGGCCAGAATCAATCGCTTGCCAGAGGTTTTTCGCGAAATGGTTGTGCCGTTAAAACAAGATCCGAGACGTGATACAAATTTAAGTTTAAGTGGACTTTAAGTAATTTAAGCGGATGGTGAATCCTAACATTTACATGCAACCCTTGCTTTTGAGCATGATTTTGATTCTAAGATTAACTTTGCAATAAGGAGAGTAAAATGAATAACAAGGTGATAACTGCGATAGCTGTTTTAGCCTTAGGTCTGGTAATGTTTTGGCCAGCTGGAAGTTCCAAGAAGGTCGAATCCCTCTACAAAGAGGGTGAAGCACTCTACACCAAAAAAGATTATGAAGGTGCGATTGGCAAATACGAGGATGCACTAGAAGAAGCTCTGAAGCCAATGGTCAAGACAGAAGTGATTGACAAAGACTTCTATACACTGGCTAAGTTTAAGATTGCCGTTTGCTATTCCAAAATGGCAGAAGACACCGGTGACCTCAATCACTTCCTGACCGCGACTGAGATTATTGAAGAAATTTTTCCCAATGCAGTCGTACCTCGTCACATGGAAGGGTTGACCTACCTTTGGGCAAATGTGCTCTACAAGCAAGAGCAGTATGAATTGGCCGAACCCAAGTTCATGGAGTTGGTCGAAAACTTTCCCAATAGCCAGTTTGTTGAAAACGCCTGGTATGCGATGGGCCAGTTAAACTACAAGCTGCAAAAATATGACGAAACCCGCCAGGCTTTCAAGGAAGTTCTGGACGGATTCCCTAACTCGGACTTTAAGGACGACGCCCAACACCTGATTGCGCAATCATTCCTAGATGAAGAAAACTATGAACAAGCCTATCAGGAGTTTGATAAGTTAGCTACGGAGGAGTTCAAAAACTATCCGGATCTACAAGCCGAAGCCATGTACAAAGCGGCTTATTGTGTCAGCCAACTCAATCGGTTCGAAGATGCAATCGGTCGGTATACCAACTTTATCACCAAGTTCCCAAATAGCAAGTATGTCACGGCTGCCTACTTTGACTCAGGTGCAATTTACGCTCGTCAAAAAGACTACGATAACGCACGGGTCAATTACGAACTCGCCATCCAAAATACGGATGATAAAGATGTTCAAGCCGAAATCCAGACCGCAATTGGTCGAACCTATTTCGACGAAGGCGACTATGCCAACGCCATTACGGCTTACCAAACGCTGCTAGATACTTATCCAGAAAGTATTTTTATTTCTGAGGCCAAATTGGGTATTGCCGATAGCCACTTCCGCCAGGAAAGTTGGAGCGAAGCCTCGGCCGCCTATCAGCGAATTCTGGATGAACATGCTCAGGAATCGGAGTTGATCCCCTATGTCACTTACCAAATGGGTGAAACACACTATAAGTTAGCGACCAAACAGCGTGAGACTGGCGAAGAGGATCAGGCAACTCAAAACTTAGAAATCGCCCTCAGTTGGTATCAAAAAGCGGTTGACCAATTTCCCACTGATCCGGTAGCCCCCCATGCTCTCTACGGTGCAATTTGGGCCTTGAACGATCTGGACCGAAAAGAGGAGTTGGAAAAGGTCGCACGTGAGTTCATCGATAAAAACAAAGAAGATCCCGAACTCGATATTTTAGCGGCTGAAGTTCAGTTGAAGTTTGCCGATATGCAGTTCCATGACTTTGAGCAGTATCTGAAAGCGGCTGCAGAATATGCTAACCTGTGGTCGTTTATGGATCTACCCAAGTTTCATCTGATGAAATTGGTTGCTAAGTTCCAAGAAGGCCGGGCCTATTATGAAGCGGCTAAACCCGCTGAGGGTGATACCGAAGGCGCGTTTGACGAGGAATTGCTGCAAAAGTCGGTGGCAGCCTACAACGCAGCGGTTGAGAAGTTCAAAGATGACGCATTCTTGCCTGGAATCGAGGAAGGCCGTTACGACGACTTCCCGGAAAGAATTGGCCAAGTTGAAGGGTGCCAACTCAACCAAGCGCTGGCACACGAAAAGATGGAACAGTGGGAAGAGGCACGCACACTCTACATAGCAATCCGTGAAGATAGCGACAACTATGAACGTGCTCAGTTGTTGGTGGCACAAAGCTATATCAACGAAGGCAACTCCTCGGCTGCTATTGAGCACTACGCCAAAATCATGGATTCGCTCAACGTTGATAATCAGTCTCTAGCCGCCATTAAGTTGGCGGACCTGCTTCGGGCTGAGGAGCGATTCGGTGAAGCCGCCGTCGAATACGAAAAAGTTGTGGCAGGCAACCCTACCGGTGAATATGCCGACGACGCCCAGTATTTGATCGGTCTCTGCTACTATAAAGCTACCAGCCAAGATCCTTCCCTAATGGATCAATCGATAGCTGCTTTTAACAAAGTAATCGCCGACTACTCCGATAGCCCCAACCTGGTTGAGGCTTACTACGGCTTGGTTCTGGCCTATCGTGACTTGGCTCAAGGTGGTGATGACGCGCAATGGGCAAACGTGCTTGCCTACGCTGATGAAGCCTACCAGAAACTTGGTTCCTCTGCGGACGACAGAATTCTTAAAGCGTTAAGTCACATTGACCTGGTCAAGGCCAGTGCCATTGAAAAGCAGGGCATCGAATCTGAAGAGCAACGTGACCAATTGATCGCCAGTTTGAGACGAATCGCTGATAATCAAGGCGCGCCCGTCGATTCCAGATCTCGCGCTCAACTCAAAATTGGACATTTAGCCTATGGGGCAGGTGATTACGATACAGCTATCGTTGAGTATCAAAGACTGCAACAAAACTACCCCACTGCCGACTCGGAAGTTCTGATTAATGGCCTGTATCAGTTGGCCGTCTGTTACTACCAGCGTGGTAGTAATGAATCAGATCCACAGGCCAAACAGTTGGCCTTCCAGAATGCGTCCTCAACGGCACAACAGGTACTGGACCAAGATGTTAGTCCTGAAAATAACATTAGTGCGGCCTACACCATGGGGCTGTCGAAACAGGGCTTAGGCGACAGTAATGGTGCTATTGCAGCTTATAACACCGCGACTTCTTATGAAAGTCAAACCGATGATGCGACTCGCCTGGATCTGATTTTCCAGTCGCACTCTCGATTGGCTGAGTTGTATAGCAACACCGGCAAGAGTGCAGAGGCCGTTGGCGAATATCAATACATCATTGATCATACGGATGACTCTGACTTGAAAGGTAGTTCCTACTTCGCTATGGGCTATGCACTGGACGAAAGCCTGAAGCAGTATGACGATGCGCTATTGGCATACCAGAATGCAATTCAGAATACTGATAATCGGATTGTCCAGGCGCAATCCTACTATCGAATGGGCCTGATCTATGAAGATCGACTTAACGATGATGAAAATAGCCTCAATACCTACCAAGTACTGGTCGCTGACTATAGCAATGAAGATGATGGCAACATTCAATCCATGGTTGCCGACGCGCAATTGCGAAAGTCCGACCTGCTCAAGAAGCTAGGACGTTTAGACGAAGCTATTGCCGAAGCGGTCCAGTCTTTGAAAGTTGCTAAAAATAATCCTTCCACACCTGCAGCACAAAGAGTTTCGGCTCAATATAATATCGGAGGCCTATTCTTTGATAAAGCCAGAACTCTCTACTCGGAAGAGGTTGGAACAGACTTAGCACCATATATTCAGGCTATGCGTGACTCTGCTCAGGCTTTTGCTGACGTTGAGACAATTGCTGGTGATGTAGCCAAACTCGATAGTTCACTGGTACCGTATGTGCAGAATGCTCTGTTCCAATCGGGGCAGGTTTCCTATTCACTCGGATCAGCCTCTAAGAACAAGAGTGACCTGACAAACACAATTGGTCCTCTCTCAAAGTTTGTGGCCTATGCGGATAAAGGGGTATTTCCCGCTTCGCAAGAACTGAGCGAAGCGATACAAACCTCTTTGGTTTACACCAGTACTGCTCAGTTCGAGTTAGGTCGTGTCCAACTAGGGGAGGATGAGGGGATTTCCGATGCGGTCCAAGAATATTTCGCTCAGTCGGCCCTGACCTTTCAGGATTTAGCAAAGCGGTTCTCATCGGCTAAAGATGCACCGACTTGGCAATTCCAGGCCGGTGACGCCTTCTACGCCTCCAACCAGTATCTAAAAGCCATTGATGAGTATAAGAAAGTTTATCAAAACTTTCCTCGCTCTGAGACTGCTCCTGAAGCTGTTTACGCCATCTCGACTTGCTACTCTTACTTAGCCGAAGTTGCTAAAGCCGACGGAGATGAAGCCGGCAGCCAGAAATGGTTGAATGAACTGTTCGATACCAATCAGGTCCTGGCAGATAATTATCCGGCCAGTCCCTATGCAGCCAACGCATTTGTCAATTTGGGCAATAAATTTTATAATCAAGGCTCAGTGCCGGATATAGAATCGTCTGAGCGAATGCGCCTCTATACCGCCGCTGTTGAGAGATATTCTCAAGCGATGGAAGTACCTGGGATTAGTCAAGATACGAAGAACGAGGCCGGAATGTATCTCCGCGAAACAAAAACCGCATTGGCCTTCTACGAATATCAGAGTGCTGAATCCGTTTTGAATACCGCGCGAACAGCTGAGACCGCTTCTGGAGAGCTTGCCGACAAGGCCAATTTGGCAATTTCGGCTTACCAGTCGATCATCGACAAGTATCCAGGAACCAAGTATGCGGATTTATCATATCTGCAAATTGCTGATTCTTATCTACTAATCGCTGATGCGAGTCAAGGTGCTGAAGCCAAGACGCAATATGAAAAGGCTATCACTGCTTACGACGATTTGTGGTCAAGGTATCAGGCCACACCGCCTAGCGATGCACAGGTTTCACAGGCTGTTACGCGAGCGCAACAGCAGATTGGTATTATCAGCGGTTACTTGGCAGAGCAGAAAAAACGTGGACAGTAGTCAGTCAGTCTTAATTTAGCTGATAAATTATAGGGCGTTTGGAATCAGATTGATGGTTTCAAACGCCTTTTCTCTTCTGTACCTCTGTTTTCGAATCCACAAACTAAACTCGTGTTTCAGCCTTGATCTATGTACATTGGAACCTAATCAAAAGAAATGAACCAACTACAACTTTGGAAAGACACCGGAGCCGTTTCACTTAGTTTTGACGATGGTTCAGCGTCTCAGTTAGAGATTGCAGTTCCAACTCTAAATCAATTTGGTCTCTACGCTACTTTTTACATTAACCCCCGGACAGAAACCGATTTGGCGCCGTGGCGAGAGGTCGGTTTGTCTGGACATGAGATTGGAAATCACACCGTCAGTCACATCTGTTCTCGTAACTTTGGTTGGTCTAACCAAAAGTCGCTGGAGACGACATCGTTAGCTGAGATTGAGGACGATATTCTATTAGCTGAACAACATCTACGAAACTTACTACCGGAACAGACAGAACGGACATTTTGTTATCCTTGCTACCAAAATCATGTTGGGGAAGGGCTATATCGGCAGAGTTACGTTCCCATCGTAGCCAAACATTTTCCTGCTGCACGGGGGACGGGAGAAGCCGCCAACCATCCTGACTTAACTGATTTACATTATTTGACTTCTTGGATTGTCAGCGGTTGGATGTCGGGTAATGACCTGATACAAGCGGCTAAAGCAGCAATGGCGCAAAAGCGATGGATTATCTTTGTTTTTCACGGCATGTCACCAGAGAAACCGTCGATGTGGGATCCAGCCAGCTATTATCATGGTGGTGGTTTCTCCGGAGAGGAATTTGAGGTCTTGTGTCAGTTTTTGTCACACCACACAGAAGAGGTACAAACTAACACTATCCTCAACGTCGCACAACAGGTGCGACAGTGGCGGGCAACTAAATAAAAATAACCGTACTAAATCAAATTTAACTGAACGAAACAGAGAAAATAAGAGGACGTACTATGTCGGTAAAAATTGGAATGATTCACTATAATTTCGCCGGTACGATTGACGATTTTTTTAAATATTGTAGCGAAACTGGATTTGAGTATGTCGAGTTACAAGCGGGTTCAGTCTCCGGAGACAACCACGAACAAGCAGCCGAAGAGCTAAGAAAAAGGGTCGATTACTGGAACCTGAAGGTAAACGCTTTCGCCGTTGGAAATGACTTTGTGGTTTCGGACCCAGAAACCGTTAAAGCCCAAGTTGATCGCACTGAGCAGATTGCAGGTCTAGCCGAAATTCTTGGGGCTAAAACATTACGGATGGAAGGTGGTTCGCCCAAAGACAGTGTACCTGAAACACAATGGGTAGAAGCAATGGCAAACTGCCTGCAGCGCTGTGTCGATCAGTTCGCAGAGCGGGATCAAGTCAAATTGGCGGTGGACAATCATGGCGTTGTTACCAATGATGGTGACCTAATGCTAGAGTTAATTGAAAAGGTTAACTCACCCTGGGTTGGGAGTTGCCTGGATACCATGAACTACCGCTGGTTCGGTCACGATTTGGAAACAGTTGGTCGATATTACGAAATGCTGGCGCCTTATGTTCTGCATATGCACCTCAAAGACGGCCGGGGATCACGTGGTAACTACCAGGGCGAAGCCCTAGGTGAAGGCGAAATCGACTTGCAGAAAGCGGTTGATTGCTTAAAAGGCGCAGACTACGATGGGGTGTGGACATGTGAGTATGAGGGGCGGGAAAACGATGGTACAGGCCAAACCAGATCTTACAACTGGATGATTAATCATTTGTAGAAGAAACAGTATATAGAGAAATAGTATATGGATATTATTTCTGTTTCTCGTTAGGAGTGGATCGAATGCACAAGCATGTGCGATCTTGGTATTTGTTGATACTAGGTTGGGGACTGGTGCTGAATCAACTAGCTCAAGCACAAGTTAGTCAACACATAACGCAGCTGAACCATAAGGAGGCTGCGGTTCGCCTTTTTGGTGCTTATGCACTCGGGATACGAGGAGACGAGAAAGCCGTACACCCGCTACTTCAACTGTTAAAAGATCCAGACTCAAATGTTCGATTAGCTACCATTGATGCGTTAGGGGAAATCAGATCTGAGAAAGCGCTGGCTAAGCTGACTCCTCTGCTTTCTCATTCGGAGGCGACGGTTCGAGCGCACACGGCGGATGCTATGGTCAAAATTGTACCAACGGCAGCGTCGGTTAAATACCAAATTACACGCTATGAAACTGACATTGGTGATCCAACTCTCGCCGTACGGGCCGCTGCACTCAAAGCCTTAGCAAGACTCAATCCGCAACAACATCTCCAATACCAGCAAGTCAAGGCCCGGGCCGACTTACAGGACAGTACGGAAACTATCAGAGTACTGGGCTGTCGAGATCTAAGTCAAATCGGTAGTCAACAAGAAGTGTCCTCCTTAGTAGCTATATTGTCAGACACAGCTGTAGCTGTCCGTTTAGCATCGCTGGACGCTCTTCAGTCTATAGCTCAACGGTTAGGGAAAGAAGTTATAATGGAAGCGATAGACCCATTCCTGTTAACTTTGCAGGATCAAGATACGACGGTACGTCACAAAGCAGGACAGGTCTTTGTGACTATTGGAATGCCGGAAGCCGGACAGATACTAGACGCATTGGTAACAGACGAGGGAGTGGCAAATCCGGTAGTCGTTAGCGTAATGGCCCAGATCGGCGTACCGGCCCTCGATTTGTTAATTAGCAAATTAGATGCAGAAGATGCAACACTAAGAATGGTCGCCTTACAAACACTGGAAATGTTGCAACCTGATCAAAGCCACAGCTATCGAGTTTTGAAAAGCCAAGCCGACCTCAAAGATCCAGAGCCTAGCATTCGGGCCAATGGTCTCAAACAACTGGGACAATTAGGCATCCTATCGGATGGCGTCACCGCAGCGCTATCCGACTCAGATGCACGAGTCCGACAGCAAGCGGCCATAACAGTCGGTCAAATTGGGGATACCACCGTGGAGGCACTAGTGCCGCTGTTAAGTAGTGGAAACGCCTCTGCACGCTGGCACGCCATTGTTGCGGTTGGATTGATCGCTAATCATCTGGAATCTGACGCTCGGTTACAGGCTACGGTCGACCCTCTCTTAGATGCCTTGAGTGATTCAGACAGTTCGATCCGGTCGGCGGCGACCGATGCTCTCAAAAAGATTGGAACTTCTGCTCTGGATCAGATTCAGACCCGCTTACGGTCTCAGAATCGAACTACACGAGCGTTAGTAGAGTTTATTGCTACCGACATTGCACCAGACCAAGCAGAATCTTTTCGTTTGCGCCGTTACCTCGGCGATTTGCAGGATCGAGATCTATCTACCCGGATGGCAGCGCTGTTAGCAATTCGCCAAATTAGCGATGTCGAGGCAATAAATAATAACTTAGATCTGCTGGTCAACCAAAACCTAATTGGTTATGCTACTGACACTAACCTGAATTTGAATCTGAGAAAAAGTGCTCTCCTGACCCTGGCCGAAACAGCCAAGAAGGTCGAAGAAACCACATTTTTAGAGCCGTCCTTTGATACCCTCTTCGTCTTGTTAGAAGAGCCAAATCTACGACCCGAAGCAGCAAAAATCATAAGCGTAGTTGGTAAATCTGCGGTACCAAATTTAATCCGGCGACTTCAGCATCAAGACAGTGAACTTAGGTCTACTATCACTAGGACATTAGTTCAGATCGGGGAGCCAGCAACTGCCAGCTTAACGGCGGCCTTGTCGAATCCGAGTTATCTAGTTCGTCGAAATGTAGCCGTAGCCTTAAGCCAAATCGATCCAGATCATGCAGATGAGTTTCTAATGAAACGGTATATCAACGATCTGCGGGATGAAGACAGTCGGGTACGGGCCAATGGTGCAAAATTACTGAAAGTTTATGGCAATCAAAATGCGGTCAAGCCGCTACTCACTGCCTTATCGGATGACAACTATCGCGTGCGGTTTTTAGCAGCAGAAGCACTGGCCAAAATCGGCGATAAAGCGGTCATTGGCCACTTGGATCAAGCAAGAAAACGAAAAGGGGAGATAAAGGTGGTCAGGGAAGCAATGAAAACGGCAATTGATCACCTTGAAATATTACCCTAGCCTAGAGCCGTTCCCGCTTCTATCAATTGAGTATAGGTTGATAGAAGACCATTACCTGCTAGTTATTTAGGAATAGTAGGTTAGGACAATGAGCCTTTGTCAGATAGATAGTCGATTACCTTTTGGGTGGAAGCAGCCAGATCTAAGTCATTGGTATTAATCACGATCTCGGCCTTTTCTGGGGCTTCGTAGGGGGCATCAATCCCTGTAAATCCTTTAATTTCACCTGCCCGTGCTTTTTTGTACAATCCCTTTGGATCACGGTTTTCGCAAACTTCCAGCGGGCAATCTACAAAAACTTCGATAAAACGACCATCCTCCAAGACCTCTCGTGCTTTGTCCCGATCCTTACGATAAGGAGAGATAAAGGCGGTAGTCGTGATGACTCCGGCATCGACGAACAGTTTAGCCACTTCGCCAATTCGACGAATATTTTCTTCGCGGTCTTCAGGCGAAAACCCGAGATTCTTGTTTAGCCCATGACGGATATTATCACCGTCCAAGACATAAGTTAGCTTGCCCAGTTGATGGAGGTCGTTTGCGACCTGATTAGCAACGGTCGACTTCCCAGAGCCTGATAAGCCCGTGAACCAGATAACGACTCCTTTTTGCTTCAGTAATTCTTCCCTGGCCGCCTGATTGACTTCAGACTGATGCCATATAATGTTTGTTGCTTTTTGGTCAGCCAATATGTACTCCTTTATTTAGTTCAAGAAAATATAATTACGTTACTAACGTGCTCACAAGCAAAAGCTGAAGTTTTCATCCTGTTTTGATAATGCCGCTTCGCCGACAAGTTTAGCAGGCGCCCGGTCAAAATTGCAAAATCTTCTTTTACTCAATAATTCCTTTTCAATTTTGCGGTTTTCTTTTATAATTACTGATGATTTGTATAGAGGTATTTGAGGACATGAGTTCATCTCAGGAAACAATTATTTTTGAAGATAATTTCGACGGTAATTTAGACGCAGGTTGGTTATGGTTGCGGGAGCATCCTGACCATTGGCGTATCGTAGATAGTGGGTTGGAGATCCGGGTCGAGCCTGGAGTGGCAGATACGGTTAAAAATGCCCTGTTACGCCCAGCACCAGATCGTAGTCAGGGCAGCTTTGCAATTGAGGTTACGGTTTCGAATCACACACTTCCGACCCAACAGTACGAACAAGCAGGAATTACCTGGTACAACGATGGGACACCTGTCTTTAAAGAGGTCAAAGAGTTGATTGATGGTGACCTGTATATTATTCCCGGTAAACAACCAATGCCAACCAAAAGCGTCCGCTTGAGGTTAATTGTGACCGCTGATTCTTGGGAAGCGACCTATCGACCAGAAGGTGAGTCTGATTTTAAGACGGCTGCCACTGGTGAGTTACCCGCTCCTAAAAACGATCAGGTCAGCATCCAATGTTACAATGGCCCGGAGGAGGGGGAGCACTGGATTCGATTTGAGGGCTTCTGCATAAAAAAACTTGACTAAGTCCAACTAAATTAACAAATCGAAAGCTGCCCGAATTAGAAGCAGATTATTCTTTAGGTGCAGCTTTCTTGGCTTTTAATTGTCTTTTCTGACGATGCCGGATTTGAGTTCGACGTCGCTTTCGACCACTTTTCGATCTGGCCATTGCTTTACCTCCTTTCTGTGTAACTATTTGTTGTGTGATCTAATCTTTTAGCCAGAAAAAAGATTTGGTCTCCACATAAATCTTCGATGGCTTCCATGCTGGTGTTTAAGCTGTCCATCGATGAGGCGTGCAATCGGAGGCGCTCCTGATCTACCTCAAGGTAGAGGTGTGGATCATCACTGATAAATTTATGACAGGTTAGTTCTTGATCTTCAACCTGACAGAAATCGGTGTTCTCTTGGAGCGTGGTATAGACTTTCTGCGGATCAAAGTTTTTGTAGAGAGCTCTGGCGGGCAAACTGGCTAAGTCGATTGCAATGTCTTTGGTGGTCAGGTTGCTATTATCGTAGTATCTGGCGTAAAACCCCTGTTCACCACCGACAAAACCCTCCATCATTTCGTTCGTGTATAGCAGTTCAAACAATAGCCCACAGAACGTCAGTTGGTAGGACCGATTCTCCCGTTCCAAAATCGCCTGATCTAAGGCCATAAATGCAATCCGTAAAATCAGGGGATGTTCCTGCAAGGTTTCTTGGTCCGAAATATCAATCAGCGAGCGTGTGATCAAAGCTGCTTCAGATTTATTTTTTTGCCCAATCATCTTCAATCGTGTCTCGCAAGCCTTTAGAGCACGAGACATCTGGTAAATAAAATTGTCAGTCAATAGATCTGGCAGTAGTGTGCTGGAAAAATAGGTGGTTAGATCTGCTAATTTCTCCGGATCACGGGCGATATCAGTTCGTTCCTCGATTACACAGTCAGGATGCTGATCCAAAAACGACACGATTTGAGACTGGACTATATCCGGCGAAAAAGCCAAATCCAACAACTCGGGCTCACTGGCTAATTCAAAGCTCTGCTGAATTCGATCTTGAATCAAATCAGGACCAATCCTCTCATTTTTGGAGTGGCTTTGCTTGCGCAATGAAAATAGCTTTTTGCGCTTCTTTCCTTTGGCCATCGACCGTTGAGTCTTACTTTTTCGCGCCATTCGCAACATACCTGAAAAACATTAGAAGTATACACAATCCCTATGTCATTGTCAACGAGCCAACCCTGAACTGAAAGTCAGATAGGGAAACCTAAACTGTCGTTGACTGGCGCTGCCAAGGTATAGATCCTGACCGAATAATGTGATCCCGTAATTGATCGAACAGAATGCGGTATTGTGGGTGTTGCTCATCTAATGGATTAGCTTCCAATGGATCAGTTGCCAGATCAAACAGTTGGAGTGGTTCAAAAGGGCTATTTTGCAATAGTTTCCATTGTCCTTGCCGAATCGCATAAAAGGCTCTCCCGCCAAAAGTGTTTCCTTCCCGACGTATCCAAACTAACTCACGATTCTGGTCGATAGTAGTGGGTTGATTTAGCATATCAGCTAACAAACTTTGTCCGTTAATCCGATGCTCAAATTCAACTTCAGCAATTTCGCAAATGGTGGGGAATAGATCCATTGTCAGTGCCACTGTATCGGCAGTAGATCCGGCTTGTATTTGGTTTGGCCAGACAACGCACATCGGTTCTTTAATGCCGCCTTCCCACATCTCTCCTTTGCCACCCCGTAGATTTGCGTTACTAGCACCAAAGTTTAATCCCCCCCCATTATCGGAGGTGAAAATGATCACGGTATTCTCTGCTATCTGATTTTCTTCCAAAGCTGCGACTACCCGACCGATACCGTGATCCAGATGTTCAATTAAAGCACCGAGATGAAGCCGATTTTGTGGCATCTGTGGCTGACGTTTTTTTAACCGATCTAGCCACTCTTTTGGCGGTTGGAGCGGTGTGTGGGGGGCATTGTAAGCCAGATACAAGAAAAAAGGATCGGATTTTTCACGTCGAGATTCAATATAGTCTATGGCCCAATCCGAAAAAAGGTCCGTGGCATGACCTTCTGGATCGATTTGGGTTTGGCCGTAGCGCATGTAATTATTGCCGTGCCGTAAGTGCGTATAGTAATCGTCCATCATATCGCCCAAAAAGCCGTGAAAGTGATCGAACCCTCTTTCCGTTGGCGTATTCGGTGACTCTAACCCCAAATGCCACTTGCCAATAATCGAGGTGTGGTAGCCAGCCCGGTTCAAAACCTCCGGCAGCATCGTGGCTTCGGGTGATAAATAACCGAAATTGGAATTAGCGTGTGTCCGAATCACACCAGGCACACCGACTAAATCTGGGAAACAGCCCGTCAAGATTGAGGCTCTTGTTGGGGAACAAACAGGACAGTTAGCGTAAAAATTATTGAATTTCACGCCATTAACGACCAATTGGTCGATGTTGGGAGTTTGTAGATCTGGTGCTCTATAACTCGACAGATCGCCATACCCTAAATCGTCGACTAAAACTAGCAATATGTTTGGCCTTTTCTGCATCTCGGATCTCCTTCTGATTAGTATACTTTATCAAACCCAATAACAATGGTCAAACAGAAAATGTTATAATAAGCAGTTGTGCTGGATATTTAGCCTGTGCTAACTAGGCTAGCATCCGAATCCTCTCGAAAGCCCCAGATTGTACTATGCCTGTAAGTGCCGAAGAAATACAGCCCCTGCTTTCGTATTCAAATAAATCGATTGATCAACTACCAGCGGTAGAAATCATCAGCCTATGGAAAACTTTTGGTGATCTGCAAGCCCTGAAGGAGATCAATGTGTTGTTTCAATCGGGTGAAATGGTTGGCTTGATCGGTACCTCCGGTTCAGGGAAATCGACCCTTCTCCGCCACATTTCAGGCTTGATCGCCAGCGATGCACGCTCTGAGTGCCAAATCAAAGTTTGGGGGCAAGTAGTGCAATCAGGAGGACAGATTTGCTCTGATGTTCGCAAAATCCGAGCCGAGATTGGATTTATTTTTCAACAATTTAATCTGGTCGAGCGGATGTCGTTGCTGAAAAATGTGTTGGTTGGTCGGTTAGCAAAAATTCCTGGCTACAGAAGTCTATTTCACCTTTTTACGCGGAGCGAGAAGATGGAGGCTATGCAAGCCCTAGATCGTGTGGGTTTAGCCAGTCATGCTAGCCAACGGGCCGGTACTCTGTCTGGCGGACAACAACAACGGGCGGCAA
Organism: Candidatus Poribacteria bacterium; assembly: GCA_030748495.1. Taxonomy (GTDB): domain Bacteria; phylum Poribacteria; class WGA-4E; order WGA-4E; family UBA9662. Next base: position 8,142 of record JASMLX010000022.1, on the reverse strand, counting down.
TTGCTCGTACCCTACAACAACAAGCCAAAATTATTTTAGCCGACGAACCAATCGCTTCGCTAGATCCAGCATCTGCCCGTTTGGTGATGGAAACCTTGGGTGAATTAAACCAGCAAGACGGTATTACCGTAGTAGTTAGCCTGCACCAAATCAGCTTTGCCATCCGGTTTTGCCCTCGGATTGTGGCACTCAAATCAGGTGAAATTGTCTTTGATGGATCGTCTGAAGATCTATCGGTTGAGCAGTTAGGCTGGATCTACGATTCAGACTCAGAGGTCGATTTTGAGGCCATACGGCCAAAACTTGAAGAGCGGTGATAATTAAGTCTTGTTAACCTCAGCTGAAAACAATTCGTCTGCCAGGTTAGAAGTTCCCAAAACACCATTAGGTACCATTCTCTCCTGTTTTGTGGCAACCGTGCTGTTGGTTGCAATTCTGCTCTTTTCTATCGAGGGGGCAGAAATTCGTTTTGGCGACCTGTGGAAAAATCGAGGTAATATGCTGGAGTATGGTAGTGGCTTTCTAAAACCCGATTTTCTCGATTGGCCCGATTATTTGCAGGAGATGATCATTACCCTGCAGATTGCAGTTTGGGGCACATTTTTAGCTATTATGGGGGCAATTCCGTTTGGCTTAATCTGCTCATCCAATATCTCCCCAAGCTGGATGACGCAACCTGTTCGCCGGTTGATGGATCTACTCCGATCTGTCAACGAAATGGTTTTTGCCATGTTGTTTATTGCAGCAGTTGGGTTGGGTCCTTTTGCCGGTGTGCTAGCACTGAGTTTGCATACATTAGGAACACTCAGCAAATTGTTCTCCGAAGCGGTCGAAGCCATCGATCCACAACCTGTAGAGGGGATTCGCGCCACAGGGGCAATGCCAATCGAAGAAATTACCTATGGCATCATTCCACAGGTAATCCCTCTCTGGATTTCCTACTCGCTCTATCGTTTTGAAGCCAATGTTCGTTCGGCGAGTGTGATTGGGATGGTTGGTGCAGGTGGCATCGGCATGTTACTGTGGGACGCGATTCGTAGCTTTAACTATGCCAAAACCGCCGCTATCGTCCTAGTCATTGTTGTTGTCGTCAGTGTTCTAGACTTCGCTTCTTCCCGTATCCGTCGCCTCTATATCTAGATTTTGTTCGGTATTCTAACTCTAAACTCTAGCTGCTACGAATCTGAAGTTGTAAATTACAACATCAGTTGCCTGTCACCTTCAGTTTGATGAGGGGGGTGAGAACAATGTTAGCTACCCTTTAGCCTTAAACACTACTCATCCCGATAGTCAGAGCGCGTTAACCCTAATAAATGCTGGATTTCCCCACTTCATGTGGTTTAGAGACTCACAAGGTCTAACTCTGTCACTGATATATTTAGGGTAAAGTCGCAGTTTAGCCACCAATGTCGATAAATTACATATATGAAAAAGTAAGCCCCTTTGGCATAGATTTGTGCAGCAAGGTTAGAATAAACAACAGGTTGGATGAACAAAAACTCAAGCTTTTGATGAGAAGAGTAGACGAAAATCAATGAAATTTTATCTCTTTAAATTTCGCCACCATACCTAACTCCATTTTCAGAAATTAGGCTGAAACTGACATTATTTTTGAAGTTTTAATCTAAAGGAAAGAGTTTCAGACGAGACCTCTTGAGTTTATATCAGATCTTCAACTTCATTTTGAAAGACTGTAATTATTTCTGCTGGACTCTGCGAGCCTCTATTTTGTACTGATTTAATTATTGAAACCTGGGCAAAAGATAGCTGGTGTAGGGGGTATCAGGCGGGTATTAGCTGTCCTAGTTGGTACCCGTTCCTTTTCTTCAATAGCATTCAACAAGCACCAACTTTTATTCACGGCCTAAGCCCTCCCGTTCTGTCTACTCAAAAGTTACTGGGCATCTGATTTCGGCACTTCGCAAAAGACCTTCCATCATTTTTTGTACTATGAGTCCGTGCCTCAGTGGGGCTTCACAGTCTGTCCCGTCCAAAATACAGCTGATGAAGTGATCCGCGATTCGGTCCCAAGACTGCATCCGCTCCGTTGGTTTCAATTTGATGTCTTCTTCTTTGTCATCATCGCAACGGTAAGCCATCAACGGCTTGAATTTAGCTCCAGCTTCGGTACCAAATAGTTCCATCTGGAACTCGCTCGGCTGGTGAGACGCCCAGAAACTCTCGATCTGCAGACCCACACCATTCTCGAAGGTGATAAAGCCGCCCGCATAGTCGTCAGCCTCAAACTGCTGAAAAATCTCCTCTGTGCACTTTCGGCCCCAACCATAGCCTCGACCGTAGGGACCGAACTTAGCTCCAGCAGTGCCGACAACGTGTACCGGTTTAGGCGTACCCAGCACCCACCAAACTGCGTCTAAAGCGTGAACTCCCATGTCCCGGAAAGCACCACCCCCTTTTTTGATGAAGCCCAGATTCCAGGCAGGAATGCCGTTGCGGCGTACACTGCGGGAGCGCGCATAGTAGAGTTCACCAAAATAACCGTCTCGGGCCAGATGGCCCAAGTGACGACAACCATCGCCAAAACGCTTAGACAGCGACATCATATTAACCACACCGGCTTCATCAGCCGCAGCCGCCATCTCCTCTGCCGCCGTCTCCGAATCAGCTAAAGGTTTAGTAATCATCACATGCTTACCATTATTGACCACCTCTAAGCCAATCGGTACATGCCACTGGTTAGGCGTACCGACAAAAACAGCGTCAATATCTGGATCTTGGCACATCTCCTTATAGTCGGTGTAGTATTTGACCGAGTCGGGCAATTCTTTGGCAAAATCTTCCATTCTGGACTGATCCAGGTCGCAGAGAGCAACCACTTTGCCCCTTTTGTTGTTGGCTAGAGCCGTTCCATTAGGACGACCAATACCCATACCTACAACGGCTACATTGACACAATTTTTCGACATGATCGTCTACGCCTAAATCTGTTTTGTTTTTATCGTATAGAACATTGCTTTTCTTACACAGCCAATTTTGCCCTTACTCAACTAACGACGTAGGAATATTAAGAAGGAACCAAGTCGACGTCGCAAAAAGTTAGGTCATAAAATGGCAGCTAATTTGATCAAGCAAGTCCTGATTGTGACTGCTTTGTGACGACCATTTTAACAGTTGGGTTGACTGAGGCTGACTTAGCTGGTATGTAAGTATAACGAAAAATCTATTTTCCCTACACGCAAGATAGTGATTCTGAAGTGAAAGTTCTAAGCAACTAAACAGTTATTGATACCCGGACAAAAGATAACTCGTGTACGGGGCAATCAAGCGGGTATCAGCACCAGTTAGTACCCTTTTTCCTCCTCCAGTGGTCTCTTTCTTCTCCCAACTGACTTCCTTACACCATCTAATTTTGACCCCCTATTGACCTATCATTCGCATTGCTATATAATTGCTCTGCAAACTATCTGCTTCACTTCTCATGTCAGACGTATTTATCTCTTATTCTTGTTGTGACATCGACTTCGTTTGTTACCTGTTCGATTAACTAACCGCCCATGGTCGTGCCTCCCAGGCTGACCGGCTTGGTCTGGGTTCGAAATTCTGATAGCTGTTGGGAGATGGCTTCAAACGTTGGTTTTATTCACCGCCCCGGTGTTGATAGCCATTCTAACCTCAGGAATTTCGAAAAACTCCAATATGTCACTTAATTCGTCGTCTTTAGATCTACAAATAGTATCACTTCTGCTGCTCCGGGAATGGGTGGCGGAGATCATAACGTCCCGGCTTAAGCACCGGTAGTGTCCCATCTTCCACCATTAATTCCAGGGGCGATTCTCTGGTTTTGAGCGGCATTTCAACCACATTTTTGATACGCAGTGACTCGTATATGGCCATCATGATTTCCATTGTATATCGTGCCTGCTGCCCGCTACTTCGGTGCTCCGCAATCTTCCCCTCCATCCAATCGACTAATTCTTGCAACTGATCGCTGCCCTCTGCCGGTGGCTGTATTTCCTTCCACCCGCTTGCTTTGTCATTCTGAAGTAAAACGTCACCTTCCATGGCCTTAATTTGCCCTGTTGTGCCGTAAACCGTAGCCGCTGGCAGAAGCGGCTGAGGGAGATCACTTTCATAGACTCCTCTCGCCCCTCCTTCGAAGCAGATCAGACCCGTGCACAAATCTTCACAACGGGTGCGACGTTCCCACCGGTCGGTGGTGCGCGAAATTTGCCCGATGACCCAAAGCGTTTCTGGGTCTAATAAATGGTAGCGCATGCCATCAATCAGGTGGGTGCCGATAATTCAGCAAGCCGGCATTAGGTTTGCTCCGTCGATGAAGCAAGGTTGGCTCTCCGATGGCACCATCTCGGATCAACTTGCGGATCTCGGTATTTACGGCTGAGAAGCGCCCTTGATGTCCGATGGCCAGTTTGGCACCCTGTTTTTCGCACACCTCAACCATGTCGTCGGCTTCGCCCAGGGATGCGGCCATCGGTTTTTCACCTAGAATCCCTTTAACGCCCGCATTGGCTGCCGCTACGGTTATCTCAGCCCGTACCCCTTGCCATGTCGAAATGCTGACCATGTCCAAATCCTCTTTTTTCAGCATTTCGTTGTAGTCGGTATACACAGCGGGGATGGAGAATTCTTCAGCCAGTTTTTTTGGCCGATTCCGGCCTGATATCCATTGCCGCTACCAGCCTTGTAGCTGGATTTTGTGTATAGGTACTGGCGTGGCTCTTTCCCATACCGCCACATCCGATGATGCCGACTCGATATGTTTGACTCATTGGCTTATTCTCCTTCCGTTTTGATCCTCATTAAAATTGGAACTTTGGTGGCCGGCCTTGGAAAACCGCGGTCTCCGGGTCGCTCTAGTAGGCCGGCTGGTATGTTTCCAAGTCCTACTCAATCTGAACTCCTGCCATAGAGGGCATCCGCTGTTTTTCCCAGCAGCCACGACTTGTCCTCGGCCGAGAGAAAATCCAAACCCTCTTCAATAACCCGAAAACCAACCGCCTCTCCACGCTGCGGGTTTTCCGGAAAACCGGTACACCCTAGCATGCGCTGAGGGCCAAAAGCCTCAAATACTGCTTTGATGTAAGGGTGGACATCCTGATGCGGCCAAGGCTGGTCAGAAATGCCGTCGATCCGGGTGGCCTTAACATAGAGATTGGGATGTCGGGCGGCCTGCAACAGCAAACTGAAATCGCCATCCAAGCCTTCGGATAAGCGGGGCTCGCCCAGATGATCAATTATCACCTTCACCTCAGGAAATCGCTGTAGGATTGGTTCCAACAGCGGAATCTGACGGGAATATCCAAACCAGGTAAAGGGAATCCTCAGTTGCCGCGCTGTCTGCCAGAGTGAATTTTGACCGCTACTTGACAGCCACGATGCATCTTCATCCCGGATCGGATATAACCGCATGCCCTGCACTCCATGCTGTCGATACAAACGCTCCAGTTTTTCCGCCGCATCCGGTTGACGAGGATCCAGCAATGCCACCCCGTGCAGACGGTCCGGAAATCGCCGGAGACAATGGCATAGATAACTATTGTCGTATCCGTGATACATACACTGGATAAGCACGGTTCGATCAATCTGATTGAGATCCATGTAGCGGATCAGGCTCTCTACTAAGCCAGGAGATTCGGGCCGTTGGGTTGACATGTCGTCATTGTGAGCATAGGGTGGAGCACCGAGGGTCCACACGTGCACATGAGAATCGATTCGCATGATGTCCTTCCGCTTATCTTGTTATGATCGTGTGATGCTTAACGCATTCTATAGCGTCTAGAATATGGCCTTCTCTACTGCAGCCTCTGGCCGTGCTATACAATTATATCAAAAAATAATAAAGGTGCCAAATTGCTACCATTCGCAGTTGAGAAAAATGACAGCGAACCAGCCCAAATCTAATGACAAAAATGAATCAGAAGTTTGTCGGTAAAAATAAAACGTCCAACCTAAACAGGCTTTTACTTACTTTTACTTAATTGAAACGAGCGTTAACGGGCATGATTATGGTCTTGATTTCGTTGGATTGTAACTACTTGATGCATGATGACAAAGTTATCCGATCTTAGCACTAACCACCCGCTTTATGCCTTTGTGGTTTTCGATCTGAGGATAATTATGGGTATTGGAAGGACATCATTGGGCAATCTGGTAAGGCTGGGAAGCAGGGTGAGGTCGAGGCACTGGTCTTCGTATGACACACCTGGTGGGAACGAAAACTCACGGCTTGGCGGTCTCAGTCCGTGCTCAGTCGCTGGACTGGCCATGAAGATACGGACGAGGCCGAACGGCGGTGTATGGATCCCACCATGCGACAGGTTGTTGGTGGGAGAGCGAAGTGGCACAACGCAGTTTCCAGGAACCAGTAGCAACGCTTTCATCGTTACCCCACGGAAACTTTTAATACTTGGTCTTAGGGGGAGTGTTAAAAAAATAGGAAAGTATCTTGGGTTGGTTGAAGCCTAAAAGGGATAATTGGGGGAATTCTTGGCAGGTAATTAGATTTCGAGAAATCAATCCATCACTTGATTCAACTGTTCCATTAGTTCTTCTGCTTGAAACGGTTTCCCTACATATCCGTCCATTCCTGCTGATTTGCATCTTTCCCACACCTTTCCGACCACACTTGCCGTCAATGCCACTATTATCACCCTTTTGAGTCCAGATGACTGTTCCAACTGCCTGATCTGTTGGGTTGCCTGGTATCCATCGACTTCCGGCATCTGTAAATCCATTAGTATCAAGTCGTATTGCTGCTGCGGGTACTGGGTCAGACAATCTTTGCCATCGACGGCTTCATCTACTACACACCCTAAGTTTTCCAGATTTTTTCGGGCAATAACTCGGTTGATCAGATCATCATCAACCACCAGACCTCTCTTAGCCGATAAATCAGTCAGTTCTGCTGTCTTGCCCTCGGGTTGCGGTAGTGTCAGATCAGTCCGTTCTAGGGGTAACTCAAACCAGAAGGTTGACCTTTGTCCTAATTGACTCTCTACTCCTATTTCTCCAGCCATCCCTTGTACAAACCTGTGACTGATACTCAATCCCAGGCCTGTTCCACCAAACTTACGACTGTGACCCTGACTTACCTGGGTAAAGGATTCAAATATATTCTCTATCTGATCTTCGGCAATGCCAATCCCCGTATCAGTGATTTCAACTCTGATTCCGTTACTGGTGGTACTAAGTTTTAACTTCACCTCACCCACTACGGTGAACTTGATGGCATTACCCAACAGATTGAGCATTACCTGTTTGATCTTTTGCTGATCACCCAACCACCCACCTGAGATCATCAAGGGGTAATCCAGATTGAGTTGGATTCCTTTCTGTTGGGCAAGAGGAAGTAAGATTTCTAGAACCTGTTGACAGGTCTGGACTAAATCGAATGGGTCTGATTGATAAGTTATTTGTCCTGTCTCTAACTCGGAGAACTGGAGGATCTCATTGATCACCGTCAGTAGATGTTGTCCTGAGTTCTTTGCTCGGTCAATGTGTTGTATCTGTTCAGGATTTAATGTTTGTTGATCAATCAAGTCCAGAGAACCGATCACTCCATTCATCGGAGTCCTGAGTTCGTGACTCATTTGTGACAGGAATTGACCTTTGATTCGGTTGGCATTCTCTGCCTGTTCTTGTGCAACTTCTGCTCGTTCTACTGCCTGTTCCATCTGTTCTCGGTAGGTCAATAGTTTACCGAAATCAGTCACAATCTGACTTCTTACATTCCCATTTAAATTAAGTATCTCTAATTGTCGTAAATCCAGAATCTGTGATGGTATGTCAGTTAAACAATTCTGACTCAGATTGAGTGAAACTAATCTCTTTAGATTACTCAATTCAGATGGAACTTGATGTATTATGTTTCTACCTAGATGTAATTCGGTTAAAGATGTCAATTGGCCTAATTCAATCGGTAGTTGTCTGAGAAAATTCCCACCCAACCATAGTTGTTCTAGTTTAATTAGATTCTTAATCGTTACTGGTAAAGATCTAATTTGATTATCGTCCAAATGAAGTACTCGTAGATTTGATAATTGGGTAACTACTTCAGGGAATTTCTGGAATCGGTTTTGATACAAGTTGAGAGATTGAAGTTTGGACAGTTGGTTGATCTCAGCTGGGAGATTTCTTAATTTATTCTGACTCAGATTTAAG